>JBGAOD010000129.1:0-10091 GCA_044221955.1 Phycisphaerales bacterium | reverse complement strand
TCTCAACAACCACATCAACCAAGCCCGCCCTTGAACTTCATCTGGTGCGACTTCTCACGCATCCGGCGAAGCAGCGGCGTTTCCTTCTGAATCTCTTCCAAAGATCGGCCCTGCAGGTTCTTGTCGCCACGACCACCAAACCCGCCCCGACCACCGCCAGATCCACCACGGCCACCGCCCGAACCTCCCGCGCCCCCGGGACCACCACGACCCGCCGCCTCCGGCTTGTCCCCCTCGCCAATCTTGATCTCCGGCAGCGGCTTCAATGCCTTCAGACTCAGCGAGATCCGCCGCGTCTCCTTGTCAATCTTCAAAATCTTCGCCTGGATCACCTGGTCCTGCTTCAGCACGTCATCAACCTTCGCCACGTGCTTGTGGTCCAGCTCCGAAATATGCACGAGCCCATCAACGCCCGGGGCCAACTCGATAAACGCCCCGAACTCCGCGATCCGCACCACCCGACCCGTCACCTCGCTGCCCTCGGTGATGCTGTTGATCGCCGTTGCAAACGGGTCGCCCTGGATCTGCTTGTACCCGAGCGCAACCCGGTTGTTCTCCCAGTCCAGCTTCATGATCTGGACCTTGACCGTCTCGCCTTCCTTCAAGTACTTCGACACGGCCTTCTCGCCAAAGCCCATCCGGTCGTAGCTCAGGTCCGTGATGTGAATAAGCCCGTCCACGCCGCCCAGATCAACGAACGCGCCGAACGGCATGATCTTCCGAACCACACCCTCAACAACCTGACCCTCGGCCAGCGTCGCCTTCAGCTTCTCGGCCGTCTGCTTGCGCTCCGCCTCGATGATGTCGCGCCGCGACAGCACGATGTTCCCACGCCCCATCCGCTCGATCTTCGTCACCGTGCATGTCAGCTTCTCGCCGACGAAGACGTTCAGGTCCGGGATGCGGTCCAGCGAGATCTGGCTGGCCGGCATGAACGCGCGGTGCCCCGCCACCTCAAGCTCCAGCCCGCCCTTGTTCACGCCCGTCACCTTGGCCTGGATCGTTTGACCCGGCTCCAGCAGCTCCCAGTCGGCCTTCTGCACCGACCCAGGACGCGAGCACAGAAACAGCGATTCTGTCGGCTCGAACCGATCAACCACGACCTCGATCGAATCATCCTTCTTCGGGAGTTGATCGTCCGGCCATCCCAGCCGCGGAACCACACCCAGCTCCTTCGGCCCGAACTCCACAAAGATATCGCTCGGCCCCACCGACACGACCTTGCCCGTCCGGTGCTCACGCCCCGCCTGCACAACGCGCGGCCCACGGATCGCAGGCTTCGCGCCCGCCGCCGGCTTGGGCGCGGGAGGTGCAACACGATCCATCTCCGTCATCGCCGCAGCGATCTCCGCCTCCATCTCCGACGACAACGCGTCAGCGGTCGGCCGAGAGGGCGCAGAAGACGAGGGACGGGGAGCGGACGAGGTCGTATCAGCGTTGGGTTGCATGAGGGGCTCGAACAAGAACGCGGACAGAAACTTCCCATGTCGGGCGGCGGGGCCTGTCCAGTACCCCCCCGAAGAACAGATTCGTGAGCCGCAAGTGTAATCCCCCCGCGCTCCCGAGCCAATCAAATCCCGCTCTACAATCCAGCTCTTCCATGTCTAGCGGGGCAGGTTTTCAACCTGCCCCTACCACTTCTCCACGTCGTCTTCACCTCCATCAACGACGATCAGCGCACACCCGCCGCGATCGCCCCGGCCAGCTCCGCCCCAGCCGCCCGAACAAGCGACCCCGCATCCCACCCGATCCCCAACCCCGATCCCAACCCAGATCCCAACCCAGACCCGCCACTCTGCCCACGCTCGTACCTGGGAATCACGTGAAAATGCACGTGCATCACCGCCTGATGAGCCAACGCCCCATTGTTCTGCAAAATGTTGAATGCCTTCGCCCCCGTCGCCGCCAGCACCGCCCGACAGATCCGCGGCAACGCCCGCCCGATCGCCGCCGAAGCCTCGTCCGACAACTGGTCCAGCGTCACCGCCGGCTCCTTAGGCACCACCAGCGTGTGCCCCCGGCTCAGCGGGTTGATGTCCAAAAACGAAAAAACCTGCGCGTCCTCGTACACCTTGTGGCACGGGATCTGCCCGGAAATGATTTTCGCAAAGATCGACATGGACAAACTGTAAGCACCCGCCCCGTGCGCACAAACCCCGACGTGTTCCACGTGGAACACCCTTATCATCCCCCGTGCCCCCCCGCATCAAACCACTCTCCGCGCTCCTCGCCTCGCAGATCGCCGCCGGCGAGGTCGTCGAACGCCCCGCCTCCGTCGTCAAGGAACTCGTCGAAAACGCGCTCGACGCCGGGGCCTCGCGCATCACCGTCGATCTCGAACTCGGCGGCACCGAGCTCGTCCGCATCAGCGACGACGGCCAGGGCATCCACCCCGACGACCTCCCCCTCGCCGTCGCCCCCCACGCCACCAGCAAAATCGCCGACCCCGAAGACCTCGACCGCATCGCCACCCTCGGCTTCCGCGGCGAGGCCCTCGCCTCGATCGCCTCCGTCTCGCGTTTTTCGATCCGTTCTCGCACCGTCGAGCATTCTTCAGCCACCGTGCTCGAGGGCGAGGGCGATCAGGTCCAACCACCCCGCCCGGCCGCCGGGCCGGTCGGGACCTCGATCACGATCCGCACGCTGTTTTTCAACACACCCGCGCGGCGCAAGTTCCTCAAAACCGTCGCCACCGAGCAAGGCCGCTGCCTTGACACGCTCCGCGAACTCGCGATGGCACGCCCCCACGTCTCCTTCGCCGCCACCTGCGACGGCCGATCGGTTCTCGATCTTCCTCCGGCGCAATCGCCGCGCGACCGCGCCGTCGCGATCCTCGGCAAAGAACTCTCGAGCGAACTCCTCGATGTCTCGGCCGACCAGTTCGACGACAACCGCGGCATCGCGCTCTGGGGTCTGGTTGGTCGTCCGAGCCTCGCGCGCGCGACCAACAAATCGCAGCACATCTTCGTCAACGGGCGGGCCATCCGCGATCGGACGATCCAGCACGCCCTCGCTGAAGCGTTCCGCGGCCTCATCGAACCCTCGCGGTATCCCACCGCCGTGCTCATGCTCGAAATGAGCCCCCAGGCCGTGGATGTGAACGTCCACCCCGCCAAGGCCGAGGTCCGCTTCCGCGACGGCTCGCTCATCCACGGCACAGTCCTGCAGGCCGTGCGCCGAACGCTCCGAGCCCACGACCTCACGCCCAACATCCCGCCGAGTTTCAACGGGAATGCTCCGGGCCAGAGCAACCCGTTCGGCGCGCGTCCCGCGCCGATCGTTTTCGGCGACCGCGCCATTCAACCCGAGTACGCCACGCCTTCAAGCTTTGGGCCCGACACCCCCGCGCCCCCCACCGCCGATTCGGCCCGCGCTTTCGCGGATTTCTTCAGACGCCCGCCGCAGTCGCAATCGCCGATCAGCTACGACGCGATCCGCAGCGCGATGAACGCCAACCCACCGGCGGCCGCGAAGGAGACATCACACGAAACTCTGCACGAAGCGTCAAGCAATGGTTCGGACGGTTCGTCGTTCGCCGTTGAGCTCGCGAACTCGAACAGCACTCCCTTCCCCGAGCCCAAACCCGCGTCCCGCGTGCTGCAGGTCCACAAGAGTTTTCTACTGACTCAGGACGAGCACGGCGTGCTCATCATCGACCAGCACGCCCTGCACGAACGCGTCATGTTCGAGCACCTCCTCGCCCGCGTGCTCGACGGCGGGCTCGAAAGCCAACGCCTCCTCACCCCCGTCGCCGTCCCGGCAACACCAACGCAACTCGCCAAGCTCGACGAGCTCCGCCCGCTTCTCGATCGCCTCGGCGTCCACGCCGAAGCGCTCGGCCCGAAAACGCTGGCCGTTCACTCGTTCCCAACCTTCCTCTTCGATCGCGGCGTCGATCCGCTGCCATTCCTCGCCGACCTGCTCGAACGGGCCGAGAGCGATTCGTTCGTTCCGGGCGACGAGCAGACCCTGCGCGAGGTTCTCGACATGATGGCCTGCAAGGCCGCGGTCAAGGCCGGCGACCAGCTCAGCGAGAGTGAGCTGGGCACCCTCGTCGGCCTGCGCGACGCGGTGGAGCGCTCGAGCAACTGCCCGCACGGGAGGCCGACGTCGATCCGGCTCACCATCAAAGAACTCGAAAAACTCTTCGGGCGGACGTGAGACTCATTCAGCACGGCGCGACACGGAGAGCCACCGAGCGAGAGCGGCGTGCAGGGGTTGGAGAAGAGCCCGATCCGAATCCATCTCCGTGCCACTCCGTGTTACCCGTGGTGAAGAAGAAGCGGCGGGCTTGAATGTTCCGCCGCGCTCTACGCCACTCGGCGTATTCACTCTCGCACGCAACACCACGATACTCCTCAAGCCCAAAGGACAGGCCTTGCGTGATGGCCGCGCCCCGAAGGGCCTACCAGGAGGACACGGATGCGTGCTCGAGTTTCCGATAACAAAGTGCCTTTGTTTGCGACTCTTTCAGCCGGTCTCGCCGCGACTCTGCTCGCCGCCAGCGCCCAGGCCGACATCATCTCGATCGGCGTCACCCTCGCCAGCCCGCCCGACGGGTCGTACCAGCTTACGGGCCAGTCGGCGATGTTCAAGACGACGCCCGACAGCCTCTCCACCGGCGGCCAGCTCGACGACGTCGCCTCGCCCGGCGCCGTCATCAGCTACGAAGAAGTCTTCCCGCCCGCGACGCTCGACGATTACAAGTTCTTCGGGTATTACGGCCGAATCCTCACCAAGAACAGCGGCGGCGACGTCACCGACACCAGCATCATCATGGCCTTCCGGCAGGGCGAGGGCGTCGGGCACCGCATCAGCGACTACTTCAGCTATTCGGAAGCAACCCTCGTCGCCGCTTTCGGCACGTTCGATTCCCCCGAGTTCCTTGACCTCATTGGCGGTGTCTCGGACAACCCGCTGACCCGCGGCATCATCGAAGTCCTTCCCATCGGCCGCCCCGGTGAAACGCTCGACCTCGTGGCCTTCACCGGCGGCGTGGACGGCGACCTGGGCGTATCGGTCGGCTCGCTGACGTACTCCGTCGTCCCCGCGCCGGCCTCGACAATGCTGCTGCTCGCCGGTGGTGCGGTGGTTGGCCGTCGCCGCCGATAAATTGTCACACTCCCCGACGGAAGGAGAATTCGGCGGGGAGTCTGCGCAAGCGAGGTAGGTTAGAGAGAGCCTATTTCGAGCGACCCCGCGGGCTCCCCGCTGCTCTCCTTGCTTCTTTGGGAATCCGTTGTAGGTTTGGAGCATTGAATCAGACCGGCCGCGTGTCGGTGGGCGTTCGGTGCGCCCGCTGCTCGCTCGGCGGGAGGCTGCGTCGGTGCTCAGCGGTTCGCAGATCCAGCGGCTGACGGATTGGACCGTGCAGATGCACGGGGTGCGTGACTTTGATGCGCTGTCGGAAGTCACGCTGGCGGCGGTAGCGGACCTTGCGCCGTGTGATTGGGCGTTGGTTGGGCTGGCGGCGACGATGCCGTCGGGGGGGCGTCTGTGGCGTTCGTCTCACGGGGCTGACTGGGAGGGATTCACAGACCGTCTGCTGGAGCACGCGACGCAGGACCCCGTGTACAGCAATCGGCTCCGGCTGAGGCTGGAGCGTGCGGGCACGATCAGCGAGTTTGTGGATCGACAGTCTTTTACAGACACGGATCTGTTCAACCTGGCGTGGCGTCCGCTAGGGATCCGCTGGCTCCTGAGCAGCTTGAACCCGGGTCGGTATGGGTACCGGCTGAGCGCCGCGCGATCGAGCGGGGAGGATTTTTCGAGTGAGGAGGGCGTGCTTCTGACGACGATCGCCCGGCATATGGACGCCGCGACGGCGCGGCTGGTGCGTGAGAACGGGGGGTTGTTGCCGGTTGAACGCGGGCGTGTGCCGATCGTCAGTTGCTCGTGGATTGTGTGCGATCGCTCTGGGGCGATTCTTCGATCGACGGACATCGGGCTGGATCACCTTCGGGCGTGCCTGGGGCGGGGGGCGTCGGTTGGCACGATCCCAGCGACGTGGCTGGATGAGTTTGAGAAGCGGCTTTCGGGGCGGACGCCTCGGCCTCAGCGGTACAACCGTGCGGGGCGCTGGGTCACGGCGTACATCGCGCCGATCAAGGGCACGCCCGAGGAGTTCACCGTTTTTTTCGTGGAGCAGGGACGGTCGGACGACCCGCTGGCAGAGCTTCTCGCGCTGGGGCTGACGCGGCGTGAGGCCGAGGTGCTCCGATGGCTGACGGAAGGGAAGACCAACCCCGAGGTCGGGCTGATTTTGGGTATCAGCGAACTGACGGCCAAGAAGCACGTTGAGAACATTCTGCACAAGCTTGGCGTTCCGACGCGGACGGCGGCGGTGGCCAAGGCGATCGAGAGGATGCAGACGGGGCACGGATGATCATGGGTTGTCTTCGCGGCGGATCGGGGTGAGGTGCGCGGCGAAGAAGTCGACCTGGGCGTTTTTGGCGTCGTTTGAGAAGCGTCCGAAGCCGACGTGTTCTTGGGGTGCGCCGGTTTCTGGCCACGAGATGAGCGTGATGAGTCGCGGGTCCGCGGCGCGCGCGGCATAGTGGGCGCGAAGGCGGGCGATGAACTCCTGCTGGCCCTCGAAGGGGACCATCTGGTCGGCCTCGGAGTGGACGGCGAGGAGAGGGATGGGCGCGAAGTGTTTGAGGTGCTGGGCGGGGTCCATCTCTGCGATTCGCCCGGGGGAGTGGTCTGCGGTCCAGCGTTGTCGAGCGGACAGGGCGTTTTCGCGCGGGCGGTAGAGTCCGTCGAGCCAGCCGGTGGTGCCTTCGACGGCGGCGCACTTGAACGCGTGGGGATCGCAGAGTCGGCGGAGGGTTGTCATGCCGCCGAGTGACATCCCACCGATGCCGACGCGGGCGGTATCGAAGACGCCGGCGAACTCGGGGGCTGAGAGAGCGGCGATGATCGCGTTGACTTCTGCGAGGGCCGCGTGCATGGTGTCGAGCGTGCGTTCGGGGGCCTGCATTGCGGGGTCGGCTCGTTCGCCGTGGCCCGGGAGGTCGATGGCGCAGACTGCGATTCCGGCGCGGATGAGGCGGAGGTATCTGCCGGGATCGAGTTCCTTGTTGGCAGTGCGGCCGTGCATCCAGAGGACAACGGGGGCGGGCGTGGTCCAGTCGGGGTGGGCGAGGAGCGCGGGGACGTTTGGGCCGAGGCGTGTGTTGCGAGCGCGGGCGGCGAGGTCGCGAGGGAACTGCGTGAATCGTGCGTGGGCGGGGGTGGTCACGGAGGGGAACGTACGCCTGGGACGGAACGGCGGTGTCGGAGATGAGTTTTCGGTCCGGTTGAAGAAAGCCGAACACCACACTATCCTGACCCCCATCACCGGCCAACGACATCCGGTGGTGGTTCTGACTTTGTCCCGGCGCGAGAACTCGTGGATTCGATCATCAACCCCATCATTTTTTACGCGGCGTGTGCTCTGGGCGCGGTCGGCGTGTGCATGGCGTTGCCGCGTGGGAAGCGATCGGTCCAGATCTTTGGTGCGATCTTCGCGTCGGCGGCGGGAGGTTTGGTGCTGCTGGGGATGGGCCTGAAGTCGCCCTCACATCTTCCGAACGTGTATTTCTACGTTTTTTCGTTGATCTCGCTGGGCGGGGCGTTGAGAGTGGTGACGCATCCCCGCCCGGTGTACGCGGCGCTGTACTTCATTTTGACGATCATTTCGTCGGCGGGGCTGTTTCTGATCTTGTCGGCGGAGTTCATGGCGTTCGCGCTGGTGATCGTGTACGCGGGCGCGATCCTTATTACGTACCTTTTCGTGATCATGCTGGCGACGCAGGCCCCGACGGATGAGGGCGTGGAGTTGCTGGCGGAGTACGACACGGCGAGCCGGGAGCCGGTCGCGGCGACGGTCTGCGGGTTCGTGATGCTGGCGGCTCTTTCGACGATGCTGTTTTCGGGAGCTTCCGCGATCAAGCCGGTCGGGACGGCGAGTTCGGACTCGGCGCTGCTGGTGTTCATGCCGAAGAAAGTGGAGAACTCCCTGCGGGATCATGGGCTTTTGAAGGCTGACGAATCGCTCGCGAAGGCGGATGTTGGGGATGGGTACGCGATCTCGCCTTTGGGTGAGGGGCCTTGGGTCAAGGTCAAGGATTCGACGGGGGCGGTTCGGACGATTTCGGGTTCGGAATGGCCGGCGGATTTGAAGGTGAAGAACGTGGAGGCGCTTGGGTTTACGCTGCTGCGGGACCATCCGGGGTCGATTGAGATCGCGGGCGTGATTTTGTTGATGGCGATGCTGGGCGCGGTGGTTCTGAGCCGCAAGCAGGTGCAGATTGATGAGGACGCGAAGATGCGTCACGCGCAGCGGCTGGCGGACCCCGACGCGGATTCGCCGGAGTTGAGGAACGTG
The DNA here is from genome assembly GCA_044221955.1 of Phycisphaerales bacterium. Classification (GTDB taxonomy): domain Bacteria; phylum Planctomycetota; class Phycisphaerae; order Phycisphaerales; family UBA1924; genus CAZCPB01. The sequence continues at coordinate 1,720 of JBGAOD010000129.1, read as the reverse complement.
GCCGGGGGTGCGCGATGACGGGAGTTTCGATGTTGGTCGCGCAGACGGGGTGGCCGGTGGCGATCGCGGCTCCGACGCTGAGTCACTACCTGTTTGTTTCGGCGGCGATGTTCGTGATCGGGCTGATCGGGTTTTTGACGCGGCGGAACTTGATCATCATGTTCCTGTGTACGGAGTTGATGTTCCAGGCGGCGGGGATCGCGTTGGTGGCGTTCAGTCGGTACCACCTGAACCACACGGGCTCGACGTTTGTGATTTTCGTTCTGACGGTTGCGGCGGCGGAGGCTGCGATGGCGTTGGCGTTGGTGGTGCTGCTGTTCCGTCGGCGTGAGTCGCTGGACGCGGATGAGTTTTCTGATATGAAGGGCTGATTGGCCCGTGGTTTGGAGTTCTTTGGTCCGACACCCTGCCTGGACAGGCGATCTCTGAAAGAGACCTCACGACGTGCTTGATCTCAGCCTCATTCAAGAAGCCGTGTCACCCGAGCCCACCGCTTCGGACATGATGCTGATGGCGGGCGAGGCGGCGCAGCAGGCCGGTCAGCAGGTTGGCCAGCACGCGGCGGCGGTGCTGCCCGCGGGGCCGAGTTGGGCGTTGCTGATCCCGATTCTGCCGCTGGTGGCGTTCGCGCTGTGCGGGTTGTGCGCGGCGTTGAAGGTGAAGTCGAAGCTTCCGGCGTGGATTACGGTGCTGAGCCTTGGGGCGGCGTTCGGGCTGACGGTCAACCTGTTCGTGCAGGTTTCGAGCGCGGCGGTTGCGAATCCGAGCGTGGCGGTGGGGTTTGAGTGGCTCAACGTTCACTGGTACACCTCTATCAACGCGGGCGGGAGCGGGGAGCAGTCGCTGCTGGCGAACTTTGGCGTGTACATCGACTCGCTGACGGTGCTGTGGATGCTGTTTGTGACGGGGCTGGGCACGCTGATCGCGCTCTACGCCAGCGAGTACATGGCCGGCGACGTGGGGCAGGGCTACTGCCGGTTCTTTGCCGCGTTCAGCCTGTTCGTCTTCTCGATGGCGGCCCTGGTGATGGCCGACAACCTGCTGCTCCTGTACCTGGGCTGGGAGGGCGTGGGCCTCTGCTCGTACCTCCTGATCGGGTACTTCTACAAGAAGCCGTCGGCGGTTGCCGCGGCCAAGAAGGCGTTCATCGTCAACCGCATCGGAGACCTCGGCCTGGCCCTGGGCGTGATGCTGTGCTTCGTGCAGTTTGGTTCGCTCGAGTACGGCGCGATCTTCGAGAAGGCCGGTCCGTACATCGAGGCGCTGCGCCAGGGGCACCTGGACCAGATCCCCTGGAGCGTGCAGCTCATCCCGATCCTGCTGATGGTGGGGGCGTTCGGCAAGAGCGCGCAGCTGCCGCTGTACGTGTGGCTGCCCGACGCCATGGAAGGCCCGACGCCCGTGTCGGCGCTGATCCACGCCGCGACGATGGTGACGGCGGGCGTGTTCCTGGTCGCTCGCACGTACCCGCTGTTCCTGTGCAGCGCGTACGCCCTGCCGATCGTCGCGTGGACCGGGGCGCTCACGGCCCTGCTCTCGGCCACGATCGGCATGTCGCAGTTCGACATCAAGCGGATCATGGCGTACTCGACCGTGAGCCAGCTGGGCTACATGTTCGCGGGGCTGGGCGTGCTGTCGAGCGTGGGCGCGGCGTTCCACGTGCTCACGCACGCGTTCTTCAAGGCCCTGCTCTTCCTGTGCTGCGGCGCCGTGATGCACG
>JBGAOD010000128.1:0-10097 GCA_044221955.1 Phycisphaerales bacterium | reverse complement strand
GGGACGCGCGAAGTGCGTTGGATCATTTCAGCGGATCGCTTGCCTCGGTGATCCAGGCGAGTTCGGCCAGACGATCAACCAGCGCTCGCGTGGGCACCCCCGGGGGTGATTCCAGCGGTACTTGGAATGTGCGGCGTTGGTTCGCCCCCGCGACATAGACGAGTGCGGTCGGGCGCGCGACCGTGGCGGTCGTGGTTTCGGCATCGGCCGATTGCGAGGACGGGTCTTGCTGGAGGTACCCGGCCTTGTCAACCAAGGCCCAAAGATCCGCGACCTGCGACGTTGAGAGGTGTCGCATGGGGGGCGGGAACGTGCTCGTGAGCGAGCCGGGCCCGATCGAGGCCCGGAGCAGCCCGTCGGGTTCGACGATGTACCTGGCGGGGCGCAGGGCGCGGGGGCGGTTGGGCGAGGCGGTCGCCTTGGGTCGGTCGGAGACGGTGACGCTGATCGCAAAGTCTGGCGGGGGGCCGATGCCGTCGACCGGAACGGACCCGCAGCCGGGGGGAAGCGCGAGTAGGCACGCGGCGAGCGTGAAGAGCGGGGCGGCGGGTGTGCAGCGGCGGGGTCGCATCGACAGAGTGTACGGGCTTGTGTCTCGCTATCCTTCCGCCCCATGAATATCAGCCTCGCGTGGCTCAACCAGTACCTCCAGCCCGCCGCAGTCAGTGCCGACGACGCCCAGCGTGCGCTGATCGAGGCCGGGTTCCCCATCGAATCGCGCGAAACGCTCCCCAACGGCGACACCAAGCTCGACGTCGAGATCACCAGTAACCGCGGCGACTGCCTGAGCCACCTCGGTCTGGCTCGTGAAGTGGCCGCGAAGACCGGGCGAGCGCTCGTGCTGCCGGTCTTTGACTCCCCGGCCACCACCGGCGGTCCGGTCGCCGACGCGCTGGTTCTCGACAACCCTCTCCACGACGTCTGTCCGCTTTTCACCGCTCGCGTCATCCGCGGCGTGAAGATCGGCCCCAGCCCGGATTGGCTGGTGCAGGCCCTCGAAGCCGTCGGGCAGCGCTCGATCAACAACGTCGTCGATGTAACCAACTTCATCACCTTCGAGTTCGGCAACCCCTGCCACGTCTTCGATCTCAAGAAACTTGCGGGCGCGACGCTGAGGGTTCGCTGGGCAAAGGACAACGAGCCGCTCACGACGCTCGATGGGAAGAAGCGAGTTCTCAGGAGCGACGAGTTGGTTGTCGCGGATGCTTCGCGCGCTCAGAGCCTCGCCGGCGTGATCGGTGGGCAGGACTCCGAAGTCGACGCGAGCACGACCGACGTGGTTTTCGAGATGGCGACGTGGGACCCGGTGACGGTGCGCCGGGCCGCCCGTCGCTTGCAGATCCGCACCGACGCGGGGCATCGGTTCGAGCGGATAGTGGACGCTCGCACGATCGAGTTCGCCGCCCGGCGGGCTGTCGCGATGATCATGAAAGTTGCCGGTGGCAAACTCTGCGAGGGTGTTCTCTCGCAAGGTCAGCCGCCCGCTGACGCAACCGACATCCGTCTGCGCCCCGCGCGCGTGCAGGCCATCATGGGCACGGCGGTGGAGATGCAGGAAATCGCCAAGCACCTGCGGGCCGTGGGTGTTGAGGTCGAGCCGATCGGCCGAACGACGGACGCGATCCGCTGCATCGTTCCGCCGCACCGTCCTGATCTCACGCGAGAGATCGACTTGATCGAAGAGATCGCCCGCCTGCGCGGCCTGGAAACTATTCCTACCGGTGAGATGCTCCCGGTGCGGGTCAGTCCGCCGCAACCGAGCGAGGTGGCGATTCGCGAGGTCGGTGCGATCTTGACCGGGCAGGGTTTCTTCGAGACGGTGACGTTTAGCTTCGTCGGCCGCAAGCACGCGCAGCTCTTTAAGGTCGCGGAGATCGAACTGGTCGAAGTCGATGATGAGCGACGCGGCGAGGAGCCGGTGCTTCGCCCGAGCATTATCCCGAGCCTGCTGGTGTGCCGTCGTGCGAACCAGGACGCGGGCGCGAGGCCCGAGGGCGGTGTGCGGCTCTTCGAGTTCGCCGCCACGTTCGGAGAAACAAAGGATGATGCCACACGCAACGCAAAGCCGCCCAAGCCCGGCGTGAGCGTCGAGCATCGCCACCTTGGGCTGTTGATCGACGTGCCCAACGCCGGCTCTGGCGCGAAGGTCGGCCTCTCCGAAAAACAGACCGGAGTTCGTGCGTTGCGCGGCGCGATCGAGTCCATCTGCCGCGCCGTCGCCGGGCCCGTGATGCCGCTCGAAGTCGTCGCGATGGAACCGCCCTGCCAGGCCTACGACTCGGCCGCATTCGCGGGGCTGAAGCTCGGCAGCAAGTCCATCGGCACGCTCGGGCTGATCTCCGCCGCGACGCTCAAGGACTTCGGCATCGAAACCCCCGTGGTCGCGGCCGAGTTGCATCTCGAATCGCTGCTCTCGTTCTACCCGCCGCGCACGCACCTGACGCCGCTGCCGGCGTTCCCCGCGATCGAACGCGACCTGTCGCTGATCGTCGGCGAGTCGGTGACGTGGGCGACGGTGGCCGAGGCGCTGAGCGGCGCTCACGTCCAACGCCTCGAGGCCACCAACTTCGTCGGCACGTACCGCGGCACGCAAGTGGGGGTGGGGAAGAAATCCCTCACGCTCCGCATGCGCTTCCGCGACCCCGCCCGCACGCTGCGGCACGAAGAGGTTGATCCGCAGGTGGCGTCGGTGGTGGAGTTGATGAAGCAGCGCGTGGGGGCCGAGGTGAGGACGGTGTGAGCGGGCGCTCTACTTTGGACGGTTCAGCAGTTTTTGTTTTTGTGCGTCAAACTCGGCATCCGTGATCAGACCCTTCTTCCGAAGATCATCCAGCTTTATCAACTCGGCATACAGGTCTGGGTTCTTTTCCGACAAGTCTTTGGTGCGGACGTCCGCGTTGATGTTTTCGTTCAGCTCGACCTTCACATCAGGGCCGGGAACCAAGTGCGTTCGGCGTGCCTCTGGGTCGTTCTTGTCGACAACCCGGAGTTGATACTCAAACGATGCCCAATCGCCGAGGACGCCAACGGGGTGGTCCTTTCCAGCCAACGGAATAGCGACCTTCCCCTGCTTTGCCGCAAAGGCGTTCGCATCGCGGATCGCATCGCTCTTCAAATGGCCACGATCAAATGCGAAGATGCCACCATGATCCTCTCGCGTGATCATGTAGGTGTCTGGAGAGAGTTGTACGATGTCGGGCTGTGCGCAACCGCCGAAGAACAGCGCAAAAGCCAGCGTGCAGAGCAAAGAAACGATTGTTCGCATTGGTGGATTCTGCTGAGAGGCAAGGGTACCAAAATCACAAGAGGCGTGGGAGGCATCGGAAATCTCTTCGCCCCGACGGGGCGTCGGGTTGTCGCCACGGGTGGAGCGAGTCTGCGAGCGGAACCCGTGGACATGTTGTGTGATTCATTCTCGCCCTGAAGGGGCGAAGGATTTTCTAAACGTGTGATTCAGGTGCCGCTCTTTCCTTTGCCCCTCCCGGGGCAAGAACATTGAAAGGAAAGTTTCCACGGGTTCCGCGACGCTCAGAGCCGCGTCGCTCCACCCGTGGCTACAGCCCGGGACCCCTCCGGGGTCGGATCAACGGTTGGTCGTTCCGGGGGTGCTCCGCAAAGCCTCCGCGACCCCCGGCTACTGGCGGCCACGCCTATGGCGTGAGAACGTGCTGGTTCCGTGCGAGACGTGGGTTGCCGTGTGATCCGAACCCCCGCCTCCCCGAGCGCGTACTATCCGACTCTGTGCCGGCAACACCGGCCCCGCGTGACGATTCTGCCAGCACGCCCCGAGGCTTTTCGGGCCGTATTCCTAGGGAGTTTGACCGTGAAGACCAAGGTTGCCCCGCGTTCCAAGGCCCGCGCTTCCACGCTCAAGAAGGTCGGCAAGAAAGTCGCCCGGAACACCGGGCGTTCCGCCGCCAAACCGTCCGCTCGCAAGGCCTCCGCGGTTCTCGCCACTTCCAAGCCCGCTGGCAAGGCCGCGATCAAATCTCCGATCAAAGCCAAGGCCCCGGCCCACCTCAACGGCACCGCGAGCAAGACCGACCTCCCCATCGTCTACGTCAACGGCAAGATGGTTCCCAAGAGCCAGGCCACCGTCAGCGTCTACGACCACGGGCTGCTCTACGGCGACGGGATCTTCGAGGGCATCCGCGTCTACAAGGGCAAGATTTTCAAGTGCAAGCAGCACATGGAGCGGCTCTACCACTGTGCGGAGCAGATCCGCCTGACCATCCCCGTGCCGATGGAAGAGATCGTCCGCATCCAGCGCCGCTGCATCGAGGTGAACAAGCTCGACGAGGGATACATCCGGCTTGTGGTGACGCGCGGCTTTGGCACGCTGGGGCTCGACCCGCGCCGCTGCCCCACGGCCGGGGTGATCTGCATCGCCGATCAGATCCGGCTTTTCCCGGTCGAGCAGTACGAGACGGGGATGCGTGTGGTGGTCGCGAACCGGCCCAAGACGCCGATCGCGTGCCTCGACCCGCGCGTCAAGAGCCTGAACTACTTGAACAACATTCTCGCCAAGGTCGAAGCGATCGACTTCGGGTGCGACGAGGTCATCATGCTCAACCTCGACGGGTATGTCACCGAGGGCTCGGGCGACAACATCTTCGCGATCAAGGGCGGCACGCTTTACACGCCGCCGAGCGAGGCCGGGATTCTTGAGGGCGTGACGCGCGGCTTCGTCGCCCGCGAGCTCGCCCCGGCGCTGGGTCTGAGGTGCGTCGAGAAGAACCTGCGGCTTGATGATGTTCTCAGCGCCGACGAGGTGTTCTTGACGGGCACCGCGGCCGAGATCATCGGCGTGAGCCAGATCGACCAGCACGACGGCAAGGGCAACATCACCAAGGCGACGCACGTCTCCAACGGCGAGGGCCCGATCACCAAGAAGCTGCGTCTGAAGTTCCGCGAGATCGTCACCGGCCCCCGCGTGCCCGAGGACTGATTGGATCAGTGAGCCGTGGCGTGCCGCCCCGGCTCACTTTCTCGCGCTCGCGGTCCGATCAGCGCAACCATGCGTCCCGTCAGGCCGCGCTCGCGCCGGTGAGAAAAGAAAAGTTCTGCGTCGCGGACCGTGCAGTGCGGGAGCGTCTCGACCCGCTCGAGCGAGCACGCCCCCAATTGCTCCGCGAGCGCGCCCTTGAGATCGACCAACGCCTTCCCTTCCGACGCGATCGTTGCGGGGCGATCGTGGGCCGTGAGCCCTCTCGGTCGCACGATCGGGGTCCGCGTGCCAAAGACGCGATGGAACTCCTCGACGACCTCCGGCCCGACCTCGAAATGATCCGCCGAGATACAAGGCCCGATCGCCGCGATGATGTTTCTCGCGCCGAGCCCTTCCATCGCTCGAACCGCGGCCGCCGCGACGCCCGAGATCACGCCGCGCCACCCCGCATGAACCGCCGCGACGACCGCGCCGTCTTCCGAGGCCATCAGCACCGGGCAGCAATCCGCGACGCGCACCGCCAGCACGCAGCCCGGATCGTCCGTCACGATCGCGTCGGCCTTCACGTCGCCCAGGAGCATCGACTCGGCCGGGGCCTCCCCGCGGCGCACGACCAGCACCTCAGGGCCGTGAACCTGGTGGACCTGCACGATGCGCCGATCCTCGGCCCCGATGCCCGCGAGCAGGCGACGGAAGTTCTCGGCAATGTTCTCGCGCGGATCGCGGGCCACGCCCGGCGGCAATTCGCCGGGGTTGCCAAAGTTGAGCGAGGAAAAGGGAGGCGACGAAACGCCGCCGGAACGCGTCGTGAAGCCGTGGGGAACGCCCGCGCGCGCGAGGATGTCTGATCGCAGGATCATCACCGCCGAGGGTAGCGGTGGAACGCGGCACTCGGATTCGCGAACAACCCCCGTAACAAGCTCGCGAACCGGCACGCGGGCATACGACCGCGCCGCGGTGCCTAGGCCGGATCGTTCCACCGCGATTCGGGTATGTTGAAGGTTCCGGTTGTCCCGCGCGTGAGCGGGACGCTGGTCGTGGGAGGCTCGATCATGCTCTATCAGATGAAGCAGAAAATGATGTGCTTGGGCGACGACTTCATCATCCGCGACCGGGCCGGCCGCGAGATGTACTACGTCGACGGCAAGGTCTTCTCGATCCGCGACTCGCTCTCGTTCCAGGACATGCACGGGCACGAACTGGCGACGATCCGCCAGCGGCTGCTCGCGCTGGGCAAGACCTACGACATCGAGATCGGCGGGCGAACCACCACCGTCCACAAGCACCTCTTCACGCTGCTGCGCTGCAAGTTCACCGTGGACGTGCCCGGCCCCAACGACCTGGAGGCCGACGGCAGCCTGCTCGATATGGAGTACGAGTTCCGGACGGCGGGCGGGCAAGTCGCGGCGACCGTTTCGAAGCGCTGGTTCGCCATCACCGACGCCTACGGCGTGGAAGTCGCCGAAGGCCAGGACCCGGTGCTGATCCTCGCGGCGGCGGTGGTGATTGATCTGTGCTGCCACGGGGATCGGAAGGGGCATTGAGCGCGGGGCGGATTGTTGCTCGGCACTGCTCGCGGCGTATCGCTCGCCGATGTTCGAAGGGTCTTTCTAGGATTGATCGTGGGATGCTGAACACCACGAAATGTCCATTTCATCAAACTTTGTTTTGTTGACAGTTGAACGAACCCCCTGAAAAACAAGCCCAACCCTACCCATTCACGCGCATCACCACCTTGATCCCCTCCCCAGAGATCATCATCCCGAACCCCTTCTCGAAGTCCTCGATCGGCACCTCGTGCGTGATGATCTCGTCGAGCTCCAGTCGGCCCGATAGCAGCAGCTCTTCCATCTGGTACCACGTTTCGAACATCTTCCGGCCGTTGATCCCCAGAACCTTCGCGCCCTTGAAGATGATGTGCTCGCTCCAGTTCAAGGTCAGCGGTCGCGACGGGATCCCCAGGATGGCGGCCGTGCCGCCGTTGCGCAGGGCCCGGAACCCGTGATCGAAGCTGGACGGCGCGCCGGACATTTCCAGCAGCACGTCCACGCCGTCGCCGCGCGTCTGCTTGCGGATCTCTTTCACCCAATCTGGAATCGTGCCAGTGTTTGAGCCGGGCCCGGCGGCGGTGGGGGGCTTGCCACCCACGTTGAACGCCTCGACCGCTCCCAATCTCTTGGCCAGCGCTAACCGGGAAACGTTTACATCCGTGCAGAAAATCCGCGACGCACCCGCCGCCTTGGCCACCGTCACCGCCATCAGCCCGATGATCCCTACGCCCGTCACCAGCACGCTCTTGGCCGAAACATCCGCCGCCATCACCGTGTGTACCGCGTTGCCCAGCGGATCGAGCACCGCCGCGACCTTGTCCGGGATCTTCGGATGCACCGGCCAAACGTTCTCTTCGGGCACGCACACGTAATCTGCGAAGCACCCGTCGCGATCGACGCCGACGATCTTCGTATCGCTGGCGATGTGCGCGTTGCCCGTGCGGCTATTAAAATCAGCCCACGCCGTGATGTGCCCCTCGGCGCTGACGCGCAGGCCCGGCTTGTACTTGGTCACCGCCGACCCGACCTCTTCGATGATGCCGACAAACTCGTGCCCCGTGACGATGCCGACGGGGATGCGACCCGCCGCCCACTCGTCCCACTCCCAGATGTGCCGATCGGTCCCGCAGATGCCGACCTTGCTCACTCGAATGAGCACGTCGCGCGGCCCGCACACCGGCCTGGGCCGAGAGCCGTCAAACTTCAACCCCACACCCGCGTGATGCTTGAACAACGCCCGCATAGTCCCGCTCGCGGAACCGCCCGCGGGCTTGCCCGCGGCCGAGGTTCCGGTCTTCGTCGTCACTTTGGTCGTTACCTTCGATGCTGCCGGACGAGTCGTGGGAGTTGTCATGGGCGATCCGCGAATGGGTGGCTGATGGGTGAGAACACAAACGACGCAATGCCGATCCCGAAACCGCGTTGAGCGGGTGGTATTGTCCGTGACCGCTCCCCGCCGATCAATGCCCGAAAATCAGGATTCGAGCGATCGAAGCCCCGGATCGTTTTTCAGACCTTGCCTCGCTTTCGTCAACACGCAACGCCCGAGCAACGTACAGAGTTCGCGGAGCGTTCATCGTGCGCGCTCGGTTCTCAGTGCTCGGATCGAAATCTCGGATCTGGGACGCCGGACCTGAGGGTCTCCGAAGGTCCGGGTTCTTCACGCAGTGTCGGCACCTGTTCGGATAGACTTCCACCATGACCTCGGCCCTCGCCAAATCCAGCGGCTCCCAATCGGCGTACCTCTACGTCGCCGCCAGCGTTACGGGCAACCGCAAGCTGGGCTTCCGCCGCGCGAGCAGCCCGCGGCACCTGGCCGAGCAGCTCCGCCGCGAGCACCTGGTCCCGCTGAAAAACTGGTCTGTCCCCGGTCTGGGCGGCGACGGCCCCGCCCGCAAGCTCAAGCTTAAAGACCAGGCCGAACTCAACTTCCAACTCTCCCAGCTCCTCAGCCGCGGCGTGCCCCTCGTTGAAGCTCTCGAAGTCGCCGCGTCCGCCGTGTCCCCCGCGGTGCGCCCCATCGTCGAACGTCTCCGCGAATCCGTCGCCGCGGGCACCAGCTTCGCCGACGCCTGCCGCGCGACCGGCGTCTTCGACCCTGTCACCATCGGCATCTACCGCGCCTCCGAGCGCACCGGCGACCTGGCCGGTGCAGCAGCCCAGCTCGCGGTCACGTTCAAGCGCCAGCTCGCGATCTCCGGCAAGGCCGTCACGCTGCTGATCTACCCCGCGCTCGTGCTCTCGATCAGCGTGATCGTGTCGGTGCTGATGCTCACGGTCGTCGTGCCCAGCATCGGCAAATCGCTCAAGGCCTCGGGCGTCGAGATCCCCACCTACTCCGCGATCGTCTTCTCTACCGGCGAGTTCATGCGCGACAACATCCTCTGGTGCGGGCTCGGCGCGCTTGTGCTCGTCACGATCGCCGTGTTCCTCCGCAAGTTCATCTTCGCGGCCTTCAACCGCTTCGTGCGCAAGCTGCCGTTCATCAAGGACGTCCTGCTCGCACAAGAGTCCGCCCGCTTCTTCACCGTCATGTCCGCGATGACCCACTCGGGCGTCCCGCTCTCCGACGGCCTCGTCATGGCGACGCAGGCTGTGAGCGATCCCAAGCTCAACCGCGAGTTGGTCCGCCTGCGCACGCGGCTGGTCGAGGGCGGCGTGCTGCGGCAGTTGATCGAGGACGTCGAAACGCTCCCCCTCGCCACGCGCCGCCTGATGATCGCGGGCGAGCGTTCGGGCGACTTGCAGACCGTCTTCAACAACCTGGCCGCGGACCACGCCGATGAGGTGGACCGCCGCTCGACCCGCCTTCTTTCCGCGATGGAACCCCTGCTGATCGTGATGATGTTCCTCATGATCGGCTCGCTGTTGCTCTCGATCATGATCCCGCTGATGAGCCTGGCCAACCAAGTTGGATGATCAGGCCGGTTAGCCGATTGACCCACGAAAGGAATCGCAATGCCCCGCACGTTGCTCCGTACCCGAACCACCCGCGCCGTCCGCACCGCGCACGGCTTCTCGCTCCTCGAACTGATGCTCGTCATCGCGATCATCGCGGTGCTCACCGCGGTGGTGGCGGTCAACGTCGCGGGTGGCGGTGCCAAAGCCAAGAAGCGCGCAACGATCACCAGCATGGACGTCATCAAGAACGCCCTGTCGCAGTACAACCTCGACAACAGCACCTACCCGCCCACCCTCGCCACGCTGGTCACGGCTAAGCTGCTCGACGAGACCAAGCCACTCAAGGACGGCTGGCAGACCGATTTCTTCTACTCGCCCACCGGGCTGGGCACCAACCCTTACCAGCTCGTCTCGCTCGGCGAAGACAAGACCTCCGGCACGGCCGACGACATTGATGTCTGGACGATGATGAAGCAGTAGCCAGCGCGAGCGCCTCCGCTCCGCCATCAACCTTTCATTTCTCATATGGCCCGCTCCCAACTCTCAATCTCCCCCTCCCGCGGCGGCATGACCTTCATCGAGGTCACGCTCGCGGTAGCGCTGCTCGCCATTCTCTCCTCCACCGTGTTTGGCGCGTTCGGGTATCTCACGGGGCGTCAGCGTTTGGAGCAGCAGAAGCTCGGGGCGGCGGAGGTGGC
>JBGAOD010000127.1:0-10350 GCA_044221955.1 Phycisphaerales bacterium | reverse complement strand
CCGCCCGAACTCGCGTTCGGTCGAGTTCTTTACGCTACCGCCGAAGAGCTTGCACGCGAGCTGCATGCCGTAGCAGATGCCGAGGACCGGGACGCCGAGGTCAAAGATGGCGGGGTCGCAGGTGGGGGCGCCGTGGTCGTAGACGCTGGCGGGGCCGCCGGAGAGGACGATGCCTTTGGGCGCGAGTTTGTTCAGTTCGGCGGTGGTGATGGTGGGGGCGACGAGGATGGAGAAGACACCGGCCTCGCGGAGGCGGCGGCAGATGAGCTGGGCGGTCTGCCCGCCAAAGTCGAGCACGGGGATGATTTCCTCGTGAGCGGGATCGCGCGGGGAGTTGTGCGGGGCGTGCATGGCGTGGTCCGATGCGTGTTCGGTTGGGGAGGCCGATTGGGGGTGGGCGGAGTGGAAGGGGAGAGCGTATGCAGGGGCCTTGGGGCGGTCGATCGGCGGGGGCGTGGCGGAGGACGGGTACGATCGTGGCCTTTGGGCTTGGTGGGTGAAAGGGCGGACAGAACACGGGGGCTCCATGGCAGGCAAAGAAGCAGCGAAGTTCCGAGCGGGTCGGGAGGCGGCGCGAGCGTTGGCGGGTTTGGTCATGGTGGGCGTGCTGGTCGTTCTGTCGGCGTGCTCGTCACTGCCGAGGACTCCGGTTCCGGCCGAACTTGTCGAGGGCGCGCGCGTTGCGGGGTTGCACGGGGTTCGGTTCTGGGGTGATCAGGCGGATGAGAAACTGATCAGCCGGTTCATGGAGAGCATCGAACGAGAGCGAGCTGCTGCGGGGTTGGCGGCGGATGAAGAGTTGCCGGACGCTGACTACCTGGCGCTGTCGGGCGGTGGACAGGACGGGGCGTTCGGGGCGGGGCTGCTGTGCGGGTGGACGGCGCGCGGGGATCGGCCGACGTTCAAGGTGGTAACGGGGATCTCGACGGGGGCGTTGATCGCGCCTTTCGCGTTCGCGGGGCCGGAGTATGACTTTGTGCTGCGCGAGGTGTACACGACGATCTCGACTCGGGACATCGAGAAGGAGCGATCGATCCTCGGGGGGCTGACGTCGGACGCGATGGCGGACGTACACCCGCTGCGCGACTTGATTGCGCGGTACGTGGACGAGAGCTTTGTTGCCAAGGTCGCGGCGGGGTACCGCGCGGGGCGGTTGCTGTTGTTAGGCACGACGAACATGGACGCGCAGAGGCCGGTGATGTGGTCGATGGGCGCGCTGGCGGCGAGCGGGCACCCGGAGTCGGTGCGGCTTTTTCGCGACATCATGCTGGCGTCGGCGTCGATCCCGGGCGTGTTCCCGCCGGTGATGTTTGAGGTGGAGGCCGTAGACGGTGGGAGGTACGACGAGATGCACTGCGACGGCGGGGTATCGACGCAAGTGTTCTTGTACCCGGCGGCGTTCAGCTTTCGTGATTTGCCGGGTGAGGCGGCGGCCAAGCGGACTCGGCACCTGTACGTGATCCGGAATGCGAAGCTTTCTCCGACGCACGAGGCGATCAAGCGGAAGATCCTGCCGATCACGGGGAGGGCGATTGCGACGCTGATCAAGACGCAGGGTGTGGGCGATCTGTACCGGATCTATCTGGGGAGCCAGCGGGACGGGCTGGATTTCAATTTGGCGTCGATCCCGGAGGACTTTCGCGCGGAGTCGACGGAGGCGTTTGATCCCGGGTACATGATGCCGTTGTTCCAGCCCGGGTAAGAACTGTCGAGCGGCGGGAACCCCTGGGCGAAGTCCCCGCCGGGTTTTGAGCCGCCGGGTCAGCGCGTGAAGGCTGGGCGTGGCGCGGGCGTGAGGCCTTGACGGGAGCGTGGAGGGGCTGGCATCACGGTGGCGTGTTCGCGCGGGTACGATCGTTCGCAATGGGTTCTCCGGTTCGGCGTCAATTTCGCGGTGTGTTCGCGGCCACGGCGTGGTGCGCTCTGGTGGCGGGTTCGGCGGTGCTGAGCGGGTGTTTTCCGACTGCCAAGAAGGGGTTTGATTCACCTGACAACGCGCTGCGGATCGACGCGGCGGTTCACGCGGCGGAGTCGAACGATGCGCGTGCGGTGCCGGACCTGGTTCGGTTGCTGGACAGCGATGATCCGGCGACGCGGTTGGTGGCGATCCGATCGCTGGAGAAGATTACCGGCACCACGAACGGCTACGATTACGCGGGGAATGCTTCGGCGCGTGAGGCGGGGATGGAGCGTTGGCAGGCGTGGCTCAAGGCGAGAACTCCGGCGGCCGATGCCTCAGATCAGACCGCGCGGGGGTCCCGGGCGGGGAGGAACAGCGAGCGATGATCGGCCCCGTGTTCGGCGAACAATCCATGGGTCCTGATGCTTGGCTCTGGCGGTCCCGGGCAGGGCGGGCACGCCGATGAGCCAAGGGCCGCACATCCGCGTCGAGATGCTCAGCAACCCGATGTACCTCAGCGGGGCGCGGGAGATGGTTTCGGCGGTGGCGAGGCGGCTGGGGTTCAACGACGCGAACTGCTCGCAGATCGCTCTCGCGGTGGATGAGGCGTTGTGCAACGTGATCCGGCACGGGTACGACCGCAAGGCCGACCGCCCGATCTGGCTGAGTCTCTGGCCGATGGACGGATCGGCGGGCGGAACGTCGGGTTCCTCGACGGGTAGCGGGGGCGGGGCGGCGATCAAGATTGTGATCGAGGATGAGGCCAGGCAGGTGGAGCCGACGTGCATCAAAGGTCGGGACCTGGAGGACGTGAAGCCGGGCGGGCTGGGCGTTCACATCATCAGAGAGGTCATGGACGAGGTTCGGTACGAGAAGCGTGAAGGGGCGGGGATGCGGCTGACGCTGGTGAAACGTCAGACGGCACCCGCGAATCAGTCCGGGACAAACCTTCAATCGGCCGGGGGCGTGCTCCGGACGAGCGAGAGGGGTCAAAGATGGCGGGCGGACAATCGTTGGAAGTCCAGGTCGAGCAGCGTGGCGAGATCTCGATCGTTGCGCCGATGGGCGAGATCGCGTACACCGAAGCGACGGTGTTTCGCAACGCGATGAAGAAGGTGACGGACGTGAAGCCTGCGCGGATCGTCGTGGATTTGGCGCGGGTGGACTACATGAACACGCCGGGGCTGGCGGTGCTGGTGGAGGCGCTGCAGTCGGCCCGCAAGACCAAAACGCGGCTGGTGCTGTGCAACATCAACCCGAAGGTCAAGGCGATCTTTCAGATCGCTCGGTTGAACACGGTCTTTGAGATGACCGAGACGTTGGAGCTGGCGCTCGCGTGAAGGGGGCGGGTCGAGTCCTTCGTCCTGTCCCTTGTCCTGTCCCTCGTCCTGTCCCTCGTCCTGTCCCTCGCCCTGTCCCTCGCCCTGGCCTTTGTCCTGGCGTCCGTTGGGCCGCTTCGCACTGAAGGGGCGTGGGCGTGATATGCTCGCCCGAGTATGGGTGATCCGGCTCCGAGCACAACATCGACGGGCGAGAGTTCGGGCGGCCGCGCTTCGGAGCGTGAGTCGGTAGTCGGGTCTGCGCTGGGCGTCGTGGGGCGGCGGACGACGGACCTGCTCGACCACATCGGGTCGATGGTGTGCCTGTCGGCGACGGCCCTTTCCTGGTTTTTCAAGGCGATTTTCGGGAAGCGGACGCGGTTCGGGTACGCGGCAGTGATCGCGCAGATCGTGCGGATCGGGGTGCGGGCGATCGTGATCGTGGCGTTGGTGTCGGGGGCGATCGGGTTCATCCTGGCGTTCCAGCTCGCGCCGCCGCTGGACGAGTTCGGGCAGAAGGACTTGGTGGCGAACATCGTGAGCGTGGCGGTGCTGCGGGAGCTGGGGCCGTTGATCGGCGCGATGGTGCTGACGGGGTTCGCCGGGGCGTCGATCGCGGCGGAGATCGGGACGATGGTGGTGAGCGAGGAGGTGGAGGCGCTGGAGGCGTTGGCGCTGGACCCGGTGCGGTTTTTGGTGGTGCCGCGGGTGATCGCGACGTGCCTGAGCATGACGGCCTTGGCGGTGATGGCGGACGTGGCGTCGCTGGCGTCGTCGTGCTTTGTGTCGGTGACGATTTTGGATATCCCGTTCGCGACGTACAAGCAGAACACGCTGGACCAGGCGAAGCTGGTGGATTTCCTGACGGGGGTTGGCAAGGGGACGATCTTCGGGATGCTGATCGGGCTGATCGCGTGCGCCAACGGGCTGAAGGTGAGCGGCGGGGCGGCGGGTGTGGGCAAGGCGACGACGTCGACGGTGGTGCAGAGCGTGGTGGCGGTGGTGATCGCGGACCTGGTTTTTACGGCGATTTTCTACGCTCTCAAGCTTGTGTGAACGCGACTGCGCGGTCGCGGGGAGGGCGGCGTCGCGCCCGGGTTGGGTCCGGTGAAAAATGAGTTCTTGAAATTGTGGATCGGGGATGGGCTCGCGGCGTTTCGCGGGCTTTGATGATGTCCATGAACCCGACGGCACAACTTCTGGAGCCGGAGGTCCGCGAGCTGATCCGCGACGGTCAGTACGCGGAGTTGCGGACGGCGCTGCACCATGTGCCTCACGCGGACGTGGCGGATATTTTTTCAGCGCTGGATCCGGCGGACGCGGCGGTGGGGTTCAGGTTCCTGCAGCGTGACGACGCGGCCGAGGTGTTCACGTATCTTGCCCCTGAGAAGCAGGAGCAGTTGATCCGCAAGCTGGGTAGCCAGGACGCGGTTCGCGTGATCGAGGGTATGAGCGCGGACGACCGGGCTCGTATTCTGGACGAGCTGCCCGAGGCGGTGGCGCAGGGGATCGTGGCATCGCTGAGCCCGGAGGACCGGAAGGCGACGCAGGCGATCCTTGGGTACCCGCCGCGGAGCGTGGGTCGGCTGATGACGCCCGACTACATCCGGGTCAAGCCTGAGTGGACAATCGGGCAGGCGATCGAGCACATCCGCAAGTTCGGGCGTGACGCCGAGACGATAAACGTCGTGTACGTCGTGGACGACAAGGGTGTGCTGGTCGACGATCTGCGGCTGCGGCAGGTTTTGCTCGCTGAGCCGTCGCTGCCGGTCGAGCGCATCATGAACCGTTCGTTCGTGGCGCTCAAGGCGGATCAGCGGCAGGAAGAGGCGGTGCGGATGCTGACGCGGTACGACCGTGTGGCGTTGCCGGTGACGGATAGCCGCGGGGCGTTGCTGGGGATCGTGACGCACGACGACGTGGCGGACGTGGCGCAGCAGGAGGTGACGGAAGACATCCAGAAGATGGGCGGGATGGAGGCGCTCGACGAGCCGTACACGACGATCTCGATCTGGCGGCTGGTGCAGAAGCGGGGAGGGTGGCTGGCGGCGTTGTTCTTTGGTGAGCTGCTGACGGCGAGCGTGATGGCCCATTTTCAGGCGGAGATCGAGAAGGCGGCGGTGATCGCGTTGTTCTTGCCGTTGATTGTTTCGAGCGGCGGGAACAGCGGTTCGCAGGCGTCCACGCTCATCATCCGCGCGATGGCCGTCGGCGAGGTGACGCTCAAGCAGTGGTGGTGGGTGTTCAAGCGTGAGCTGGCATGCGGGCTGATTCTTGGGTTGTTCCTCGGGCTGATCGGGGTCTTCCGTATCCACCTTTGGCAGTGGGTTGGGTTTGCCGATTACAACTCAAACCGGAAGTTTGTCACTGCGGGCACGCATGAGATCTACGAAATCGGTGGGTTGTACCACAGCATCGCATTGACCGTGGGGGTGGCGCTGGTGGGCATCGTGCTGTGGGGCACGCTGTGCGGTGCGATGCTGCCGTTCATCCTGAGAAAGCTCAGGTGGGATCCGGCGACGATCTCGGCTCCGTTAGTGGCGACGCTGGTGGACGTGACGGGGTTGATAATTTACTTCTCGACGGCGTTGCTGTTCCTGCGGGGGACGTTGCTGAAGTAGCGTGGCGAACCCTCTGGCGCGCGGTCGGGGCGGGGCTCGTACGATTCGGCATGGCCGATCGGGTGTTTGCGACTCTGAGCTTTGCGGAGCGGGCGGCGGCGCGCGGGGCGTGGCTCTCGGCGCTGGATCGTGGCATGGCCGGGGTGGTTGTCGGCGTGGTTGTCGGGGTTGGTGCCGTGGCGATCGGCCCGGTTGTCGCGTGGCCGTGGGCGTGGTGGTGGAGCCTGGTGGTTGCGCCGATCGCGGGCGGAGCGGGCGGCGGCGTGTCTGCGCTGTTTACCCGGTGGTCGGCGGTGAGGGCGGCGCGCGAAGTTGAGAAGCGGCTGTCGCTGCACGATCAACTCTCGTCGGCGTTGCTGCTGTCTCGGTCGGCGGGGGGCGATCCATTCGTGCGGGTGGCGATGGATGAGGCGGACCGGCTAAGCACTGGGATCGACCTTGCGGCGGTGTTCCCGGTGCGAGTTCGGCGGTGGTGGGCTGCCGCGCCTGCGATGGTCGTGGCGGGGATTGGGACCGGGCTGTGGATGCCGTCGTGGGGTGGTGGGTCGGGCGGGATTGAAGCACGAGTCGAGGCCCGAGTTCGCGAGGACGCGGGCTCAGCGCTTTCTGAGATGCTTCCGTTGGTTCGTGAGGCCGCGCCGACGGCGGTTGCTGGCGCGAGTGAGCGTGAGATTGCTTCGCTTGAAGAGGTTCAGCGTGAGTTGGCGGCGGGGCGGGTAAGCCCGGGTGAGGCGGCGTCGCGCTCGGCCCAGGCGGTTGAGCGCGTGGCGGAGCGTGTGGAAGCGCGGAGTAGAGATGAGATCGCGGAGTTTGATCGTTTGCGGCAGAAACTGGCGGAGGCCGCGCGAGACGTGAACTCTTCGGGCGAGGGCGCGAACGAGGAACAGTCGGCGATTCGCCGGGCACTCGCGGCGGGCGATGTGCCGGGCGCGGCGCGGGCCGCGGATGAGGCGGTGAGGGCGGCGGAGAGCATGAGCCCGGAGCGGCGGCGGGCTCTGGCGGACGATCTGGCACAGCTGGCGCGAGAGTTGGGAAAGCCGGGGAACGTCGAGCCGTCGCGCGAAGGCGAGGCCGGTTCGCAGCAACGGTCTGATGGGCGTTCGTCGGACCCTTCAAGGCAAGCGGAGCGAGATTCTGCTGGGGCGCGACCGGAAGCGGGACAGAGTTCGGAAAAGCGTCTGTCGCGGTCCCTGGATGACGCGGCCAAGGAACTCAAGGATCGGCCGGGGCAGGAGACTGAGAAGCGGGCCGGTGACAACAAACCCCGGGAAGAGACGGACGCGCCCGAACGATCTGACGGGCAACCGAAGTCTGGGCGTGAGGAAACCGGTGCAAAGAAGGCCGAGGGGTCTGGCAAATCAGGAGAGGGAGCGACTCGGGACGCGAGCGGGTCGAAGGAGCCGGGGTCGAGCGGAGAGTCTCGAAGTGAGGCGCAGTCCAACCCGGGTGCGAAGGACGGATCGCGATCGGATGAGACGGGCCCGGCGCGTCAGGTGACCGGGCCGGAGGCGGCTCAACGCGACAAGGGCGAGCCCGAGAGCGGTCAGGGAAAGGGGACCGATCGAGGTGATGCGCGCGGGGAGAGGGACGGAGAGGGCGCGAAGAGCCAGCGGGGCGCGCAGACGGGGCGGCCCGACCAAGCTACGCGAGAAGAGTCCAGTCGGACGCCCTCGAGCGACCCGCGGGGGAGGCCGGCGCTTGAGAGGTTGGCCAAGGAACTGAAGGACTTGGGTTCCAAACCTGGGGCTGCGCGCTCGAACTCGGAGAGGGCGCGGGAGTTGCGTGAGCGTGCGCGCGAGATGCTGGATCGCGCGAGCCCTGAGCAGCGTGAGGAGCTTGAGAGAGTTGCGCGCGAGATGCAGGATCGTTCGCCCGAGAAGCCGAAGAGTGGTGCGGCGCAGCAATCGCGCGAGGGGAAGGACCGCGGCGAGGTGAAAGGGAGTGATCGCCCGGGCGTCGAGCCTGAGCCTGAGCCTGGATCTGGCGAGTCGGGCGTGGGCGAGGGTCGATCGGACGAACAGGAGGGGGAGCAGGATGGGAGCTCATCGCCGGGCGGGGGGCTGGCGGGGCGGGATGGTTGGCGGCCGAGGGAGTCGGATCGGGAGCGCGGGCCGGTGAAGGAGTTGGGTTCAAAGACTCAGATCGTGGATGCACGGCCAAAGAGTTCCGACGCGGGCGGCGATGGGAGAGGCTTGGAGCCCGAGACGGTGATTTCGTCGTGGTCTGGGCCGCCCGACGGAGTGGGACGCAAGAGCGGGGCAGGGACATCGGCGGTGGGCGAGCGGTTCCGAAGCGCGGCGGCGGGGGCGGAGCGCTCGGTGGAACAGCAGGTTGTGCCCTCGCGGTACGGCGATTTGGTGCGGCGTGTTTTTCGGAGGTACGTGGACCGAACCAGGCCGGGATTGGCGGAACCGGCGCAAGCCGCGCCGACGACGGTGCCGGACGCGACGGACGTTGTGCGCCCGAAGTGATGGGCGGCGTGTGCGAGGATCTTGGTGTGCGTGACGAGTGCGCGGTTCTCTGATATGAGAGCGTAAGTCGGCGTCGGTTCGTCGGCTGTGGAACGGTTGTTCCAGCGTTGTTGCACGAGAATATCAAGGGAACTTGGGTGTATTCGGCGGGCCGGTCTTGTTTGGCTTGGGTGGTGCTGTTCGCTACGCTTCCCTCCCACCCGAGCGTGCGTGCGGGTTTGGGTTTCTTGCGTCGCGTGTTTTGCGACGAGCACGGTTTTCACGGAGAGGTTCCCACACATGCCAAGCCCACTCGATGCCCTGAAACTTTCGGCGGACCGTTTTCACGTCAATCTCTCGTCGCCGGATTTGATTGAGCAAGCGATCTCGGCGGGTGAGGGGAAGTTAGCGGCGAACGGGGCGCTGGTTTGCTTGACGGGCGACCGTACGGGCCGATCGCCCAACGACAAGTTCCTTGAGGACGTTCCGGCCATCCACTCCAAGATCTGGTGGGGGAAGGTGAACCAACCGATCACGCCGGCCGGGTTTGATTTGGCGACGAAGATCGCGGTCGAGCACCTCAATGGCAAGGGCAAGCTCTTCGGGTTCGAGGGCTTCGCGGGCGCGGATTCGAAGTATCGGTTGAGCGTGCGGGTGGTGGCCGAGCAGGCGTGGCACGCTCTGTTCGCTTCGACGTTGTTCATCAAGCAGGGGACCATTATCAACGCCGGCAAGCGCCGCCTGACCGCCGAAGAGCAGGCTCGCCTCGGCGTCAAGAGCCCCGTCATCATCGCGCAGTCCCTCGAACGCAAGCTCGTCGTCATCGTCGGCTCCGAGTACGCCGGCGAGATGAAGAAGAGCATCTTCTACGCGATGAACTTTGACATGCCCGAGGTCGGCGTCTTCCCGATGCACTGCTCGGCCAACGTGGATAAGAAGGACCCGAGCAACGTGGCGTTGTTCTTCGGGCTCTCGGGCACGGGCAAGACGACGCTGTCGGCCGACCCACACCGCTCACTGATCGGCGACGACGAGCACGGCTGGTCGAACTCTGGCGTGTTCAATTTCGAGGGCGGGTGCTACGCCAAGTGCATCAAGCTCTCAAAGGAAGGCGAGCCCGAGATCTGGAACGCGATCCGCTTCGGGTCGGTGCTGGAGAACACGGTGATCGACCCGGTGACGCGCAAGCCCGATTACGACTCGGCCAAGCTCACCGAGAACACGCGCGTGACGTACCCCGTTGATTTTATTGATGGGGCGGTGATCCCCAGCATGGGCGGGCACCCCAAGAACGTGATCTTCCTGACGGCCGACGCGTACGGCGTGGTGCCGCCGGTGTCCAAGTTGACGCCCGAGCAGGCGATGTACTACTTCATCAACGGGTACACGAGCAAGCTGGCGGGGACGGAGGCGGGCGTGACCGAGCCGCAGCCGAACTTCTCGCCGTGCTTCGGCGGCGTGTTCCTGCCGCGGCCTCCGATCGAGTACGCCCACATGCTGGCCGACAAGATCAAGAAGCACAACGCGAACGTGTGGCTCTTGAACACCGGCTGGTCGGGCGGGGCGTACGGCGTGGGCAAGCGGTTCAGCCTGAAGTACACGCGTGCGATGGTGACGGCGATCTTGGATGGGTCGCTGGCCAAGGTGAAGTACACGCCCGACCCGGTGTTCGGCCTGCCGCTGCCTGAGGCCGTGCACGATGTGCCGAAGGAAGTTTTGAACCCGCGGAACACCTGGAAGGACGGGGCGGCGTACGACGCTCAGGCGAAGAAGCTGGCGAAGTTGTTTAGAGAGAATGACGCGAAGTTTGAGATGCCGGAGAATGTGAGGGCGGCGGGGCCGAGGGGGTAAGGCACGGCAGGCAGCGCCGAAGTCCAAACGGTTGGGGGTCGTTGGACGCGGGGGATCGGGGTGTCGGAATGGGAACATCGAAGTCGGAGGAACCGACTTCGATGGCACGGTGGGAGGTCAGACTTCGATTCCACCCCGCCTAGACCACCGAGAGGACGAATAGCAGCGCGGAAATGGCCCAACCACAACGAAGCAGGATCGACAACCAC
>JBGAOD010000126.1:7525-10539 GCA_044221955.1 Phycisphaerales bacterium | reverse complement strand
TGGGTGAGGCTTTGTGATCCCCGGCCGGGCCGCTGGATTGAGTTCATCGTCCAACTGGGCCCCGTCCGCGAGGGCTCTGAGTCTACGGAGGTTGATGGTGTCCCAGTTCGTTCCCTGGGGATTTGTCTCTTTGGGAGTCTCCAATATCTTGGGAATCCCCCGGAACTCCGGGCGGGTGAGGAACTCGGCGAAGCCCGAGTTCGCGAGCCCGCCCTGGCCAGAGTCCGACCCGATCGTTCCCTCGCCAATATGAGTGTGCCGGTCGAGCTTGCTGCAGGTGGCCCCCTTGGAGTCGTTGAGGTGGATGGCCCGGACGTGGGCGAGCCCGCCGCCGGATTTTTCGAGTTCGGCGAAGCGGTCGAGGGTGGCTTTGGCACCGGCGCGGGTCGAGAGGTCGTAGCCGAAGGCGTGGAGGTGGCAGGTGTCGAGGCAGAAGCCGACGCGGTGTGGTTGGCCGGTGCGTTCGACGATCATGCCGCGGAGGGTCGAGAGTTCTTCGAGCGGGCCTCCGATGGTGCTGCCGGCCCCGGCCGTGTCTTCGAGGCAGGAGACGGTGGTGTAGCCGGCGGTGGACTTGAAGAGTTCGGCGTAGGCGTCGGCGATCCGTGCGAGGCCTCGTTGCAAATCCCAGCCGACGTACGAGCCGGGGTGGTGGACGAGCAGGCCGATGCCGAGGGTTTCGCAGCGCTCGATCTCGTCGCGCATGAGATCGAGGGATTTTCGCCAGAGCTCGTCGTTGCAACTGGCGAGGTTGATGAGGTAGGAGGCGTGCGAAACGGTTCGGCCGGGCTTGCCTTTGGTGCCGGTCCAGCCGAGGCGGGCGAGCTCGGACGACCATTCTTTGACCATGCCGGGGTCGAGCGGCTTGGCGGACCATTGTTGTTGGTTTTTGGTGAAGACTTGGACGGTGTCCATGCCGAGCGACTCGGCCTCGTGGAGGGCGTTGACCATGGATCCGGCGATGGAGAGGTGGGAGCCGAACATCGCTGGCATGATAGCGAACAACGGCTGAACAATGCGCAGAGCGTCCGCCGAGCGAGGTTGGAAGGGGCGGTCCTTCGGGTACGATCGGGCATGAGCACATCAAGCAGCGTTCTTCAGAACCGCATCGCCATCGTCACCGGGGCCTCGGCCGGAATAGGCATGGCCATCGCCCGCGATCTCGTTGCCCACGGCTCGTGCGTGGTTCTCAACGCCCGGCGGCCCGAGCCGCTGCACGCGCTCGCGAAAGAGCTTGGCGAGTCCAAGGCGGCCGTGGTCGCGGGGGACGCGGCGGACGTGGGCACGATCACGGCAATGCTCGACATGGCGCGGGCGCGGTTCGGGGCGGCGACGACGCCGGGCGGGCCGCCGCGGGATGCGGATTTGGTGGTGGTCAACGCGGGGCGCGGGCTCAACGGGTCGGTAATGACTTCGGACGTTTCGCAGTGGGAAACGATGATCCGCACGAACCTGCTGGGGGCGGCGTTGCTGATCCGCGAGGCGGGGCTGCGGATGATGGCGGCGACGGCGGGGCGCGAGGGGCCGGCGGTGCTGGATCGGCCTCGCGATCTGATCGTGATCGGCTCGACGGTGGGACGGAATGTTTCGCCGTTCTCGTCGATGTACGGGTCAACGAAGTTCGGCGTGCATGGGCTGGTGGAAGGTGCGCGGCGCGAGATCGGGCCGCGCGGTGTGCGCGTGAGCTTGGTCGCGCCGGGGTTTGTGAAAAGCGAGTTCCAGGGCGTGGCGGGGTACGACCCGAAGTGGGTGGGTGCGATGTTCGATCGGATCGGGCCGGCGCTGGTGCCGGAGGATGTGGCGCGCGTGGTGACGTTTATCGCGAGCCAGCCGGCGGGGGTGCACGTGAACGATGTGATGCTGAGGCCGACGCGGCAGGATTATCCGTGAGTGCGCGGGGCTCGCTGATTGTGAGTTCAGCTTACAACTGGTGGTTCTGAGTTACCTTGAAACCTGAGTTAGATGAAGTACCCAATCATGGGAATAACAACGAACTGGCCAATCAGTAAGCGCGACAACGACACAAATCACGAGGATGAGCAGCGTTCGCCTAGTTTCGCCCGACGGGCGCTGTTGATCCATGGCCGTTCGTTCCTTGGGGCCTTGGGGAACCAGCGAGATTCCACGCTGTGGTTCAAAGTGACCCACTCTCCGACTGCTGAGGAAGCAGGTTGAAAACCTGCTCCACAAGACTTGACTCAGCACCCCGCTTGGAATGCTTCCACATACGCGTCGAAATCTTCGCCGGTGACGAAACCGTCCTTGTTGAAATCGGCGGTGATGGAACCGAGCTCGAACGCGGAGACGAAGGCGTCGAAGTCTTCGCCCGTCACAAATCCGTCGCCGTTGAAATCGGCGAGGATGATGACGGGCGCGGTCCAGGCGCCGCGGCCTTGCGTGGCGACGGTGAGGCGGTTGCGGTTGGCGTCAAGATCGATATCGACGACGCAAGCGTTGGGCAGGCCGGTGCCGTAGCGGGTCCAGTTCACGCCGTCGTTGCGGGAGATGTAGAGGCCGGCGTCGGTGCCGGCGTAGAGGACGGGCGTGCCGCAGCGCGGGTCGGCGACGACGACGTTGACGGGGACATCGGGAAGGTCGCCGTCGAGGGTCTGCCACGTGAGGCCGAGGTCGTGCGTGCGGCGGATTTGGTTGGTGCCGAAGGAAGAGACCGCGAGGTACGCGGTGTTGGCGTCGGTGGGATCGACGAAGATCTCGCGCGTCACGCGCGGCCAGCCGGGGTTTCCAGACAGCCGCAACGTGAAGTTCGCGCCGCCGTTGGTGGAGACGAGGACTCTGCCGTCGTTGGTGGCGGCGTAGACGACCTGCGGGTTGTTGGTGCCCATGGCCAGGGCGCGGATTGCTCCAGCGCCGCCGGTGATGTCGCCGCTGATCGGGCTCCACGATGTGCCGCCGTTGGTGGAGAGATAGACCCGTTGCGTGCCGTAGAGCATGCGCTGCGGGTTGGTCTGGTCGATGAGGTAGGGCGGGAGGAAGCAGTTGCGGTCAGCGCCGTT
>JBGAOD010000126.1:0-7478 GCA_044221955.1 Phycisphaerales bacterium | reverse complement strand
CCGTTGGTGGAGCGGGAGAGCGCGCCGGTGCCTTGGGACTCGCCGAAGACGCGCTGCGGGTTGGAGCGGTCGAGCTGGGTCCAGCCGCCGTCGCCGCCGATGACGCGGTTCCAGACTTTGGAATTGGCGCTGCGTTTGTTGACCCCGTTGTCCTGCAGGCCGGCGTAGAAGACGTTGTCGTCGGTGGGGTGCACGGAGAGCCCGGCGTACATCTGGATGGTGCCCAGCCCGACGCTGATGGCGGTCCAGTTGGTGCCGTTGTTGGTGGTGCGTTGCACGCCGCCGTCGTCGCCGAGGACAAGTCGGCCCGAGGCGTCCCACGCGACGGCGTGGTTGTCGACGTGGGTCGAGGTGACGTCCGTGAACGAGACGCCTGCGTTGGTCGAGCGTTCGAAGGAGAAGCCGCCGATGAAGACGGTGTCGGCGTTGGTGGGCGCGACGGTGACGCAGGAGAGATACCAGCCGTAGGTGGCCTGCATATCGATGAGGGTCTTGATGGCGGCGCTGGTTCCGCCGTTGTCGCTGCGGTAGAAGCCTTCGGTGGCACCGTTGTTCCCGGCGGCGTCGCAGGGCTGGGTGGTGAGCACGTACAGGCGTTGCGGGCTTGATGGCGCGAGCGCGAGAGAGATTCGGCCGTAGGTGATTGACGTGGAGAGCACGCCCATGCGAGTCCAGGAGTTCCCGCCGTTGGTGCTTTTGTAGACGCCGTTGGACGCCGAACCGAAGATGTGCCCGATGGCGGCGTAGACGATCGTGGGGTTGCCGGGCTGGAAGGCGAGGTCTGTGGCGGAGAGATTCGGCAGGCCGGTGGTGAGCTGGGTCCAGGTGACGCCGCCGTCGTCGGAGCGGAAGACGCCGACGGGGCCGGCGGCGTTGGGGTGGTTCTTGGCAGCGGCGAGAGAGGGGAAGCCGCCGGCGATGGTGACGCTGGCGAAGAGGCGTTGGGAGTTGGTTGAGCTGACGATGATCTTCGAGATGCAGCGGCCGGAGAAGGTTGACGCGGCGAGCTGGGTCCAGGTGTTGCCGCCGTCGGTGGATTTGAAAATGCCCAGCCCGTAGCGGCTGTGGTTGGCGAAGTTGGCCTCGCCGCTGCCGGCGTAGATGATGTTCTCGTTGGTGGGGTCGAGGGCGAGCGCGCCGATGGAAGTCGTGGGAAAGTTGTCGCCCAGCGCGGTCCAGTTGATGCCGCCGTCGGTGGTGCGCCAGACTCCGCCGTCGGCGCCGGCGACGAAGTATTTGTTGGCGTTGGTCGGGCTGCAGACGATGGCGGGGATTCGGCCGACGTCTCCCGCGCCGGAGATGGGGGCGGGTCCGAGTTCGTTCCACGATTGAGCGCGGGCTTGAGAGATGCCGAGGAGGCACGAGCAAGCGAGGGCCGCGAACGCGAGGGCGTGCGTGATGGAGCGTGAGACGAGCGAGCGTTTCATCGTGCGCCCTCCGGAGAATTGGGACTGAGCTCGACCGCGGACTCGGCGTGCGGATCGTCGGCACGGTCCGGCGGCGTTGCGAACGTCAAGGTCGCGGAATACACGGTCCAGGGTGGCTGATTTTCTTTCTCGGTTCGGATCGCCTTGCGGAACTCCAATCGCCACAGTCCCGGGCTGGCGACGTGAAAGAACCCGGTGCCGACGGGGGCGAAGTTCACATCTTGAACTTCGCCGGTGCTGACGTTGGTGGCGGTGACGACGGCGTCTTTGACGGCGTCGCCGCGGATATAGACCTTGAGGGAGACGTCCGAGCCGACGGGCGCGGAGGCGGGGTCGATGAACGGGCGGATCTCGACGACCTGACCGGCCTTGCTGCCGCCGACGGTTTCGGTGGAGCCGGGGCCTGTGCCGACGCGCACGATGGACTTGGCGCACTCGATGAGCCGGGCGCGGACGGCGCCGGTTTCAGGGATGGCTTTCGAGGCGGCGGCCCCAGCGAGCGTGCGGAAGGAGTCGACGGGCCAATCGAGGTCGCGGGGCGTGAGGTCGATGCCGACGAGCGTGACGCCGGGGTGTTCGAGGGTGATGGCGATGGACCGTTGACCGGCGGCCGGTCGGGGTGCTTCGTCTGAGGATAGATTTTCCTGGAAGCCGGGCGAGCGCACGAAGATTCGTTTGATGGCTTCCGGCCAGGCCGCGTCGGTGACGATGGAACGGTCGAGTGTGTCGACCTGGTACGAAACCACGGCGCATTCGAGCGCATCGGCGGAGCTTGGGCGGAGGAACAGCGGCTTGGGCGCGGACATCGGAGTTGTGGCGGTCTGAGCGATCGCAGGCGCCGTCAACGTACCCGCGAGCATGAGCAAAGCGATCGCCCGACCCCGGAACATTGGCATAACTGTCTCCTTCACACCCACAGTACTGAAAACGATGGAGAAACGGAACACGATCTGCTTTAGATATCGGGTTGAACCGTCAGAATACTCGCCGATCGTGGGGTGAAAACCGGCTTCTTTTCGAGGTCTGATCCGCGAGCACGCCGCTGGCTCACGATCCATTTTCCCCCGCCCTCTCCAACGCCCGCTCGATCCGGCGATCAGGCACCAGCCAGATCATCGCTACGACCGCGAATATCCCGCTGGCCGCCAACGGACCCCACTCGCCAAAGCCCAGCCGCTCGCCCAACAACGCCAAGGGGATCGCGATCGCGTATAACGCCGGCGAAATCTTCCCCTTGAGGTCGCTCCCCACCGCCTGGGCCAGCAC
The DNA here is from genome assembly GCA_044221955.1 of Phycisphaerales bacterium. Lineage (GTDB taxonomy): Bacteria > Planctomycetota > Phycisphaerae > Phycisphaerales > UBA1924 > CAZCPB01. The sequence continues at coordinate 4,785 of JBGAOD010000126.1, read as the reverse complement.
CGAATGAGGCCCGTGGCTCGCAAGGATGCAGCGTTGCAAGATCCAGAACGCGCTCGCGGACATGAGCAGCACCACGCCGTACACCGCCGTCGGGGCCGCCGCGAAGTGGTTCTCACCCATCCACCCGGTCGCGAACGGGACCAGCGAAAGCCAGAACATGAGGTGCAGGTTCGCCCAAAGAATCCCTCCCGTGACACGCCGGGCCGTGTGCAAGAGATGGTGGTGGTTGTTCCAGTAGATGCCGACATACACGAAACTCAGCACATAGCTCAGGAACACGCCAAGCAACGGTTGAAGGTCCGAAAGCTTGTCGGCGTGAACCGGAACCTTCAGTTCCAGCACCATGATCGTGATGATGATCGCCAGCACGCCGTCGCTGAACGCTTCGAGTCGGCCTTTGGTCATCAACGCGGGCGTGGAGGCGTGGGGCGATGAGTTCATGCGGGGCAAGTGTACAGCCTCGCCCAAATCGCTCGAAACGCATGCCGAATCACGAACGCCGAATCACGGCATTGGGCATTCGCTATTCGGCATTCGGACCAGGGCTTCCTCGAAAACAGCACTTTCTGAACCTCCACCCCCGTTCCGACCGATGAACCCGCCTATAGTCCTCTCATTGCCGGTGGCCTCAGTCTCTTCTTCCCCCCGATTTCCGAGTGATCGGGGCACGAGCGTTCTGGGAATCTGCTGGCGGCGTCGGAATCGTGTTTTCTCGCGTGAGAACTCACCTCCCTCGCTCCACCCCAGTACGGCCTCCCCGGTTCCAAACCAAATTGGACCTTGGTACGCCCGAAACAATTCGAGCCCTTCGCTGTCGCTCGGTCTTCGGACCGACGTCGCCGGCGAGCGGCCCGCAGGAGCTGTCTCTCTTCATGCTGTTCACCAATCTCAACCTGTCCACACCGATCCTCGATGCCGTCACCCAAGAAGGCTACACGACGCCTACGCCCATCCAGGCCCAGGCGATCCCGCCGGCGATGGAAGGCCGCGACCTGCTCGGGTGCGCCCAGACCGGCACCGGCAAGACCGCCGCGTTCGCCCTGCCGATCCTCCACCGCCTCACCAACATGCCCATCGATAAGTCCAAGCGTGGCCCGGCCCTCGCCCGCGCACTCATCCTCTCGCCCACCCGCGAACTCGCCACCCAGATTGCCGAGAGCTTCAAGACCTACGGCAAGAACACCACCATCTCCGGCACCACCATCTACGGCGGCGTCAGCCAGCACCACCAGGTCAAGGCACTCCAGCGCGGCATCGACGTCATCGTCGCCACGCCCGGCCGGCTCATGGACCTCATGGAGCAGGGCTACGTCGATCTCACCGGCATCAAGGTGCTGGTGCTCGACGAGGCCGACCGCATGCTGGACATGGGCTTCATCCAGCCCATCCGCCGCATCTGCGCCGCACTGCCCAAGACGCGCCAGACGCTGCTCTTCTCGGCCACCATGCCGCGCGAGATCATGCACCTCGCCGACTCCCTCCTCACCAACCCCGTCAAGGTCTCGGTCGCCCACGACGTGGCGACGACCGAGCTCATCGATCAGTCGGTGTACATGGTCTCGCGCTACAGCAAGCAGGCGTTGCTGCGGCACATGATCGAAGAAGGAAACATCCAACGTGCGGTGGTCTTCACCCGCACCAAGCACGGCGCGGACAAGGTGAGCGACAAGCTCAACGCCGCCGGGATCACGGCCGCAGCGATCCACGGCAACAAGGCCCAGAACATGCGCGACCGCGTGCTCGCCGGGTTCAAGACCGGACGCTCGCGCGTGCTGGTCGCCACCGACGTCGCCGCCCGCGGGCTGGACGTCGATGCCATCACCCACGTCTTCAACTTCGATCTTCCCAACGAGCCCGAGGCCTATGTCCATCGCATCGGCCGCACCGGCCGCGCGGGGGCCAAAGGCCACGCGATCTCGTTCTGCGACGGCGAAGAACGCTCGTTCCTCCGCGCCATCGAACGCCTGACCAAGAACAAGATCCCCGCGATTACCGAGCTGCCAGTGCTGCCGCCCGAGCCCAAGCGCGATCACACGGCCGACCGCGACGAAAACCGCGGCTGGGGCAACGAACGCCCGCAACGCACGGGGCTGCGCGGGAATTACAACGACCGCTCAGCACGCGGCCAGGACAATCGTGGACAAGACAGCCGCGGCTACGGCAGCCGTGATTCGGTGGTCTCCGACGCGATCCGCGACCAGGCCAACCAGGGCAACTCGCGCCCGGCCCATCGCCCGACCCGCCCCGTCGCCCCGCACAGCCACGGCTCCGCGCCCGCCCCGCACCACGGCGGCCTGAACGGCCGACCGGCCGCCCGCACCAACAACCGCCCCGCGCCGCGCACCGGCAAGGGCATCAAGCCCTCGTCGCGGAACTGATTTCGTGCCACCGAGATCCCGCTCTGGGGATCTCGGTGTCTTCGCTCAATCGGTACCGCCCGAACGAAGGTGAAATATCGGTAGAAAGAATTAGGATGGGTAGGTTCGGAGCGGAGAGCCGACCTACCAAGACTCGACCTGATATCAAGCCCGGCCACGGCCTTCGCCGCGCGGTCCCACTCTGAGTTCCGGACCCGATCTCTTGACCATCTTCAGGGCCGACGACATGAAGTCGTCGGCCCTGTTTTTTTCAACTCACGAGCTCAGGCCCGCGAACTTCGCGCGCCACCAGACTCGGAGTCCGGTCAACACTCTCGCGCGAGCGCGTTGCATTCCGCCGACGTTTCCGGCACAATGCTCCCCATACAGGAGCCCCCCATGCCCATTCGCCACGCCACCACCAACTCCTCCACCCTCGCCTTCAACCGCCGTCAGTTCCTTCACTCCGCCGCCGCCCTCTCCGCCGGGGCCGCGTTCCTGCCCGCCCTCTCCTGGGCACGGACCAGCGGCGCCAACGACCGGCTCAACATCGGCGTCATCGGCACGGGCGGCCAGGGCACCTTCCACGTCGAGAACTTCCTCTCCAAGGCCGCCAAGGAGAACATCGCCGTGACGATGGTGTGCGACGTCTACCGCCGCCGCCGCGAGCACGCCCGCGAGCTGATCAAGGGCGACGAGAAGTCGGCCGTCAACGAGTACGAGCGCATCCTCGACAACAAAGACGTCAACGCCGTCCTCATCGCCACGCCCGACCACTGGCACACCAAGATCGCCATCGAAGCCATGGAAGCCGGCAAGGACGTCTACGTCGAAAAGCCCCTGAGCCTCACTATCGAACAAGCGATCGCCTGCCGCAACACCCAGCGCAAAACCGGCCGCGTGCTCCAGGTCGGCCCGCAGCGCACCAGCGAGGACCGCTGGTGGAAGGCCGGCGAGGCGATCAAGGCCGGCCGCATCGGCAAGGTGGTCTGGAGCCAAGGCTCCTACTGCCGCAACAGCCGCGAAGGACAGTTCAACTGGCCCATCGCCGCCGACGCCGGCCCGCAGAACTCCCCCACCGCCGACGGCTACGTTGACTGGGACCGCTGGCTGGGACACAAGCACGGCCTGGCCGCCAACATCCCCTGGAACCCCGACCACTTCTTCCGCTTCCGCAAGTACTACGCCTACAACGGCGGCGTCGCCACCGACCTCATGTACCACTGGCTCAGCCCGCTCCTTCTCGCGATCCACGGCCAGAACGGCGCCTATCCGCGCCGCGTCATGTCCGGCGGCGGGCAGTACATCGAGAAAGACGGCCGCGACATCGCCGACACCATGCTCCTCACCGCCGACTACGACACGCACTCGGTCTTCCTATCGAGCGTCATGGTCAACGACGTCGGCGTCCCCGAAATGATCCGCGGGCAGCACGGCCAAATGGAACCCGACGCCAAGGGCTGGCGCGTCGGCGAGCAGGGCGCCTGGGCCCCCGAGTTCCGAAAGGCCAACGCCGACATGATCAAGTCCGATCCCGGAAAGGACCGCGCCAAGTTCCTGCTCGAAGCCTCAGGCGACAAGGACGGCCGCGACCACTATGAGAACTGGATCGACTCGATCCGCGGCAAGGCCAAGCCCAACTGCAACGTCGAGCTCGGCACGGCCGTCATGGTCGCGATCAAGATGGCGGTCGAGAGCTACCGCCAGAGCAAGGTCTTCACATGGGACGCTCAAAAGGAAGTTGCCGTGGGCGCCTAACGCGGCAACTAATGGGCCGCGTTGGGAGCCGTCGCCGTAGCCGGCATCTCGGGCGCAGGTCGAACAGCCACGTCGAGTCGGCGTCCGCTCTTGCTCGGCACCAGCATCGAGTTGTCAAGGTACCCGTGGTGGGTGCCGATCTCCATCTCTTCCCAGTACATCTCGTCGGGCGTGAGCGTGTTGTCGGGGTTGATATCCCGCTCGAACCGCACCGTGACTTGGCGACCGACGGGCACCTCGTAGGTCCACAGCGTCTGCCCGGTCCGCGTGTCCACCAGCGTCACGCTCTGGGGCACCTGTTCGGTGCTCTGAAAGGTGAACGCGTCGTCCGAGAAACCCGACCCACCGGGCGAGTAGGTTGAGCAACCGCTCGTAAGAGCGCTGCCCGCGACCACGCCCGCCACGAGCAGAGCCTCAAAGCCGGTCACCGTCCGCACGTGGGAATCGTTCACGTTCTTCATCTGCAAAGCCTCCATCGCCGGGCGATGTACCAATTCGATGTCCGTCTCAAGAGCACGCTCAGAACCGGCCAACACGACTCACAGGGTAACGACCTCCCCGCGCCGATGCGATCGCTGGAACCCAGCCAAGTTCCCGATCAGCGACCGACTCTATCGGCCCGAATCCCCGGGGACCATCACCTCCCCACACCGACGCGGCCCGGGCACCC
>JBGAOD010000005.1:0-73646 GCA_044221955.1 Phycisphaerales bacterium | reverse complement strand
GTCGTCGTCGGGATCGTCGGCGACGGCGTCGTCGTCCCCGGCGTCTTCCCCGACGTCGCCGTCCTCATCATCCTCATCCTCGTCATACGCGACAAACTCAGCCAAACCATCCGCCCACGGCGTGGCGGCGGCGGTAACCGCAAAGCAAGACTCTTCGATCGTGTCGAGTACCAGAAGCTCACCTTCCATGTTGACCCTTCCCATCCGTCTGTTCGAGGTTCGCGAGCCCGGGCCCGAGCCCGAGGGCGAACCGGAAACGATTTCCAGCATCCGAGTTTCATTCACGGGCCTGACGAGAGGTGGTCCGACTCGCCCGACCCTGACCGTCCGACGCGATTCCGACCGACCCTTCACCTCTGCACCCTCCGTCGCGCCCCCAATCCTTTTCAAGGCTCCTTGCGATACCTGTCCCACAATCCTGTCAATCCCCAACTCGCAGATTCACCACATGCCCGAGGGCTCGAGTCGGGCTCACATCGAAGTTCCGAGCCTTCCAATTTTGCGGTACAGTACAATCCTCGCCGCCCGTGTCAATTGGCACCCCCACACTTCGTGGACTTCTCCCCGTTCCGAGCGGGGCGCCGGGGTTCGGCGGGCGAACCTTATCCGGGGTAATGATCGGCGGTGCGTGTTCGGCATCTCGTCCCGATGGGGTTTTTGGTTCGCTGGGCCCCGGGCGGGCTCCGAGGCGGATATCGTTGGCCGTCCCTGGTTGGCAGCGCCGCTGTCGGAAGTGTTGACCGGCGAGCCGACCGTGAATTGAGCGTCGCCCGTTCTTCCCGCCACCCCGCATCCCCTATGTCTCAAACTCCAGATACTCACGCCGAGTCCGCCGGTTTCAATCCTTTGGCCGGAATTGCGGCGATTGTTGTGCCCGGGGCGGGGCACGTTCTTCGGGGCGAGCGTCAGCGGGGGATTCTGATCGGGGCCGGGATTTTGGGGATGTTCTTCGGGGGGATGCTCATCGGCGGGATCGACGTGGTCGACAGCGAAGAGGATTTCCCCTGGTTCATCGCTCAGTCGCTGGTTGGCCCGATCGCGTTCGTAGCCGACTACGCCCACCAGCACCATTTCAAGGTTCTTGCTCTGGTCGAGCAGGTCACTCCCGACGGGCGGCGGATGCTGGTGGAGACGCGTCGCTCGGCCTACCCGCACGAGGTCCGCGATGCTCGTGGGAAGGCTTCGACGGCTGCTTCACCAGCTGAGCCCCCGCCAAACATCAAGTCGCTGTCGAAGACGAACGAGCTGGGAACTCTGTTCGGGACCATCGCGGGAATGCTCAACGTGATCGCGGTGGTTGACGCGGCGTTCCCAACGGTCCGGCGGCGTTCGGTCAAGCCGGCGGGGACGATGGGAGCGGGATCGGGGATGGGGGGCTCCAACCCATGAGCATGCCTGCGCTTCTGCTGACCTACCGCCCGTTCATTGACCCGATCAACGTTCAACAGACGTGGTACCTGCTGCTGATCCCGATGTGCCTGGGGATCGCGGTGACCTACAAGGCAGTGCGCGTGCCGGACATGAGCCGGTACTGGCGCGAGGTGGCGATCTTTACCGCGCAGCTCGTGCTTTCGGTGGTGGTGGTGGGGGCGCTGATGTTCTGGGTGGTGCTGTGGGTGCTGCCTCGGGTCGTGCCGATGCCGGGGTGAACCGGGAACCCGTCCAGCAGAGATCGACACGCTGATGGAAATCGGTTTACGCTTGAGCTTCGGCGGGCTGCTTGGCTTTGGCGGCGGCTTTCTCGTGGCGTGAGGTCTGGATTACCACCCCCACGATTCCGGTAACGAGCCAGATACCGAGCCAGACGATGGGGCCGCGGTTGAGCAGGTCGTGCCCCGGGATTTGAGCGGCGTGGGCGAGCCATGTTCCGCAGGCGAGCACGGCCGCAGCACCCAGGAACGACGTGAAGAGGGCCGCGGACTTTTTCGGCATGACCGCGCCGATGATGAGGCCGAGCAGCGCTCCACCGAACGCGCCGCCCGTGATGGTGAGCTTGCTGTCGCTGGGAGTGCGCGACCAGAGGTCTTGGATTTCGTCTTGGAGCTGCGAAGCGACTTCTCGTGAACCGGTGCCGGTCTGGCCGTCTTTGGCGAGGTCGGTGAGGGGCGTGCCGTCTTGGACTTTCTTGGCGGCGTCGGCCAGGTCGGTGCCCAGCTTGCCAGCGGCTTCCTTGAGGCCGTCGACGGAGGTGAGGGCAGCGGGCATCTCGATGGGGAGTGCGCCGGGGGTCTGGCTGAGGTAGATGCCCGCGCCGAGGACGCCGAGCACCGCGAAGACGATCGCGCCAGCGATGCCCATGGCGAAGCGGAAGAGGGTCATGGCGAGCACGAGGCCGAGGATCGCGCCCAAGGTCATGCCGACGTGAAGGGAGGCGAAGCCGAAGATGGTGGCCGGGGTGATGGCGGGGATGAGCAGGCCGCCGAGGAGTGCGCCGACGGCGATGCCGACGAGGCCGAACGCGGGGCGGAGGAGCTTCCCGCCGAGGAGCCAAAGGATGAGCCCACCGATGAGGCCCGCGACCGCGAAGCTGTGGAGAGGGGTGGGTACGGACGAGACGGACGCAAGGGAGGATTCCAGCAGGCGTGCGAACGGGGAGAGGAAGTTCATGGCGTTGTCCATCGGGGGATTGTTCGGGGAAGGGTGTGAGCGGTTTCGCTGGGATGTTCGCCACGGAGCGGCTCGGAGTGACACCGAGAGAAGCGACATGGGGAATCACCCCCGGTTTCTCTCCGTGCTCCTCCGTGTCACCCCGTGGTGAGTGCCTGCTCGAAGAACTCCAGACATCACTGCAGCTTTTCAGGCCTTGGCGAACGTGTCGCAGCGGGCCGCGAGGTCGAAGTCTTTGTTGGTGATCCCGCCGGCGTCGTGGGTGGAGAGGGTGAGGGTGACTTTGTTGAAGCGGACGAGGATGTCGGGGTGGTGCTGGGCTTGTTCGGCGGCGTCGGCGACCTGGGCGACGAAGGCCATGGACTGGCGGAAGTCGCCGAAGCGGTAGGTGCGCTGGATGGCCTCGCTGACCTCGGACCACTCGGGGACGGCTTTGAGAGCCTCAGCGAGCTGGGCGTCGGTGAGTTTGACGGGCGCGGCCGCGGGTTGGCCGGGGGTGGGGGCGGCGGCAGGTGCGGACTTCGGATCTGACTTGCGCCCACGGGGCATGCAGGTACCCTTTGCTTGGAAGTGCGGAACGGCCCGGTTCGACGGCCAGAGTGTAAGTGAAAACGGGCCGCGAAGGATATCGGAGTTTCTTTCAGTTTCTGTTTGGAGAGAGGACCGGCGGCATGGTGGGCGGCATGGAAGGTCGGGAGGTCACGCGGCTGGCACCCTCGCCGACGGGGGCGCTGCATCTGGGGAACGCCCGGACTTTTTTGGTGAATTGGGCCCTGGCGCGGCGGAACGGGTGGCGGATCGTGCTGCGGATCGAGGATTTGGACGGGCCTCGGGTCAAGCCCGGGGTGATCGACGCGAGCATCCGCACGCTCGAATGGCTCAGGATTGATTGGGATTCTGGGCCGATCGTGCAGTCGGAGGATCTGGGGCCGTATCGGAGCGCGATGGCGGCGTTGGCGGGGGCTGGGTTGGCGTACCCGTGCGAGTTGACTCGGGCTCAGATCGAGTCGGCGGCCTCGGCCCCGCAGGAGGGCGCGCACGAGACGCCGTTCCCGGCGGAGTTGAGGCCTGGGGGGGTTGGGCCGCGGGCGTTTGATGATGAGGCGACCAACTGGCGGGTGATTGTTGAAGACCGCGCCATTGAGTTTGTCGATGAATTCGCGGGCGTTCAGCGGCATCGACCGGCGGAATCCGTCGGTGATTTCATCGTGTGGACCAAGCGCGGGCAGCCGTCGTACCAACTCGCGGTCGTCGTGGACGACCATCGGCAGGGCGTAACGCGGATCGTGCGCGGCGATGATCTTTTGGATTCGGCGGCCCGTCAGATGGTGTTGTATCAGATGCTGAAGTACGAGCGGGTTCCGCGATACACCCACCTGCCGCTGGTGAAGGGGACCGACGGGAAGCGGCTCGCCAAGCGGCACGGGGACACGCGGGTGGATTCGTACAAGGCCAAGGGCGTGGCGGCGGAGCGGGTGATCGGGCTGATGGCGGCGTGGTGCGGGATCGTGCCGCGGGAGAAACCGGTGCCGATGTCGGCGATCGAGTTCCGCGAGCGGCTCGACCTTCGTACCATGCCCCCAGAACCGATCGTGTTTACCGCGGAGGACGACCAATGGCTGAGCTGCGCGACAATGTAGACCAGTGGCACAAGACCGGGGCCGGTGGCGGCGGCGGGGGCGCAGTGTGGGCCAGGCGGATCGCGGTGCTGCTGGCGGTGCTGCTCACGGGCGGTGCGCTGATGGCGGCCAGCGGGACGCTGGTGATTCCGGGGTGCGGGGACCAAGGGGGGATTCACCAGGGCGATGGGCCGGTGAAGTCGGAGACCGCGCCGACGAAGAATCAACCGAAGCCCAAGCCGGGTGAGAAGCCGGCCGAAAAGGCGGCCGAACCCGCGGCGACGAAAGTCGAGTACGAGATGGTCACGATCGCGGGTAAGGAGTTCAAGCTCGAGGCGGCGTTGAACGACGCCACGCGGTTCAAGGGGCTCTCGGACCGCAAGGAAATCCCGGCCGACGGCGGGATGCTGTTCGTGTTCACGCGGGCCCGGCGGCTCGACTTTGTGATGCGGGACTGCCCGATCCCCATCGATATCATTTTTCTGGATGGCTCGGGCCGTGTGACGGCGTTCCACAAGATGATGGCGGAAGAGCCGCGCCGGGCCGACGAACCAAAGAACGAGCAGGACCCGACGCTGGATAAGTACGAGTCGCGTCTCAAGCGGTACGGCAGCAAGTACGACGCGCAGTTCGTGATCGAGCTCAAGGGCGACACGCTCGATTCGCTCAAGCTCAAAGAGGGCGACCAGATCAAGCTCGACACGTCCGGCCTGAAGAAGCGCGCGAAATGATCCGATAGCGACCTTGGACTGGCGCTGGTGGAAGACCGGGCACGGCTTCGGGTGTGGTGTTCGCGGGCGTGGCCCGAGAACGCGCTCCGGCGGGCCCGGTGTCACGCTGCCGCGCGGCGAGGGATCGCAATGCGGAACCGCACGGTGACGTTCGCGGCAGGTGAAGGATTGGTCGAGAGCGCGGGTGCGCGCTGGGCGGCGCCGGTGCTCAAGGCCTGGCCGCGCGGGGACGAATCGCCCCGGCCTGAAGTGATTTCATTGCGCGAGTATCTGCTGCGCGGCGAGGGCCCGCTGGGCGGGACCGGCCCCGAGGCCGAGTCGCCGGCGCTGGTGATCCTTGGGCCCGAGCATTCGCGGTCTGAGATCAGTCAGTTGATCGATCGCTTGCAGAACCAGCTCTCGCCGGCGCTGTTGCTCGTGCCGGGGCGCGAGTTGTCGGAAGACAAAGCCCTCACGCGGCTGGGCTCGGGCGGCGTGCTGGTCGAGGCGTGGGACGCGGACCCGGCGCGGCTGGCGACGATTTTGTACACGCTCGGTGAGCGTCAGCACCTGATGCACGGCGTGGCCCGCGAGCTGCGCATCACGCAGCGCTCGCAGGGCGGGCTCAAGGGCGAGGTCGATCGGATTCACGAGGAGATGCACCTGGCATCGGCGGTGCAGCGCGAGCTGCTGCCGGTGGAGATGCCCAAGCTTGAGGGAGTCGAGTTCGCGGCGTTGTTCCGCCCGGTGGGGTACGTGAGCGGTGATATTTACGATTTCAGAAGGCTGGACGATCACCGTGTGGCGTTCCTTGTCGCCGACGCGGTCGGGCACGGCGTGCCGGCGGCGCTGCTCACGGTGGCGTTGTGCCGGAGCCTGACCTCGCGCGATCGCGACGGCGATCAGTGGCGGTTTTTGGAGCCGGCCGAGGCGTTGTCGAGGTTGAACCGCGACCTGTGCGCGCGGCAGCACACGCCGCATCGGTTCGCGACGGCGATCTACGGGTGGATCGATTCGCGGACGCGGCGTGTGACGATCGCGGGCGCGGGGCACCCGCCGCCGCTCGTGTTTGGTCCCAACGGCACGCGGAACCTCGAGACGGAAGGCCCGCTGCTCGGTGTGTTTGACGATGGTGAGTTCACGCAGACCTCGACGGTGCTGGAGCCGGGCGAGACGATGGTGATTTTCACGGACGGCATGGAGTCGGCGTTCCCCGATGGGGCCGCGACGATGCGCGAGCTGTCCAAGCCGACGACGAAGTATGTCGAGCACTTGGCGCGGCTGGCGCGGCGTGCGAACGAGCCGGGGTCGTCGTTGGAAGAAGCGACGCGCGAGCTGGTGACGATGCTGGAGGATCAGGCCGGGTCGCTGCACCAGGTTGACGACATCACGGCGGTGGCGATCGGTGTGCCGATGTCGGCGGGGGTTGCGAAGTCGGCGGCGATCGCGGCGTGAGCGTGGTCGAGCTCACATGCCAACCGATTCACGGACCGACACAAGAAAGTGATCACTAATGGCTTCGGGACATGCAGACCTTGAGCGCAAGTACCGGGAGAAGTCTCACAAGATCCTCAAGAAGTCCGCGACGTGGATCGTCTTCGGGTTTGGTGCCATTGGGTCGCTGGTTGCGTCGTACGTCCTCAGATGGGGAAGCCCTTGGATTGGGTGGACCTCTCTGGCGATCGCCTCGATCGGTGTCTGGTGGCAATACAAACTCTTTTCTGCGGTGCAAGTCCTTGCAGCATCTCGCGGAGCTAGTTCCGATGAACGTGCTGCAAGCGAATCGATTGTGCTCGGCGCGCGGCAATGCATCAGCGTTGCGGGCAATGGAGGGGAACTTCCCGAACTCGATGATGGCGCTCGCAAGAACTTGGTCGAGAACTATGGCGACCAGTGGCTGAGATCAAATGAAGAGCTGGTACGAGCCATGCTGGCTTTCGTAGATGATTTCCGAATGTTTGCTGGCTCGGCTGGCGAGGGGCTGCGCAGGTATTTTCAAGGCGATCCCCGCACCACCTGCCTTCAGAACATCTTCACATGCATAGAGCATCTCGGAGTACTCGAACAACCCACTCTTCCGCTTGGCGAGCCGAACCTTGCGGGGTTCACAGCGTCGTTCGGGTTGGCACGCCGCTGGGATGAACGAGATCGACCTTCCGCAGCGGCGTCCATGAAGGCCGACGAGATGATGGAACTCTCGAAAGCCGGAACCGCGATGATACTTATGGTGGCGATTTCGTTCGCGATTGGCCTGCGGGAACAGCAGGTCGCGGCCTGAGCCAGACAAAGATGACTCCGCCGGTGGTACCACTCGCTAGGCCTTACTTCGCCCCGCGGTACCCCGCCTGCTGGCGATCAAACTCGATCAGCCCATCCTTGAGACGCACCACGCGGAGGCAGCGTTCGGCGACGTGGTTGTCGTGGGTGACCATGATGATGGTCATGCCTTTGCCGTGGAGGTCTTGGAAGAGTTCGAGGATCGCCTGGCCGGTGGTTGAATCGAGGTTGCCGGTGGGTTCGTCGGCCATGAGGACGACGGGGTTGGTGACGAGGGCGCGGGCGATGGCGACGCGTTGTTGCTGGCCGCCGGAGAGTTCGCGGGGTCTATGGCCCAGCCGATCACCGAGCCCGACGAGACCGAGCGATTCGATGGCGCGGGCGACGCGGTCCTTCTTCGGGACACCCTGATAGAACAGCGGCGCGGCCACGTTCTCTTCGATCGTGAGCTGGGGGATCAGGTTGAAGGCCTGGAAGATGAAGCCGATTTTTTGGCCTCGGAAGATGGAGAGGTCCTCGTCGGGCATCTCTTCGACGTTCTGGCCGTCGAGGAGGTAGTGGCCCGCGCTGGGGCGGTCGAGGCAGCCCAGGACGTTCATGAGCGTGGACTTGCCCGAGCCGGAGGCGCCCATGATGGCGACGTACTCGCCGCGGGTGATGGTGAGGTCGATGCCGCGGAGGGCGGCGACCATGACCGAGCCGTCGGGCTTGTAGTAGATTTTTTCGAGGGCGCGGAGTTCGGCGACGGGATGGGGGATGGTGGCTTCGCGGGGGACGGAGGGGGTTGGTGCCGCGAGGGTGGTCATGGTGTGGGTTATACCACGAGGGTGGGGCGGGGTGGCGGGTTTCCGCGGCCGGACGATTGGGATTGTTGTCGGGTGTTCAGATTCTTGCTTGCGGACGGTGAGAGATTCGCTGGGGGGTTTCCGGGTAGGGGCGGGCTTCTACTCTTGTGACCATGTGCATCATTGAGCCGCGCACATTTGCGATGAAGCCTTCGGGGTCTTGCGTGGTCCGCTCGGCTGCGGGCGGGGACGCGGCCCGGGTGATCGAGTGCGCCCGCGACGTGTTCGCGACCACGCAGCACACGATGACGCAGGCCGACGAGTTCACGATGACGGAGGCTCAGGAGCGCGAGTTCATTGAGAGCCTGGCCGAGCACCCGCGTTCGGCGTTCGTGATTGCGATGGAGCGGGATGAGCCGGGGGAACCGGTCATCGGCATCGCGGTCCTCAAGCACGCGTTGCCCAAGCGGAAGCTACGGCACAACGTGGAGCTTGGGATGAGTGTGCGGTCGACGCACCGGGGGCGCGGGGTGGGGACGGCGTTGCTTGCGGCGCTGGTCGATTGGGCGGTCGAACACCCGGAGATCGAGATCGTGACGCTGGGGGTGTACGCGGACAACGCGGCGGGGCTGGCGCTGTACCGGCGGTTTGGGTTTGTGGAGTTCGGGATGCTGCCGGGCGGGTGCAAGCACGATGATGGGAGTTGTTGGGATCAGGTGTTGATGTGGAGGAGGGTGAAGGACAGAGCACCAAAGAAGTAGAAGCGGTAGGACACTGGTTGAAAACCTGTGCCACTAGATGCGGTAGGGAAGAGCAGGAAAAGGCAGGAAAACGCGACTTAGACCTTCGGCTCGCTGGTCCCCAGCTTCTCGATCGCGTCTTTGTATTGCTCGCGGAGCGGGTCCACGACTTCTTTGATGAAGCGTTCGGTTTGTTCGACGCTGCGGCCGATGTATTTCATTGGGTCCATCACGCCGTCCCAGTCGAGCTCTTCGCGGAGCGGGCCGCCGCGGGCGGTGCTCCAGAAGTTTCGGTCGGACTTGAGGCCGTCGAGGAGGTCGTTGTCGAGCCCTTCGTCCTTGACGCGCAGGCCGGCGGCCTGGGCGTGGACGCGGAGGAGTTCGTGGTAGTGCTGGCGATCTCCCCCGAGCTTCACGCACGCCATCAGGATGTTCTCGGTGGCCATGAAGGGCAGCTCGGCCATGAGGTTCTTGCGGACCATGGCCTCGTGGACGATGAGGCCGCTGGCGACGTTGTGCATGAGGTCGAGCGCGCCGTCGAGGGCGAGGAAGGCCTCGGGGAGGCTGAGGCGGCGGTTGGAGGAATCGTCGAGCGTGCGTTCGAGCCACTGTGTGGCGGCCGTGTCGTAGGCGTTGCCGACGAGGTTCATGACGAAGCGCGTGAGCCCGCAGATCCGCTCGCAGCGCATGGGGTTGCGCTTGTAGGGCATGGCCGAGGAGCCGATTTGTTTGGACTCGAAGGGCTCGTCGAGTTCTTTGCGGTTGCAGAGGAGGCGGATGTCGGTGGCGATCTTGTGGAGGACGGAAGCGGTGGAGGCGAGATCGGCGAGGATGAAGGTGTCGATGACGCGGGGGTAGGTTTGGCCGGTGATAAGATCGTTCGTGAGTTTGACCTCTTCCTGAGCGTCCACCATAGACCGAGCGGGTTCTCGCAAGCGAGGTTCGGTCGAATCAATAAAGAACTCCGGTCCACTTCCGGCGGGAACCACTACGTTGCGGTCGAAATCGGCCACGCCCCACTCAAAGAGCCGTTCAGTGACTGATGATTCCAAATCGAAGATGCGGTCATCGATGTCAGGTCGTTGTCCGAAGAGCGCAGCAAATGAGGCTTGGGTGCCTGAAGCGCCTCGAATTCCCCGCATCGGCATCACACCGATCTCTCGTGTATTCCAGTTTCGCGCGTAAGGATGAAGCAAATCCATTCGGCGAAGAGTCAGCCAAAGATCGCTGCACCACATGGCGAAGCGGCGCCCCATCGTGCCCGGCTGAGCGGGTTGATAATGCGTAAAACTCAATGTGGGCAATCTATTCCAATTTTGGCATTGATCCGACAATGAAAGTAAGGTGCGGACCAACTTCGCGCGGACCAGACTTAGAGCCTGAGTAAGAATTAGAGTTTCCGTATTGCAGTTCACATCCTGGCTGGTCATCCCCAGGTGGATGATCCCCTTGGCCTTGGGGCAGGCGTCGCCCAGGGCGTGGACGTGGGCCATGACGTCGTGGCGGAGTTCGCGTTCGTACTTCTCGGCCGCGCGGATCTCGTCGTCGGTGATGCCGACCGAGCCGTCAGGGTTGACGCGGTTGACAACGGCCCGGAGTTCCTCGACCTGTTCTTTGGTGACGAGTTCCCGCGGGGTTTCAGCAGGTCGGCTCTCCGAGCCGAGCCTTCGCCTTTTCTTTTCCGCTCGGGTCTTTGGCTGCGGTTTGCGGCGCGGGTGGTTCGGAAGAGTCGGCTCGGAGAGCCGACCTACCTAAGCCGAGCTCATGCTGCGCCTCCGCCACCGCCAGCCAGATCCGTCGCCAGGTGTTGAACTTGTGGCGCGGCGACCAGAGCCGGAGCATGGCCGGGCTGGCGTTGCGTTCGGCGAGGGGGGAGGTGTAGGTGTCGTATTTGGAGGTCATGGTCGCGCGGTGGAATCAGGCGGAGCGCCGCTTGTGGTGGCCGTTCTTGCCGGACTCTTGCAGCGACTCGACGAGCAGCACATCGATGTCGACGGCCTTCTCATCGCCGATCCAGAGGATCATGCGGCGGCCGCCGGGTGAGAGCGAGACGAGTTCCGGGTGTCGGACCTCGAACTTTTCACCGCTGCCAAGCTTGAGCACGAAGGGCTTGAAGGGCTGGGTGGCGAGGCGGTCTTTGATGGCGTCGGGGATCATGGTAGAAGTCTACGGGCAATCCCGATCTCTTTCTTCGTAGCTCCGCTTCGGGGGCGTGGGCGACGACGATTCGCAGTTCTTCAATGAGCAGAGGCATTGGGCGGTTCCGGGGTGTTCATGCGCCGGAGCTTTGGGCTTCGGATTTGGCTCGGAGTTCGGCCATGGTTTCGTAGCGCCCTTGCACGAGGATCTGGTCGCCGGGTTCGAGCGTGAGATCGGGGCGGGGGAAGAGTGAGCCGTGCGCGTTCGGGGACGCCGCGGCCGCGGCGGGCTTGCGCTCGATGATGGCGATGCCGTGGCGCGTCATGGCGTCGGCGATGGTGACCCCGGCCAGTGCGCCGCCGGCGCGGACGGTCCAGCGTTGCAGGACGATCAGTTGGTTGTCGAGGATGACGCTGCTAACGACGCCGGGCTCGACCGCGGCGGTGGCGAACGCGGGGGCGCTGATCCAGGATTGCGACATCGCGACGTGGATGTTGGAGACGCCGGCGATTTTGTCGGCCATGGCCTGATCGAACATACGGAGGACGACGCGGACGTTGGGCGCGACGCGGCGGGCGTCGAGGGCGATCTCGAGGTTGGAGAGGTCGTTGCTGGTGGCGATGATGATGGCGCGGGCCTTGCTGATGCCGGCTTCTTCGAGCAAGGCCTCGCGGCGTGCGTCGCCCAGGATGATCGGCGAGCCTTCGGCGCGCACGTCGTCGAGAAACGCCTTGGCGGTGTCCTGCTCGATGACGACCACGCGATGGCCCAGACGGCGGAGGATCTGGAAGCTGCGATACCCGAGCTTGCCGAGCCCGACGATGATGACGTGGTCGTGGAGCGATTGGGCCATGATTCTGCACCAGGATTGCTCGGAAAGCCGACGATCGCGCACGAGGCGGGTCAGCTCGACGATGGAGTCGATGATGAAACTGAAGCCGAGAATGGGGACGGCGAAGAAGAGGAGGCGGAGCCAGGCCGACTCAGGGAACGCGATGGGCGGCTGCGCGAAGAGCAGGCTCCAGGTGTAGTAGACGCCCTTGATGATGGGGAGTTCGGGGTCGTCGCCGAGGGCGCGGAACATCCAGGCACCGCCGAAGAGCACGGCGAGGAAGAGGGTGAGTTGGAGACCGATGCGGCGGGTGATGGCGCGGGCGAAGCACCACTGGCGCCAGAGGCGGTCGCGCCAGGGCGCGCGGCGCGGGCGGCCGATGTCCAGGTCGGGGATGGATGTGAAGCGGGCGGGTTCGATGGGGGGATGATCGCGGATGGAGAGGCGGGGAGCAAGTGAGAGTTTGGAAGAGAGAGCAGGAAGAAGAGAGAAGAAAGCGGGAGAGGAGAGAAAAGGCAGGAGGACACAGGTTGAAAACCTGTGCCACTAGGTTGGGTAGAGAAGAGGAAGAAGGCGGAACGAGAAATCAGAAGGGCGGGAGGTCGTTGTCGTCGATGTCGGGGGCGGCGCTGGCGCGTTCGGTGCCGCCGCCGTCGCGGTGGTTCTCGATGGGGCCGGTTTTCTTGCCGGGCGCGAAGGATTGGGTTTGGATGGACCCGCCCGGACCGGCGGCCGCGGCTGAGGGTGATTGGTAGCTGTGGTAGTCGGGCTGGCCGCCCGCGTAGCCGCCGGCGTGGTTCTTGAAGCGGGTGGTGTGGGAATCCCAGGTGAGCTTGACGACGCCGGTGGGGCCGTTGCGCTGCTTGGCGACGATCAATTCGGCCACGCCGATTTTGTCTGGGTTTTCCTGCGCCCACTCGGGGTTCTGCGTGTGGTAATAGTCCTCGCGGTGGAGGAGGACGATCACGTCGGCGTCCTGTTCGATCGAGCCCGATTCGCGCAGGTCGCTCATGCGCGGGCGGTTGCCCTCGCGTTGTTCGCTCGCGCGGTTGAGCTGGCTGAGGCAGACGACAGGGATGTTGAGTTCGCGTGCGAGGGCCTTGATTTGGCGGCTGATGGTTGAGACTTCGACCTGGCGGCTCTCGCGGGCGGCTCCCGGCGCGGTGAGGAGCTGCAAGTAGTCGACGACGATGGCGCGCACGCCGTGCTGCGCGACGAGGCGGCGGGCGCGGGCTCGGAGGGTGAGCACGGTGAGGTTGGGCGAATCGTCCACGAGCATCGGCGCTTCGCCGAGGATCTGCGAGACACGGAGGATTTCTCGGAAGTCCGAATCCGAGAAGTGCCCTCCGCGAAGCTTGTGGGAATCCACGCCCGAGGCGGCGCTGAGCAGGCGCTGCGTGACGGCCGACTTGCTCATTTCTAGGCTGAAAACAGCGACAGGAACGCGCGGTGCGTCGGTCGGCGCGTGCTTGGCGGGATGCCCTCCCATGGCGATCTGCTCGGCGATGTTGAGGGCGAGCGCGGTCTTGCCCATGGACGGTCGGGCGGCGATCACGATCATCTCGCTGGGCTGGAGCCCGCTGAGCATGTCGTCGAGCTCGTGGTAGCCGGTCTGGATGCCGGTGATGCCCTTGCCCTCGGCGTTCTCGAGGCGCTCGATCTCGATCTGGAGGAGTTCGGCGAGTTTCTGCGGGTCGCTGGAGTCGGATTCCTGCGCGATCTCGAACACCGACATCTCGGCCCGGTCGAGGACTTCGCGCACGCCGTCGGGCCCGATCTCGGGGGCGTGGTAGGCGTCGTAGAGGATTTGGCCCGACGCGGCGATGAGGCGGCGGAGTTTGGCTTTTTCGGCGACGATGCGGGCGTAGTGCGGGGCGTTGACGGCCGAGGGGACGCTGTTGGCGAGCTCGACGAGGTAGTCCGGGCCGCCGACGGATTCGAGGATCGCGCGGTCGGGGAGGGCCTCGACGATCTGCACGATGTCGCCGGAGTGGAACTTGTCGTAGACGGTGAGGATGGCCTGGAAGATCGAGCCGTGGACTTCTTTGTAGAAGTCTTCGGGCTTGCGGACGAGGGAGAGGACCTCGCCGACGAGCCGGGGTTCGAGCAGCATCGAGCCGAGGAGGGACATTTCGGCCTCGATGGAGTGGGGCGGGAGTTTGTCGAAGAGCTTGTCGAGCTTGACGGCGGCCTCGGCGCCGCGGCGCTTGTTGCGGGGGTTGAAGGAGTTGGAGTCGGCTTGGGTCATGGGTGCTCGGGGGTGGTTGGCGGGCGATCTCGCGAAACCGTGGAGCATCGTTCACCACGGAGCGACACGGAGGGTCACTGAGAAAAGACTTCTGAGATTTTCAACCCGTTTTCTCTCCGTGGCTCACCGTGTCGCTCTGTGGTGAACGTATTTCCGAGGATGTCGCTGGGCGGACCGCAACGGTACCACCCGGGGGAGCGGCCCGCGTGAAAGCGTGGGCAATTGGCAGGTTTCCCGCAGATTGTTCGAACGTTCGGTGGTGTGTCCGCTCTATCGTTGGTGACTATGGCCCTCAACGACCTCACCGCCCTGCTCGCCAAGTTCGCCATTGGCAAGCTCCTTCCCGAACCTCTCCCGACCGAGCCGTTCACGATCGCCAAGGAATGGTTCGACCGGGCTCATCGGGAGAAGGTGCAGCCCAATCCCAACGCCATGACGCTGGCGACGGTGGACGCCGACGGCAAGCCCTCGGCCCGGATCGTGCTGTGCAAGACGTTCGAGGCCCAGCGCGGGTACCTCGTGTTTTTTACGAACTATGAAAGCCGCAAGGGCGCGGCGCTGGTGGCCCACCCTCGCGCGGCGGCGGTGATGCACTGGGACGCGTTGGATCTGCAGGTTCGGTTCGAGGGGCCTGTGGTGCGTGCGCCGGCGGCCGAGAGCGACGCGTACTTTGCGACGCGGGGGTGGCAGAACCGGCTGGGGGCGTGGTCGAGCGCGCAGAGCCAGCCGATCGAATCGCGGGCGGCGATGGTCGAACGGGTCGGCGCGGCGATGGAGAAGCTCGGGCTGAGCGCGACGGATTTGTTGTTCAAGGGCAACGGGGTTTCGATCCCGCGTCCGCCGCACTGGGGCGGGTTCCGGCTCTGGCCCGAGCGGGTGGAGCTGTGGCAGGGCGGGACCGGGCGCGTACACGATCGTGCGGCGTGGACGCGGAGCGTCACCCCGCTTGGGGGGAGCGAAGGAGAATGCACGACCGGCGGCTGGTCGGCGACGAGGCTCCAGCCTTGAAACCTGTGGACCGGCGTTGCCGGGCGAGAGGTCCGGCTGGGCGGGGTCTGCGGGCTGTGAGGCTCACCAGGGCAGGATGGGGAATCTTCTTCACGCACCGCTCGACTGCTGCGCGTGAGAGTCCGACGTTTGGGTTGACCGCAATGCGTGCGGGGGGCGTTGCGGTGCGCACGCCCGGGGCAGACCCGGGGTCGGGCGTTCTTGGCGTCGAGCGATGCGAAGCAGACTATGAAACCGCGCTGCGAACTCTCAGCCATCGAGATCGAAGACCTGCACGGGTCGCTGGACGTTCGTCTGGCGACGGTGGGGATCCCGACGCAGCCGGAGGTGGCGTCGCGGATTTTGGAGTTGGTTGGGAAGTCCGACAGCCAGATCGCGGACTATGTGAAGATCGTGAGGATGGACGCGGCGTTGACGGGGCGGATGCTGCGGCTGGTGAACTCGGCCCACTTTGCGCAGCGTGAGCCGGTGACGTCGCTGGACCGCGCGTGCGCGCTGCTGGGGATTGAGAAGCTCAAGTCTTTCACGCTGGGGTTCTACCTGAGTCGGGCGGCGGCGACGGACCCGGCGGCGCAACTCTCGCGGCAGGTGTGGGGGCAGTCGGTCTTTCGAGCGTGCCTGGCGGCGGAGCTGGCGCGGAAGCTTGCGCCGCGGGTGGCGACCGAGGCGTTCGTGGTGGGGCTGATGATCGACGCGGGCGTTCCGTTGATGGCCAAGCTGGTCGGTGGGCAGTTCCTGGACCTTGTGAGTCGGCGGATCGCGCCCACGAAGCTGTACGTATCGGAGTTTCAGAGCCTGGGGTACACGCATGTGGACGTGGTGACGGTGCTGATGCGCCGCTGGAAGATGCCGGTGATGCTGTCGCGCCCGATCGAGTGGCACCACACGCAGCCGGGAGATTCGAGCCGGAGCGATGATCCTCAGGCTCTTCAGCGCATTGCGTACTACGTGGGCGCGATCGATCTGGTCCCGACGGGCAAGACGATCAACGACCCGCCGCCGCTGACGAGCATGGCGTCGCGGGTGCTGGGGATGGGGAGCGACGTGCTCGGGGACGTGGTGAAGCGTGCGTCGACGGAGTATGTCACGGCGAGCGCGATGTTCGCGCAGGTGGCCGAAACAGTGGCGGACATGGACGGGCTGTCTGCCAGAGTTCACAACCAGCTCACGGACCTGCTGGACACCTCCGTGGCGTCGATGATCAAACCGGAGGCTGCGGAGAGCACGGGAACGTTCAACCTCGGCGGGCTGCGGGTCGAGCTCCGGCGCGAGACCGACGGGGAGGCGATCGCGTGCGTGTTCGATTCCTCCAACCAGGCGATCATCGCGCACCGGTTCAGGCCCGACGGCGTGGACGCCGAAGCGTTGCGTGAGGCGATCGGGCTGGACCCGGCCCCGACGGACGAGAACGCGCGCCTTGAGGTGTTCCTACGCTCGATCGCGGCGTGAGCATGTGCTCGACTTTGGGAGGCTTTGGTAGGTCGGCTCTCCGAGCCGACTCTTCGCTTCATACCAACCGGGAGTCTTTTTTCGACCGCACGCGGCCGCCCTTCCATCGAGCCCAGCGCGAGTGAACTCACGGAGAGTCGGTTCGGAGAGCCGACCCACCGAAGCCGACCTGCTTAGGACGCCAGCACACGGAGATCGTGGAGCGTTGGCTCGACGGTGGTCGAGCCGTTCCAGCGTGAGACGGCGGGGGTGACGACCACGTCGGCGCGCTGCCCGGCGCGGAGGTCGCGGGCACGCTCGGCCCATCCCCACGCGACCACGCGCACGGCCCGGCGCGGGGCGCCGGACCGCTCGGCGTTGGCATCGCGCAGGCGGAGCGAGACGTGCGTGTTGCCCTTGCCGAAGGGAGAGGGGTTCTCGCAGAGCGTCACGTCGGTGAGGCGCACGCGCACGGGCGGGTTGCCCTGGCCGAAGGGGGCGAAGGCTTCGAGCGAGGCGATCGACTCGGCGGTCAGCTCGTCGAGCGCGGCGTCGGTGTCCACGGTGAGCGAGCCGACGAGTCGGTCGGGGGCGATCGCGGCGTTGGCGATCTCGGTGAAGGCGTGCGTGAAACGATCGAGCGCGTCGCTCGGGAGCCGCAGGCCTGCGGCCATGTCGTGCCCGCCGTGGGAGGTGAGCAGCGCCGTGCATTCGCGCAGGGCGTCGGCGAGCTTGAAGCCCGGGACGGAGCGGCCCGAGCCGTGGCACTCGGGGCCATGGCGGTTGAGCAGCAGCGTGGGTCGATTGTACTTTTCGACGAGCTTGGAGCAGACGATGCCGACCACGCCGGGGTGCCAGTTCTCGTGGGCGAGGACGATGGCGCGGCGGTCGGGCTGGTGCATGCCCGCGGCCTCGACGAGTTCGATGGCGTGGAGGAGGATCGCGCGTTCGGTCGCGCGTCGTTGTTCGTTCACCGCGGTCAGCTCGGCGGCGATCTGGCGGGCCCGTTCGGGGGTGGCGGTGGTGAGCATCTCGACGGCTGGCGCGGCGTGGCCCAGTCGGCCGCAGGCGTTGAGGCGCGGGCCGAGCTTGAAACCGACGTCCTCGGCGTTGACGTTCTCGCCCGCCAGGCCCGACGCTTCGACGAGGGCGCGCAGGCCGACGTTGGTCGAGTTCTGGATGCGTGAGAGCCCGAAGCGGCAGATGACGCGGTTCTCGCCGAGCAGCGGCACCACGTCCGCGACGGTGCCCAGCGACGCGAGGGCGAGGAGCTCGATGAGCAGGCGGCGGACGGGCTCGGCGGCGCGGTCCGAGCCGGCGGCGAGCGTGGCCAGACGCCACGCGAGCTTGTACGCGACGCCCGCGCCCGACAACTCGCCGAAGGGATACATCGAATCGGCGCGGCGTGGGTGGACGATGGCGTAGGCGTCGGGCAGCGGCTCGCCGGGAGCGGGCGGGTTGTGGTGATCGGTGATGATGAGATCGAGCCCCGCGGCCTTGGCGGCTTGGGCGGGCGCGATGGCGGTGATACCGCAATCGACGGAGACGACGACCTTGGCCCCGGCCTTGGCGAGGTCGATGAGGGCGGCGGCGGACAGCCCGTAGCCCTCGTCGACGCGGTGGGGGACGTAGGTTGAAATGTTGGCCTCGGGCGCAATTGCGCGGAGCGTGTGCCAAAGAATCGCGGAGGCGGTGATGCCGTCGACGTCGTAGTCGCCGTAAATGACGACGGGTTCGTTGTTGCGAACGGCGGCGAGGATCCGAGCGGCGGCGCGGTCGAGGTCGGGGATGCCCGAGGGGTCGTGGAGTTGTTTGAGGGAAGGGTTGAGAAAATCGTGCGCGTGGGCGGGGTCAGAGAAGCCACGAGCGGCGAGGAGGCGGTCGAGGAGGCGTGGGCGCGGCTGGCCGCTGACATCGGCGGGCGTACGGGCGTGCCAGAGTTTGGCCAGGCCGCGGGCGAGGGGTTGATCGTGCGCGGGCGTGATGGCGGCGTGAAGCGTCATTGGGCAGAGTCGAGCGTAGTCGGTCGCTATTGTCTGAGCGACGCGGGAACTGAAGAGGACCGGGGACGAGGTGTTGGGGACTGGAGCAACGTTGTGGTCAAGCTGAACAAGATTTACACCCGCACGGGCGATGACGGCACCACGGGGTTGGCCGACGGCTCACGGGTTTCCAAGCACGATCTTCGGGTCGAGGCGTACGGGACGGTGGACGAGGGGAACGCGGCGGTGGGCGTGGCGGTGGTGGCGTGCCGGGCCGGGGTTGTGGCGGGTGCGAGCCCGCAGCAAGCCCGACGGCTGACGGAGATTGCCGGCGTCCTCGAATCGGTGCAGCACGACTTGTTCGACTGCGGCGCGGACCTGGCGACGCCAGTGAGCGCCGACGAGAAGCCCGGGTCAAGGCTGCGGGTGCTGGCGGCGCAGACCGATCGGCTCGAACCGATCATCGATGAGTTCAACGAGCGGTTGGGATCTCTCACGAGCTTCGTGCTGCCCGGCGGGACCGCGGCCTCGGCGGCGCTGCACGTCGCGCGGACGGTGGTGCGCCGAGCGGAGAGGCTGGCGACGGCGCTGCGAGAGTCCGAGCCCGGCACGACGGGGACCGAGCCGCTGCGGTACCTGAACCGCCTGAGCGATTTGTTGTTTGTGCTTGGGCGGGCGGCGAACGGGGACGGGGCCGGCGACGTTCTGTGGGTGCCGGGCTCGACGAGACCGAAGGCCTGACTTGTACCGAACAGTTGTGGCTCGCCGCGTCCGTTGCGGTCGGTCGGCGCGGGATGGTGTATTCTGAGCGGGTAGAGCCCGATCACTTCTCGGATCTTGTCAAGGGCACGACTAAAGGGCACGATGCTTCGCCGATTTCCGAAATCCAAACACGGCTCGAAGGCGCGGCCCGACTCGCACAGCGGCGAGTTCACGGCCGACTTTCGCCATGAGTTTGATGTCGAGACGCGTGAGATGCTGCGCGGGCGGTTCCTGTGGTTTGACGGGTTAGTCGGTTTGTTGTGGCTGCTGATGCTGGGGTTTGGTGTGTACCGCGTGACCGGCGGGGATTCGTTCAACCTGGGGGGCGGGTTCCTCCATGTGGAGATGGGAAAGGTTGCCCGCAGCCAGCCGCTCGAGATCGCCAGAGCGATTGCCTCGCCGGTGTTTGAGCTGGTCGCGGTGACGGTGTACCTGGCGGCGTTCTTGGCGGTGCGGCGCGGGCGGTTCGCGGATCGGGATCTGGTGCGTTTGACGTTTGCGCTGGTGATGGTCGATGGCGTGCTTCGGATCGTCATGCACCACATGAGGGTGGACGGGGGGCGGGCTCGAGGGCGTGATGTTCGCGCACGTGCTGGCGTGCGCGTTCCTGCCTGGTCCCCGAGACGGGCGGCTCGGGCCGATGCTGCCACTGATCGGGTTGAACTTTCTTTTGAGTGCCTGTGTCGGCGAACGCGACCTTGGGGACCGATTGATCGGGGCGGGGTTCTGGTCGTTCGTGGCGCTTGCCCGGTTTGTTCATCTCGTGGCTCAAGCACTCTCGGCGAGTGGAAGGGTACAAGACACGGTTCCTGCAGCGGCGTTACGGCGAGTTGCGGCGCGAGCTGGTGGACGCGCGGCGAATCCACGAGGCGTTGTTCCCGGCGCCCATGACCACCGGGCCTCTGCGGTTCACATACCGGTACGAGCCGATGCGGCAGATCGGCGGGGACTATCTCTACGCGCGGCTCTGCCCGAGCGATTCGGGACCCGACGCGGGCTCTCATGCCGGGCGCGAGGGGGGCGCGGGCGACGGAACCTCGAACAGCTCGGGCGGCGGTGCGCTCAGCGTGGTGGTGCTCGACGTCACGGGCCACGGGATCCCGGCCGCCCTGACGGTGAATCGGCTGCATGGCGAGCTGGAGCGTGTCTTCGCGGAAACGCCGACGGTCTCGCCCGGCGAAGTGCTGCGGCTGCTCAATCGGTACGTCCACCTGACGCTGGCCAACCACTCGGTGTACGTCACGGCCCTGTGCCTGAAGTTTGATTGCGGGACGGGCCAGCTCAGCTACGCCAGCGGCGGTCATCCGCCGGCGTTCCTTCGCGCGGTCGATGGAACCATCCACCAATTGCAGTCCACCGCGTTCGTGCTGGGCGCGTGCGCCGACGCGGACTTCAACTCCGACCCTGTGACCATGGCGTTCGGCCCCGGGGACGCGGTCATCGCGTACACCGACGGGGCGATCGAGGCCCGCGACAAGCACGGACGGATGCTCGGCGTTCAAGGGTTCTTGAAGCTGGTCGCGTCGTTGCCGGGGAACACGGGGACGGTGGGGGTGCCCTCGGCCGCGCCGGTGATGACCGTCTCGTCCAGGGTGTGGAGCGAGATGCTGCTCAACGCGGTGGAATCGCACCGCGACGGCCCGCCGGCGGACGACACGCTGGTGATCGAGGTCATGCGCGGGGCGTGACGCGGGTGGTCAGGTGCGCAGCACGTCAACGACCCACGGCGGAGTGTCGCGGAGCATGGCGCGGACCAGCTTTCCGCGCGAGAAGTAATACCAGGAAGTCAGCCCCGGGATCAGCGCGCCGAGGACGGCGAGCGTGCCGTAAAGGCCGTAGGTGACGGCTCCGGTCATCCTGCTGACCAACTCGTCGGTCTCGGGGTCGCCCGTCGAGCCGATGGCCTGGGTGATCGATGCCCCGTGGGTGGTGTTCCATAACTGCAGGCCCGCGTACGCGACGGTCAGGATCCCGAGCCCGAGCTGGTTGTACCCAAGGAGCGTTGCGCCGGCGGGCTTGAGGTGCTTGAGCAGCGCCCCGCCGCGGAGTTCGTTGAACGCCACCACGCACAGCGCCGCTCCGAGCCCGATGGACACAAAGTCGGCGGGCAGACCGAAGGCGATGGTGATGATGGAGAAGAAGCCGAGCGACCAACCGCCGAAGCGTGCGACGTTGGAGGCCCGCGTGATCTTCTTCATGCGGAGTCGTGCGGCGGTGAGGGCGCGGAGGTGGTCGGGCGAGAGCGGGCCGGGTGCGGCCGCCGCGGGGACTTTGGCGACGGCGGCCGTCGGCGCGCTGATGGCGGGGCCGCCTCGTGCGGCATCGGTCGGCGCGGGTTGGGCGGGAGCGGTCACGATGTCATCTTTATCGGCTGGATCGCGGGGGGAATTCTCGAAAGTTCAACGGGCGATCGGGCGTTGTCCTTCGATGTTCGCAGGAGAACGGACCTTTTCCCGCCCCCTCTTTTTCGCGTGCTTCCGAGGATGGTCATTCCGGCACGCCGATGTCCTCGTTCCAAAGGCTCGGGTGCTTGGCGATGAACTCTTGCATGAGGGCGATGCAGCGTGGGTCGTTGAGGTTGACGACCTCGATTCCCTCGGCCCGCATCCAGTCCTCGCGGCCTTGGAACGTGGTGTTCTCGCCGATGACGACGCGGCGGACGCGGTGCAGCACGGCCGTGCCGCTGCACATGGCGCAGGGGCTGAGGGTTGAGGCGAGGGTGAGGGTGTGCCAGTCGCGGCGGCGTCCGGCGTTGCGGATGCAGACGGTCTCGGCGTGCGCGGTGGAGTCGCCGGACTGGACGCGGAGGTTGTGCCCGAGCGCGACGATGACGCCGTCGGCGGTCATGAGGGCCGAGCCGATGGGAATGCCGCCCTCGGATTTTCCTTTGAGGGCCTGGGCGTAGGCGGCGTTCAGGGCGGCGCGGTCGAGGTCGGGCTGGGAGAGTGGAGGTGGCATGGCTTTGGTGGGACAGGTTTCTTACCTGCCATCGGGCGAGGTGGGGAGTTTGATCTGTGGTGGTGGGCTTGCTAGGTCTGGAACATTGAAAAGGAGAAGTGGTAGGAAAGCAGGGAGAGGCAGGTTGACAACCTGCTCCACTAGGGTGGGTAGGGAAGAGGGCGCGAGCGGGGACGGTCAGCCCATCGGCGGGGCGGGGGTCAGGGCTTTGCGGGCCTCGTCGACGAGGCGTTCGACGGGGAAGGGCTTGAACAGCACGGCCTGTAGGCCTTCTTGCGAGGCGCGGACGATGGAGTGGTGGGGGTCGTAGCCAAAGCCGGTCATGAGGATGACGGGGACCTGGCCCATCAATCGGCGGACGGCGGCGAAGACCTCGTAGCCGTTGCGGTCGGGCATCTTGATGTCGCTGACGACGAGATCGAAGCGGACGCCCTGCTCGGCGGCGCGGACGATGGCGTCGATGGCGGTGGCGCCAGAATCACAGACGGTCATCTCGCAACCTCGGTTGCGGAGCACGTCGCCGATGATCCGGCGGATCTTGGCCTCGTCGTCGGCGACGAGCACTCGGCGGCCTTTCATGGCCGGGTCGATAGTCTTGTCGGCGAGGGCGCGCTCGACGCCAAGCAGGGTCGTCGGCCCGAGTGCGACATCGCGGACCCGGCTGCGGATGGCGTCCACGTCGGCGCGGATGCGGGCGATGTGCCCGGCCGTCTCGGGGTCCTGGGGCGTGGAGCGGAGCAAAGCGTCGATCTCGTGGCTGATGTCGGCGAGGGGTTCGTTGAGCTCACCCTCGACGCGCCCGGTGATGGATTTGTTGACGGTGCTGCGCTCGACGACGAGCAGGTCGAGGATGTGCAAGGCCACCGCGATGGAGCGTGCGAAGATCTCGGCGAACTGGCGGTCCTCGGGCCCGAAGGCGCGGGGCTGCTGGCTCTCGACGTTCAGCACGCCGATGACGTTGTCCTGGAGCCGGAGCGGGACGGTGAGCGAGGAGCGTGCCCCCGAGAGCCCGGGCAGGAAGAGCGGGTCGGTGGCGGCATCGTCGCAGATGTAGCTTTGGCCGGTGGCCGCGACCGCGCCGGAGATGCCGTTGCCCTCGGCCAACGGGTAGATGTCGAACTCGGCGTACGAGGGCGGCAGCCCGTGAGAGAGCACGAGTTCGAGCTTGCCGGTGCGGACATCGAGCAGGCGGATGCCGAAGTGGTCGAAGTGGAGGAGATCGTGGGCGTACCCGACGATCTTGTTCTCCATGAACTTGAGCCGCTCGACCGAGTTCATGCGGCGGACGGCGTCGGCCTCGATGCGGATGAGTTCGCTGCCCGCCTTGTCGATCGCGTCCATCTTCTGGCGTTGCCGGTGCGCCTTGGTAATGTCGCGGACGATGACGGCGGCGTAGTCGAAGATTCGCTTGGTGGGCGAAGGCGTCGGGGCGGAGGGCGGGCCCGCGGCGCGTCGTTCCTCGGACCTGGGGTCGACGGCGGCGGTGACGCTCACCTCAAAGAAGCGGCAGTGGTCGGGCGAGGCGAACTCGCGCAGCACGTTGGCGACCGAGGAGTCGGTGCGGGGCGCGGTGGAGAGCTGTCGAAGGGCTTCTGAACTCAGCTCGACGACCTTGCCCTTGGTCACGTCGTCGAGCGCCCGAAAATGGCTGTTGCTCCAGAGCACTTGGCCGTCGGGTTTGGCGAGGCACACCGCGTCGCCGGTGGCCTCGAGAACCGTGAGGGCCCAGGCGCTCTCCAGGGCTGCCTGGTCGGGTGCCCCATAGACGATCTGATAGCGATCGCCCAACGCGGCGCTCAGCTCGTGGGCCGGCACGCCCGTGCCGCCGACGATCACTAACTTCGGTCGCGGGTCCGTCATGGGGGTCAAGGTCTCCAAGCGAGAGATCCTAGCGGGGAAAGCAGTTTCGTGTTGGAAAGAGGCCGGGAGGGGCGTGGTAGCGCGCCGTATCTCAGGGTTTCGCCCCACGTTTCGATCGGATTCGGACGCGCGGGCGAATCCAGATGGTGTGTGTACGGGTCCGGTCGGGCGCAGGATGGTTGAAGTCAAGGAGATATCGGCCGTCCTCCGATATCCTCGGTACGCATGCTCCTGGTCGATCATGTTCACAAGTCGTTCGGGACGCTGCGTGCGGTGCGCGGTGTGTCCTTTGAGATCCCGCGCGGGCAGGTGGTCGGTCTGCTCGGGCCCAACGGGGCGGGGAAGACGACGACCATCCGCATGATCACCGGGTTCACGCCCCCCGACGCGGGCCGCGTGCTCATCGACGGCGACGACATCACCCAGGCACCGGCCAAGGCGCGGCGAAAGATCGGGTACCTGCCCGAGTCGGCCCCGCTCTACGGCGAGATGACGGTGCGCGATTATCTTTCGTTTCGATCCAAGCTCTACGGGCTCGAACGCGGCGTTCGGCGGAGCGCGATCGAGCGGGCGATGGAGCGATGCTGGCTGCGCGAGGTTGCGCAGCGCCGGATCGGGCAGCTCAGCAAGGGTTACAAACAGCGCGTGGGCCTGGCGGGCGCTCTGCTGCACGGGCCTGACGTGCTGGTGCTGGACGAGCCGACCAACGGGCTGGACCCGACGCAGGTGAGCGAGACGCGGACGCTGATCCGCGAACTGGGCGTGGAGCGCACGCTGCTGATCTCGTCGCACGTGCTGACCGAGATCGAGCGGCTGTGCGACCGCGTGATCGTGCTTGCGGGCGGGACGCTGCGGGCCGACGGCTCGCCGCGATCGTTGATCGACGCGGCCGGGTTCGTCGCGCGGTACACGGTCGAGATCGAAGTCCCGCGCTCGGGCGGCACGGCGGCGATCGTCACGGCGCTGAACCGCGTCGCGGGTGTTTCGTCGGTGAAGGTTCACGAGGAGCCGGGGATCCCAGAGGCGAGCGGGCGGAGCTGGGGTGTGTTCACGGTCTCGCCCGAGGCGGGATTCATGGACCTGCGCGAATCGATCGCCGAGTCGGCCCGGGCGTCGGGGCTGCTGGTCCGCTCGCTCGAACGCGAGAGGCCGAGCCTGGAGCGGATGTTCATGGAGTTGGTCGAACGAAACAGCACAGACGGCACGCCCTCGGTCGCGCGGAGGTCGGCATGAAGGCCGCGCTCGCGATCGCGTCGCGTGAGTTGTCGTCGATGTTCCGCCTGCCGGTGGGGTGGGTGGTGACGGCGCTGTTCATGCTGCTGACGGGGACGGTGTTCGCGTACCTGATCCTGGCCCCCGGGCAGATCGCGAGCCTGCGGGTGTTCTTCGCGGTCTCGGGCTGGCTGTTGCTGCCGGTGGTGCCGGCGGTATCGATGCGGCTGCTGAGCGAAGAGTTCCGATCGGGGACGATCGAGCCGCTGTTGACAAGCCCCGTGAGCGACGCGGCGGTGGTGATCGGGAAGTACCTGGGCGGGCTGGCGTTCTTGATGCTGATGTTCGTACCGACGCTGGCGTTGGTGGGAATCTTGGTCGCGCTGTCGGACCCGAAGCCCGATCCGGGGCCGATCCTGGCTGGGTATCTGAGCGTGGCGTTGCTGGGCGCGTTGTATTTGGCGGTGGGGCTGTTCGTGTCGTCGCTGACGAGCAACCAGACGCTGGCGTTCCTGGGGACGTTGTTCGTGCTGCTGTTGATGATGATGCTGGCGTTCGTGCCGGTGGAGAAGTTGCCGCCGGCGTTGCGGCCGGTGCTCAACGCGGCGTTGATCAAGCCGCGGATCGACGACTTTGCCAAGGGCGTGATCGATCTCTCGCATGTGGTGTTCTTTTTGAGCGTGTCGTGCTGGTTCGTGGTGCTGACGACGCTGACGCTGGAATCTCGGAGATGGCGATGAGCGCGGCACGCGACACCAAAGTTGGCGACGGTGGGGGCGGTGCGTCGGCCGTGCCGCGCCGTTTCAAGGCCGGGTCGTTCGCGCTGGTGACGCTGCTGGCGGTGACGGTCTCGGTCGTGCTTCTGAACGCGCTCGCGCCCAAGTTCTCGCGGCGTTACGACGTAACGGCCACGGGCGAGCACAAGCTCGCGCCGCGCACGGAGAAGCTGCTCTCGTCGCTGAAGAACCAGTACCGCGTCGTGCTGGCAGGGGATTTCTCGCGCGTGGACGGGCGGGCCCGAGACCGCGTGAACGACGTGCTCGATCAGTTCGCGCGAAGGTCCGAACGCGTCGCGGTGCGCTCGATCGACGCGGCGTCGGCGGCCGGTCAGGAAGAGTTCGACCGGCTCATCGCGGAACTGGCTAAGGACAATCGCGCGGACCTTGACGCGCAGAGCGCGTTGGTGGTCGCGGCCCGTGACGGGGCGACGACGCTCGCGTCGTATCTCGACGGCTCGCTCGCCGCGGGGTTTGAGAAGGTTCGAGAGGCGCTGACGGTTGCGCCGACGGAGCCGGGCGCGGGCGACCTGCTCAAGGCGGCGGATTATTTTCGTGACCTCGCGGCGGCGTCTCGGATCGGTGCGCAGGACCTGCGTGCGACGGCGGGGAAGACGGCCGAATCGCTCGGGGCGAAGGTTCGCGGCATCCCGGTGCCCGCGACGGACCTCGCGGCCGCGGCGATCCGTGAATCGCTCTCGCCGGCGGTGGAGCAGTTGGGGGCGCTCGCTACGCGATTGAAGCAGATCGCTGAATCGAACGCGCTCAGCCCCAAGGGCAAGGACGCGCTGCGGCCGGTGCTCGCCGGCATCGAGCCCGCGCGAGACGCCGCCGCCGTCGCGCTCGACACGATCGCGAGACTCAAACGGCCTGATATTCGTCGCGTGGCGGACGTCCTGTCGCGCGGCAACGCGGCGCTGGTGGTCGGGCCGTCGGGCGTTGGGCTAACGGCGATCGAGTTCGACACGCTCTTCCCCGCGGCCGAATGGATGGACTCGTCGGTGGTCGCGCGGGCGGACATCGGCCGGCGGGCCGAGGAGCTTTTCGCATCCGCGATCGGTTCGCTCGAAACGCCGCTCAAGCCGATCGTGGTGATCGTGCACGGCGAGGCACGCTCGTTCTTCGAGCTGAACCGGTTCGTGACGCGCGTGCGCGAGCGGATGGGCATGCGCGGCGTGGACACGATCGAGTGGGCGACGGCCACACAGGCACTGCCGCCGGACCTGGCGACGCTCAACGCCGACGGCAAGCGACCCGTGGTGTACGCGAGCCTGGTCCCGAACACGTCCGTCGGCAGCGGCGCGAGCGGCGAGAAGCCGGGCGTGGAGCGGGCCAAGCAGCTTGGCAAGTTGTTGAGCGGGCTTGCGGACGCGGGCGAGTCGCTGCTGATCTCGATGAGCCCGTCGGTGCTGCCGACGTTCGGGCAACCGGACCCGACCACGGAACTGCTCACGTCGTTCGGCCTGAAAGCGGACACGGCGCGGCCGGTGGTGCGCGAGGTGCTCACGCCGCGCGGGCGTGCGCTGCTGTCGGACCTCATGGCGCAGCCGGCGACGGGCTCGCGCGGCGAGAACGCGATTGCGCTAGCGATCAAGGGATTGCCGCTGAACGTGGAATGGCCGATCGCGCTGACGGCCACGGCGACCGCGCCAGCGGGCGTGACGGTCTGGCCGCTCTACGTGGCTGCAGACGACGGCACGACGTGGGCCGAGTCACAGTGGGCGACGATGTGGGCGCTGCGCGGGCAGATCGATCGCGAGGCCGACATCCCGACCTTCGACGCGGCCCGCGATCTGAAATCGCCGAGCTGGCTGATCGCCGCGGCCGCCGAGCGGCGCGGTACGGCGGGCGCGCGGGGGCAGCGTGTGGTCGCGGTGGGCGCGAACACCTGGTACATGGACGAGCGCTCGCAGGCCGTGCGGTCCGACGGTCGGTCCGCCGATTCGAGCCCGGGAAATCTTGAACTGTTCGAGGCGTCGGTGTACTGGCTGGCGGGCCAGGACGAGCTGATCGCGCAGAGCCCGCAGGCGCGTGCGGTGGCGCTCGTGAAGCCGATGAGCGAGGGGCGCGTGAAGCTCGTGCGGTTCGTCACGATCGCCGTGCTGCCGCTGCTTGTGCTCGTGATCGGTGTGATGTACCGGTGGGTGCGCGGATGAGCGAGGCCCGCGCAAGCGCGGGATGTCCCGTCTGTTCCCGCGCTTGCGTGCTAGGCTTTTTCTTCGCGTTTCACGCTGTGTTGCGTGTGCTCGCGTGCTCGACAGCCCCCGCGATCTCACGAAGACGTTCCGATCGTTCACGAACTGTGAGTGGCGTTGCAACCAGCGCGGTGTCCGGTGTTGCACTTGTCAAGCCGACTTCCCGCTCGCGGTCGAACGCGCGGTGACCGTGACCAACGAGCAGGTGAACGGTCCCGCAGCTCGTGCAGACCTGCTGGTCAACACCGCGCGATGGCAGCGGCCGCAGGCAGGTTCGGCAGGGCTCGCCTGAGCGGTGTCCGAGCGCGTGCGTGGTGGCGCACTCGGGGCACACTCGCTCGTCGGTTTCGAGCCCGCGCAGGTCGTAACCGCAGGACCGGCACTGAGCGCCGGCGTACACGCGCGGCAGAGCGGCGATGAAGAAACCAACCGCCGCCACCAGCACGCCGTAGGGATAGAGCAAGACCTGCAGCACGCGGAGATAGACCCGGCCGTGAGTCCACTCGTTGAGCTTGTAGTGCAGGAATCCGACAACCACGACGCCCAGGACGCCGAGTACAACCGCGATCACCCCGCGCCAGTTCCGCCGCCAGCGCAGAGCGCCGTACCAGACCAGCACGGCATACGCGATGAGGGCGAACATGAAAGTCCCTTCGGCGACAACGGCGAATCGGATTCTAGTGACGGCGTGAATCAGGAATGCGGGGGGACTGCGGGCGATGCTCGGAGCGCTCGCCTGCGGTATTCTCTCTCTGTATGAACGCGCCCGAAGACTTTGGGTTCTCGCCGATCCGGACGCTGGCGTCCGTATCGGACCTCACACCCGCCCCGATGCACTCGGTCTTCTGGACCGCGTGGCAGCAGGCGGTCTTCGCGGGCGCGGCCCCCGCGCTCGTGCCGCGTTCGGGCAGCAACGCTGACCCGACCGACCCGACCGCGACGCACGAGATTCTGAGCCTGCGGAACGTGCGGATCGGCGCGGCGTTGTTCATGCCGCCCAAGGGGACACCGACCCGCGCCGGGCTGGTCGCATTGCACGGGTACGAGAAAGCGCCGATCCTGGCGGGCGAAGGCGAGCGGTGGGAACACCTGCGGCAGCGTGGCGTCGCGGTGCTGTGCGTGCGCGTGCGCGGGTTCCCGGGGTCGATGTCTGACGTACCGCAGATGAAGAGTTGGCCGCTGGGGTGGATTACCTTCGGACTCGATGCGCCGATGGCGCGGGCTTCGGACGTGACATCGGCGGGGATGGCTTGGGCACTGCCCCAGGCGCTGGCGGACGTGGTGAACGCGTGCCGGGCGCTGTCGCGCTTCATCGGCCCCGAACGGCCGATGTGCTTGCACGGCGAATCGTTCGGCGGCGGGCTCGCGGTGCTCGCGGCCGGGGCGCTCGAGCACGCGACCGAACAGCCCCTGTTGATCGAAAGGCTGGCGATCGGGCTGCCCAGCCTGGGCGATTGGCCGTGGCGTTTGGCGCGCGACTGCAAGGGCCCGCTGCCCGGTGTCTCGGCCGAGATCGCGGCGTTCCTCACGATGCACGCCGCGCGGCGTGACCATCTCGTGCAGATGCTCCGGCTGGCCGACGCGGTGGTCCACGCGCCCAACGCGCGGGCCGCGACGCTGTGCAAACTCGCCGAGCGCGACGATGTTGTCCCTGCGCCCACCGCGGCGGCCGTCTTCAACGCGCTCGCGTCTGACCCCGGTCGCAAGTGGCGGTTTGTTGTCCCGTACGGCCACTACGACGGCGGGCTCCGCAACGCGCGGCGGCACGCGATGTTCGATCTTGCAGTCGACTCGTTCCTCGATCCCACGCAACACCTCGCCGAAGCGATGCGACCTTGGGAGCCGCTGCTGTGGAACGGCGAGCGGCCGCCGGAGGGCGTGCCGCGCTCGACCAAGCGCGAAGAGCCCGCGCCCGTAGGGTTGTTCGATGCGGGTGAATCGGCGGCATCCCCTGAGAGCCTCGACGCGAAGATCGCGGCCGAGTATGCCTACGCCGGGCGGACGCTCGACGACCTGCCCTACACGCCTGAGTTTGAGAATCTCTACCGCCGCGTAGTTGGACCGGGCGCGACACCGACGCCGCGTGAACTCTTCCATCGGCTCCACAACCTCCGCAAGGCCGGGAAGCTGCCCAAGGTCGGTCGCGCGAGCACGCCCGCGTTGAAGGTCACGCCGGGCGACGAGGATGTGGCGCGCGAACTGGTCGTCGCGGCCGTCGGCTCCCTCGGTCAGCGCGACCAACTGCCGTTGACACCGGTGTTCGATGCGTTGGTCGAGCGGTTCAACGAACGCACGGGCCGGAGTCTTACGCCGCACGACGTCTGGCGACTGGTCGCCAAGCTGGCCAAGTAGTCGACCAAAGGGAACGGGGTTTCCCTCGCCGAGCTACCCTGTCGCTATGAGTTCACGAAGCATCCGCGCCCTGATGTCCGGCCTCATCGATTACGCGGGTCTGTTCCCCCCGGCACGTTTGGACATGGCCCGGGCCGTCGAAGAGTTCGCACGCTGCCGCATGAGCGAGGACGAGTGGATGCTGGGCCGATTCGTCTGCCCGGTGTCGCGGCTCGAAGAGTTCTCCGAGCACGCGGCGGCCCTGATGCCGGGCACGAACGCGACCAGCGGCTACCGCGAGCACGCGACCGTGGGCGAACCATGGCGCGTCACCGCGCTGATCGACGGCCAGGGCATCAACGGCCTCGACAGCGACCTCAACGCCATCCAAGCCTTCAATCGCCGCCACGCCAACGAGGACGGCGGGCTGGCGGGCGTGGACATGATCGAGGTGAAGGCTGCTGACCCGGGCTTCATTGACGACGCACTCGACATCATCCCCGAGGGCGTCTTCCCGTTCTTTGAGTTCCCGATCGTGAACGATTGCCGCGGGTTCGTGGCGGCGCTTGCGGGGAACCAATCTGGCGCGAAAGTGCGCACCGGCGGCCTCACGCCCGATGCGATCCCGACCTCGGCCAACCTCGCCGCGTTCCTCGTCGCGTGCGCCGGCGTCGATGTCCCCTTCAAAGCCACGGCCGGCCTGCACCACGCCGTGCGCTCCGAGTACCCGCTCGACACCACTCCCAACGCCCCGCGCGGCGTGATGCACGGGTTCCTCAACGTCTTCTTCGCAGCCGCCGTGGCACGCGTCCACGGCTTGGAGGTCGAACGAGTGCAGGCCGTGCTTGATGATCGAATCGCGGCCAGCTTCCGGTTCACGGATGTCGCGTGCGGGTGGAAGGAACTGACGATCGAGGCGACTGAGCTGGCGCTGGTGAGAGAGTCGTTCGCGCTTTCTTTTGGGTCGTGTTCGTTTGGGGAGCCGGTGGAGGAGTTGAGGGGGATGAAGGCGCTGTGAAAGTTCGCCGCTACTACTTTCTGGGTAGCGCTCTCAGGTTATTTTGAGTCCAGTTGTCTTCGATGATCACAGAATACAACCCGGTCCACGTTAATCCAAACGGTCCGGCCCAGTCTTTCGATAGCCCAAGCCTCCGAACCAGTCGGATGAAGAAGTTTCCATTTCCCAAAAAATCCTTTGGCGCGATAGCGAATCGACAATACGGGCATCGTGGTGTCGCTCCACGTCGAAAACGGCCGCCGCAGGAGCATGGAAGTAGTTCACTTTCGAAGTCGGTATCGATCGCAGACGCCCAATTGACACGATCGTGCTGAGATCGAGTGAGTGGAATGTGACCGTTGTTCGTGTCCAGGGATGCGAGTTTTCCGCAGCAATCGCAGTACGCGTAGACGCTCTCAGCGAATCCGTTGTGAATGAAACGATACTCAAGAGATCGAGCACATCCGCGACATTCGATCGTGCCGTGATAGTTTGCCTGCATATTTCGTTCTTCTCAGAATGTGGTGCGCCGCTCAATGCGGCAGCGCAAACTCCCCGCAGAACTTCCGCACTTCTTCCCGCACCGTCGCCGCGACCTTCGCCAGCTCCGCCTCGCCCGCCAACCCGGCCGTCAGCGTGCGGTCGATCCATGATGCGATCTTTGCCATGTGCGGCTCGCGCAGGCCTCGTGTCGTCACGGCCGGGGTGCCGAGGCGGATGCCGCTCGTGAACTTTGGCGGGCGCGGGTCTTCGGGGATTCCGTTCTTATTACAAATCATCCCCGCGGCCTCCAGCCACTTCTCTGCGTCCGCGCCGGTCAGGGCCTCGGACCTGCCGCGCAGATCGACGAGCATCAGGTGGTTGTCGGTGCCGCCGGTGGTGATGCGATACTTGAGCTTGCTCAGCTCGGCCGCGAGGGTCGCGGCGTTCTTCACGACCTGCGCTGCGTAGGTCTTGAACTCGGGCTTGAGACACTCGCCGAACGCGATGGCTTTCGCGGCGATGACGTGCATGAGCGGGCCGCCTTGGCTGCCGGGGAAGACGGCCTTGTCGATCTTCTTGGCGAGCTCTTCGTCGTTGGTCAGGATCAGCCCGCCGCGCGGGCCGCGCAGGGTTTTGTGCGTGGTGGTCGTGACGATGTGGGCGTGCGGGAATGGCGAGGGGTGCGAGCCGCCGACGATCAGGCCGGCAATGTGGGCCACGTCCGCGACGAGCAGCGCCCCGCACAGGTCGGCGGCCTCGCGGAACTTCTTGAAGTCGATCACACGCGGGTACGCGGAATAGCCGCACATCAGAACCTTCGGCTTGTGCTCGCGGCACACGGCCTTCACCGCGTCGTAGTCGATCCGCTCAAACTCCGAGCTCGTTTTCGTGTAGTGCAGCGGATAATGCACGGGCTTGAAGAACTTGCCAGAGAAGTTGAGCTTCATGCCGTGCGAGAGGTGCCCGCCGTCCTTGAGCACGAGCGACGCGAACGTGTCGCCCGGCTCCATCGTCGCGTGGAACACGGCCTGATTCGCCTGCGCGCCCGAGTGCGGCTGAACGTTTGCGAACGCGCAGCCGAACATCTGCTTGGCGCGGTCGCGGGCGATGGTTTCGATCTGGTCGTGGTAGACGCACCCGCCGTAGTAGCGCGCGCCCGGATACCCCTCGGCGTACTTGTTGGTCAGGCACGTGCCCATCGCCAGCGTGACCGGCAGCGAGGCGTGGTTCTCGCTCGCGATCAGCTCGAGCGTGGTGGCCTGACGGTCGGCCTCCTTGGCGATGAGGCCCGCGATCTGCGGGTCGGCCTGCATGAGAAGGGCTTGGACGGCTTCGGTGGCGGTTGGCATGGGGGGATCGTAGCGGGGGTGTGCTTGCCACTGCGCGTCGGACGGTTACAAGCCCCACGCGCCGATGGCCCATCCAATCAGCCAGAGGAGGCCGAACGCGAACGCCGCGAAGCCAACGAGCACGGCCCAGCCCGGCATGCGATGGTCGGGGATCGGGATGAACTTCGGATTGAAAACCAGCACCCAATCAAAGTTGGTGCCGCATTCGCTACAGACGCCGCGCAGGGGGCAGGAGTGGGTCCATGAAGCGATGGTGCCAGGGAGGTCGTAGCCGCAGCGGGGGCAGGATGGGGTGCTGAGCGAGGGCATGGGCTGGAGGCCGTGAGAAGTGATGTGTTTTCCGAGAAGGTCAACCCGCACGGGTAGCATTGAGAGCCGCAAACGCGATTAGGGCAAGTATCGGCAGCAGCGTCATGGCCAGCACGACGCGGGACGGGCGGGTGAAGACTCCGAGGTCGTGGACGTGGCGCGTCCAGAGGAGCCAGACGAGAGCCGTCGGCGTGCCGAACATCAGGACGAACTCGCCGAGCGTGGCGAGAATGTTTTCTTTCCCGCTGTTCCACAGATTCAAGGCGGTCACTGACATCCACGAGGCCGACATCACGAGCGTCAGTGTGCCGACAAACGGCGCGGAGCGGAGCGCGGTACGGGTCCAAAGGCGAGCGGCCCCGGGGACACGCCTTCGCGCGAGCATGATTGCAAGGACGATCAGCCCGGCAAGCCAGAGCGGGCCTGATACAACAAGAGCATCGAGCATACCGTTGCCACCCATCGTGAGCATGGTCGAACTTCCGTTGCTGGACTGAGAAACGATGTAACCCCAGTCCGGCGACCACGGATCGAGAAGAGTGCGGTAGATGGGTGCATTTGCAGACAGGCTGCCCCAAGGACGAAGCCAACCACGTTGCATCACTACCACCCAAGTTGCGGCTACGAAGTGGCAGGCGAGCAGCCCGAACACGGCCACGCAGGCGGATCGTCGCAGGCTGAAGCGCGGGCTGCTCGGTACATGGCACGAACCCCATGGGAAGAGCGCGACGCGGAACGAGCGCGTCAGGCCGATGAAGAAGCCAGCACGCGGGAGGTCGTCGAAGTAGTTGTTGACGGCACGGAAGGCGTCGGCCCAGAAGAACTCTTCGCCGCATTCGCTGCAGCGGCCGCGAGTCGGGCACGAAGGTGAATGAACGTGGTTCCATGCGGCGACGGAGCCCGAAAGGTCATAAGTGCAAGTGGGGCAGGATGGAGTGAGGGGTTGGTTCATGCTTACCACGCCACCCACCTCACGGCCAACGAAACTTCCCCGACGTCAACTGGTCGATCATCAGCCCGAATTGCATCGACACGATCGACGCGGAGATCGTCATCACCAGCAAGGCCGGCACGAGCATGGCAATCAAGACGATGGTCGGGCGATCAACCCGGAACCCGCGCCCGACGGTCGTGCGCCACCACCAGGCCAGCCACACTGAGATGACCAGTGCGGTCAGGAACGAATGCTCGGCGAGGAACGGGAGGATGACCGGCTCCCTGTACGGATTGCTCCAGGGCCAACCAGCACCGTAAATGCCCGAGGGGGGCGGCTTGGAAAAAGTTGTAATACCAACGGCCCACGCTTGGTCGGCGAATCGCAGCAACGCGAGCACCGCGACCCAGCTCATCGAATACGCCCACGCGCGGAAGACATGGGAGCGCTGGATCTTGGCGAGCTTGCGCGTCTGAGGAAGGAGCATCAGCATGATCGGCAGCGAGAAGCTGAACCAGAGTGTGGGCATGGCGAAGTAGGGCCATTCGTGCCAGCCGGACCGGACGCCGAAAAATGGGTCAGCGGCCGGCAGGGCCGAAGCGCCCGATGGACCCTGTCGAACAAACTGATACCTGAGGTCCATCGTTGAAAGAACGGGAGTCAGCCACCGTCCGATCACGCCTGCTTGCCATGGCGGTTGAATGAATGTGACCGTGCCGCTTAGCCCGGGGATCGGCGTCGCTGACGCCGCCGCGGCCGCGGCGGCTTGGATCCTCATCTGTGACCACGCGTCGAACATGATGTGCGCCGCCTGGAACGGCACGAGCAGCACGATCAACCAGAGCAGCGCCCGACGCCAGCGCACGGGGTGTTCGAGTTTCACGCGGGACCAGAACGTCGGCGGCCAGAGCGTCCACACTAGCGTGCGCCACGCCGACGCGAACGCGAGCCCCGTGCCGTGCTCGTAGAACCCTGGCATGCGGAGGCGTTCGGCAAAGAGCACGTCGTACCAATGAAATTCCAGCCCGCACTCGCTGCACGTGCCAGTCAGCGGGCACGAGAGCGACTCGGTGTGATTCCACGACGCGATCGCACCCGATTGGTCATAGCCGCAGCGGGGGCAGGATGGGGATGCCACTGTCGGCATTGGCGCAGCATACCGAAAGATGCCGTAACCAGATTTATCGGCTGAGGCCCACATGCCTCTGGGGCCGGCGGGCGGGTGCCACCGGATGCTGCTTGGAGCATCCGGTGCTTCCGAATCCCCGTCACCGAACACCGGATGAGCTGAGCCACATCCGGTGGCACGCTCTCTGACTTCAAGACAACTGCCCGATCATTCCAGGTACGTATACCCCTCCATCCCGCTGTCATAGAACTTCAGCAAGCTCTGCCCTTCCGACACCGCGATCGTCCCGGCCTTCACGGCCCGTTCGATGTCGCGGCGCATCGCCTGCACCAGGTCCTCGCTGTCGTACTGGACGTAGGCGAGGACCTCCTTGACGCAATCGCCCTCGATGACCTCGTCGATGTTCCAATCGCCGACGCCGGGTGAGTCGTCGAAGCTGACGTGGACGACGTGGGTGTCGCCGTAGAGGTTGTGGAGGTCGCCGAGGACTTCCTGGTAGGCGCCGAGGAGGAAAACGCCGAGGTAGTACGGCTCGGGCTTGTGCTCGGCGTTCATCCCGCCGGCGGGTGCATCGCTGAGTTGGGCGTGGCCGCCGACGTTGCCGCTGTTCTGGCCGGCGTGGCCTTCGACGCCCTCGGAGATGCCGCGCAGCTCGTGGAGTTCGAGCGTGGCCTTGCTGGCCGTGCGTTTGTCGATGAACTTGTCGACCTGGCCGTCGGAGTCGCAGGTGATGTCGGCCAGGATCCCGCGCCGCGTCGGCTCCTCGTTCAAGCGGTGGATCGGGCAGATCGGGAACAACTGATCGATCGCCCAGTGGTCGGGCAGGCTCTGGAAGAGCGAGAAATTCACGTAATAGATGTCGCTCAAGATCTGCGGCAGGTCCACCAGATCATCGGGCAGCTCGCCCTTCGCGGACGCCAGCGCCAAAACCCGCCGGCCCACGGCCCAGAACAGCCGCTCGGTCGCGGATCGCATCGGCAAGCTCATGTACCCGAGGTTGAACAGGCTCATCGCCTCGTCGCGGGCCTGCACGGCGTCGTGATAGGCCTCGACGAGGTTGACCTTCACGTGGCTCAGGCTCTCGAAGGCGTCGATGAGTTCGAGCACCGGCTGCGGGTGCTCGTTCTCGGCCTTCATCAGGGCCTTGATGCCGTCCAGATCGGGGTCGCTGGCGAAACGGCTCTTGCCCAGCACGTCCATGATGAGCAGTGAAGAATGCGCGACCATCGCTCGGCCCGATTCGCTGAGGATGCGCGGGTGCGGGAAGCCGGAGGCGTCGCAGACGCTCTTGATGCGGTAGACAACGTCGGCAGCGTACTCGGCCACGCCGTAGTTCACGCTCGATGAGCTGGCCGACTGCGAGCCGTCGTAGTCAATGCCCATGCCGCCGCCGACGTCGATGGTGTCCAGGCCCGCGCCAAGCCGCTTCAACTCGCAGTAGATGTGGGCGAGTTCGTTGACCGCGCCCTTGATGTTGCGGATGTCCCCGACCTGGCTGCCGATGTGGAAGTGGATCATGTTCAAGCAGTCGGCCATGCCGTGCTGCTTGAGGTATTCAACGGCGTGGATGAGTTCGGTGACGAACAGCCCGAACTTCGAGCGCATGCCGCCCGAAGATTCCCAGCGGCCCGTGCCCTGGGCGGACGGCTTCACGCGCACGCCGATGCGCGGGCG
Organism: Phycisphaerales bacterium; assembly: GCA_044221955.1. GTDB lineage: Bacteria > Planctomycetota > Phycisphaerae > Phycisphaerales > UBA1924 > CAZCPB01. The sequence continues at coordinate 36,302 of JBGAOD010000005.1, read as the reverse complement.
GACGTTGTACCGCTTGGCGTGCTGGACGATCAGTTCGAGGTCGCTGAAGCGTTCAACCACGGGGATGATGTGCCGGCCGAGCTTGGTCGCCAGGATCACCGTCTCGATGAACTCGCTGTCCTTGAACCCGTTGCAGACGATCGGCATCTGGCCTTGGTTCTCGGTCAACCCCAGCACGGCGAGCAGTTCGGGCTTGGAGCCGGCCTCGAGCCCGAAGCCGAGCTTGGCGCCGATGTCGCGGATGTCCTCGCAGAGCTGGCGTTGCTGGTTGACTTTGATGGGGTAGACGCAGGCGTAGGTGCCGGTGTAACCGTTGTCGCGGATGGCGGTGTCGAAGGCCTCGCGGATCTCCTGCAGGCGGTGCTTGAGAAGGTCGCTGAAGCGGATGATGACGGGCGTGCCGATCTCGCGCTCGCGCAGGCCTTCGATGACCTCGTACAGGTCGATCTGCCGCTTGGAGTCCTTCTCGGGCATGACGGTCAAGTGGCCCTGCTCGTTGACGCCGAAGTAGCCGGTGCCCCAGTCGCGGATGCCGTAGAGCTTGGCGGCCCGCTCGATGGTCCAAGGGCCGGCCGACTGCGCGGAAGTCGGCGCGTGGCTGCCGCCGTTCTTGAGTTCAACGGAGCCGACCGCGGCCGAGTGAGAAGAAGAGATGGTCGCCATGGCCTGTTGTTTCGTCCCGAGAGCTGGCGATCGGAGCGTTCCGTCAACCAGCCCAAAGCCCGGAGCAAACACGGCGTTTCAAGCCGCCGGGCAAGTGCGATCAAGACGCGGCACGCGTCGGTGGCGCTCGCGCCGATCGAGCGATGCGCCCGAGCGACGAGAGGCAAGAAAACAATAGCGAAGTCGCGGGGTAGGACCAACGGGAAGATTCCTCCGGGGACAAACTTTTTGCGAGCCGAACGATCTGTGCCAACGAGCTGTGCTTGCGAGAATCACCCGAACCATCTATGTTCCAGGAATGCCAGCGTTTTCGTCTTTCTTTGCGTCCCTGTTCGTGCTCGTGGGTCTGCTGACTCCGATGGCCTCGGGGGAAGTTCCGCCTCAGCGATTGGCGGCGATCTCACGCGGCGTGAACATGTCCGGCTGGGTGTGGATCCCCGAGGCGGGGGACAAGCCGGAGAACGTCGCTGCGCGAAGGGCGTTCGTCTCCGACGCGGAACTGGCGAACCTTCACGCGATCGGGCTGACCCACGTCCGCCTCCCCTTCGAGCCAGCGTGGATGTGGAACGAAACGACCAAGACCCTCAGGCCCGCCGAGAACACCGAGTATTTCGACGCCGTGGAACGCTGTCTCAAGGCCGGGCTCGCGGTGATCGTCGATCCGCACTACAACACGACCAAATGGATCACGCCGACGATGATCGGCGACGATCCGCGGACCACCCGCTTCAACGAGCTGGAACTCTTCTGGGCCGCCCTGGCGGAGAAGTGCTCCGCGACCGACCCCGAGCGCGTCTTCCTCGAAATCCTCAACGAACCCCACGACCTCACCAAAGAAACCAAGGACAAGGCCTTCAACGAGGCTCCCAAGGCCCACGAGGTCTGGCCCGCTGGTCAAGCCCGGCTCATCGGCATCGTCCGCAAGGCCGCGCCCAGGCACACCATCCTCGCCACCGGCGACGACTACGGCGGCATCCCCGGCCTGCTCCGCCTCACGCCCGTCGCCGACACCAACGTCGTCTACTCGTTCCATTTTTACGACCCGCTGTTCTTCACGCACCAGAGCGCCGAGTGGGGGTGGTGGGTGTGGAAGGATCTGAAATCCGTCCCCTGGCCGGCGACGCGGGCCCAGCTCGAAGGCATCGCGGCCGGGCAGCTCAATAAGGAGGTCCACGACCACGTCGAATGGTCGATCGACCGCGAGCCATGGACGGAAGCCAAGCTCCGCGCCAAGCTGCAGCAGGCCGCGGACTGGTCGGGCAAGAACCGCGTGCCGGTCTACTGCGGCGAGTACGGCGTGTACACGAAAGCGTCCCCGCCCGCGGACCGGATCGCGTGGATCAAGGCCGTGAACGCGGCGCTCGATGAGTTCAAGATCGGGCGGGCGATGTGGGACTACGCGGGCGGGTTCCGGATGACTGTCGGGAAGGCGGGGGCGCGGACGATCGAGCGCGACGTGGCGGAGGCGATGGGGCTGAACCCCTAGCTGCATCCGTCGCACGCCGACGTGTTCAACGGACATTCAGCAGACCACTCGGCGTACACTCGCCCGTGATCCTGCTCGGGCTCCGAATGCTGCTGGGCGAACGCGCCCGCTACCTGGGCGTGGTGCTCGGCGTGCTGCTGTGCAGCTTTCTGATCACGCACATGCTCTCGATGTTCTCAGGGATGATGCGGCGTAGCTACGCGCTCGTGACCGACATCCCCGAGGCCGACATCTGGGTCATGGACTCCGCCGTCGAGAATGTCGACGAACCGACGGGCATGCCCGAACCGCAGCTCGCCCGTGTCCGCGGCGTGAGCGGCGTGGCGTGGGCGGTCCCGCTCTATACCGGGAGCATGCGCGTGCGCCTGCCCAGCGGGGCGCTCAAGCCTGCGCTGCTCATCGGCGTGGATGACGCGACGCTGGTCGGTGCTCCGCGCGAGCTGGTGACAGGGAGCTGGGAGGACCTGCGTGCGCCCGACGCGGTGGTCGTCGATCTTCAATCGACGACGGGCCTTCTGAAAACCGTGGACGCGCCCCCGCCGCGTCACCCCGGCTGGAACACGCCGGATTTCTCCCTGCCCACGCGCCCGATGCGCGTCGGCGACGAGATGCTGGCCAACGACCACCGCCTGGTGGTCGCCGCCGTGGCCAGGCTCACGCCCAGGTTTCTCTCCAAGCCGGTGATCTACACCACCTACTCGCGGGCTCTTCAGATCACGCCCCGGCAACGCAACCTCATGTCGTTCGTGCTCGCCAAATGCGCCCGGGGCGACGACCCGCGGGCGGTCGCACGCCGGATCGAGTCGTCCACCGGGCTGCGGGCACGCACGTCGGGGGAGTTCGCCGACGACACCTACTGGTACTACGTCCGCACCACCGGCGTCGTGGCCCGCATCGCGCTCATGATCGGCATCGGAGTGATCGTCGGCGTCTCGGTCAGCTCGCTCTTGCTGTACTTGTTCACGGTCGATAGCGCTCGGTTCTACATTACTTTCCAGGCCCTGGGCGCGTCGAAGTGGGCCGTGATACGCATCGTGATCGCGCAGGCGCTCTTCTGCGGCGCGACCGGTTTCGGGCTCGGCGTAGGCGTTTCGGCGCTCATCGGCACGACCATCAGCATCGAGGCCATGCCCTACGCCCTCACGCCCTGGACCATGCTCTTCACGGGGACGGTGGTGCTCTTCGTGTGCGTGGTCTCAGCCGTGCTCAGCACGCTGAAGGTGCTGAAGCTGGATATCTCGACGGAGTACAAGTCGTGAACGGCGGAACGAGCACGCATTCAACGAAGCCCGCCTGTCAACGCCGAACTCGTTCCGGCCTGCTCCGTTACCCCACCGTCGCCTTGGCTAATCCTGAGCGTCCGATGACCTCTTCCGCGTACTCGTTCATCGCGTCGCGCAGCTGCTCGAAGCTCTCGAGCACGTAATAGATCGGCTGGTAGTGATCAATCTCAAAGTCCGTCTCGCACACGCGGTCCAGATCGAACGGCCTCCACTCCGCGATCGGCCTTTCCTTGCAGTCCTCGGCGCTCTGGCCCTTCTTCTCCCACACCCCGTTGAGCGAGTACTCGCTCTCGGCGTGGCTGCTCACGAGTCCCGAGCCGTAGATCTTGACCTGCCCGTTCTCTTTGATGAGCCCGAACTCCACGGTGAACCAGAACAGCCGGCCCAGGCGCTTGATGTGCCGCTCGTCGTCGCACAACAGCGCGGCCTTGCCGTAGGTCTGCAGGAAATCCGCGAAGACCTTGAGCGTGTGCAGCGGTACATGTCCGAACACATCGTGGAAGATGTCCGGCTCGGGCAGGTAGTCCATCACCTCGCGCGGCCTGATCAGCACCGTCGTCGGGAACTCGCGCTGCGCCAGGCACGCGAAGAACGCCTTGGCCGGCAGGTACCCCGGCACGCCGTAGCTCGCCCACTTGCTCTGGGCCGTGAGGAACTTGTTGATCCCGTCGAGCTTGGTGCCCTTCTTCAGGATCGTGCCGCCGGCGATCTCGATATCGCGGTCGAGCACGAGGTCGTCGAGCAACGGCAGGCGGTCGCGCGTGAGGCGGAGGATCTTCATGCCGTCGATGAAGATCCGGCTCACCTGGCTTTCGAGCACGGTCCAGCGGCGGTCAAAAAGGTCGCGCCACACGTCGTGGTCCTCACGCGTGTAAAGGTGGTACTGCTGGGTGATGTAGTACTCGTCGGCGTTGATCCTGCTGGCGGGCAGCTCGGGCGCACGATCGGCGGCGGCCTGGGCTTTGCGGGCCTCTTCGCCGCTGATGATGTTGTTGTATCGGATGTCGGGGCGCATGGGGTGCTCCTGGTGGCCGTTGGATTGTATTGGGGAACTGGGGACTTCTCCCGTTTGACACTTTGGGCGCAGCCACCCGTCCTGTTCAGGCGGCGATCGCCCCGCGCGCGGGTGCTGCCGTTCCATCTTTGCGTTTGTGCTGATTTTCTGTACACTTCACGAATACGGCGTTTCCGCCCGCCGCGAGTTTCCGTCACCATATGAAGGAGAGAGAAATCATGCGTGCAACTGCTATCCCGTCCGTGGCCGCGATCCTGGCCGCCCTTGCTTCGTCGTCGTTCGCCGGGCTCACCCTCCTCCCCGCCGGTCCTCAGATCGGCACGCACGCGGGCAACCTCGTGGCGACCGGCAGCTTCGAGGCCGGGCCTCCAGGGGCTGTGGTCCTTTGGGCTACTGGCACCTCGGGCACGCCGTACGTTCCGATCCCGAACTGGACCTCTTCGGGCGTGGCCGCAAATTACGCCCGCTGGGGGCACGACTCGGTCGCTCCGCTCAACATCGCAGGTTCTGCTGATATTCCCGACGGGGTCAAGGCCCTGTACTTCGGAAACGGGCAGGGCGCGCACGTCAACGTTGCGCCCAACTTCCAGTCCGACGGCGAAGTCACCTTCGCCACGGCTCCAATCGTCACGACCTCCATCGGCGCACCGGTCACACTCGCCCAGACCATCAACACGCACCTTTCCGTGGCTCCCAGCTACATCCTCAGCTTCTGGGTCTCCGGCGAGGGCGCGAGCGGCGGCGGGGCCTACGACGGCATCTTCGGCCTGCGCGTCACCAACACCCAGCTCGGCGACCCCATGCGCTACTTCACCGTCCCCGCAGGCGGTGCGCTCACCACCATCGGCGACCAACGCCGCTTCGAGTTCTCGTTCACGCCCATCAACCCCGCCGCGCCCGTCAGCATCGAGTTTTACAACTGGGGGCACTTCAACCTCGGCCCGTTCGGCCTGGGCGGGACCACCGAGCTCGTCCTCGACGACGTCATCGTGAACCCCGTCCCCGCTCCAGGGTTCGGCGTTCTGGCGTTGGCCGGTGGCGTACTTGCGGGCCGTCGGCGTCACCGCTAGAGAGCACCCGCCCCAGTCGGCCATTGCGCGGACCGACCGTCTCACCCGAGCGGGAAGGCATGGAACTCTCCGAAGAGAGTCCTTTGACTCCCGCTGTTGCCGGAAACCCTATTGAGGAGAATCCCGATGGCTATCGACCCCAGAATGTACGAGAAGTACTCCGGCCGGTCGGGCGATCCCTACAAGCGCCTCGGCGAGGCTCTCTCGCAAGGCGCTCAACAACAGCAACGCCGCGACGCCGCGAGCGACATGTCCTACTACGAACGATCAGCGATCGGTCACGCGAAGATGAAGGTGGTCGGAGTCGTCATCTTTGGGATCATTGCGGTGCTGGCGATCGCCTGGCGATTGCTTTTCAGGTAGTTCCCGCCGCCATCCGCCAGACGAGGCTGCGTGCGCCGCCGCCGACGCTCATCCGCGGCGCGGCAGCGGCGATATGGCGTGCTTCTCACTCCGTCCCATCTCCGCGCACCACGCTCCCCGCCCCGACCACCACCGACCCCCCGCCCGGGTGAGATTTCAGCTTGTGGTACCGGTGCGCGAAGAAATGCGGGTCTTTGCGGTACTCCGCGGTGACCGCGCGGACATACGGCCTTCCGCACTCAGGGCACGTCGCACGCTCGCCCATCCCGACCATCGAGTACCCGCAGTGGATGCAGAAATCGTCCCGCCGCGCGCCCACCACGCGCCGGGCCGAACCGATGACAAGGGTCACGACCACTCCTGCGGCGAAGATCCACGGCTTGATCAGGTTCGCCAGCAGGCCGCCCGTTGACACCCGTGCGTACACGATCGCCGCGATCGGTGCGCCCACGACGAAACCCAGCGCCGGCAGCACGATCAGCCACTTCCACCCGATCCCCCGCGCAACGTCCGCCGCACTGGGCCGCCAGAACGGAACGTCCTTGCCGTCGAACATGGTGACAAAGTCAGGGGTCAGGGCGTCGCTGGGCTGGGCGGGGATCTCCGCGGCCGAGGCGTAGACCGGGCTCGGCACCACGCCGGGCTCAACCCCCTCTCTACTCCGATCGTCCACTGCGGCACCTCCACCGTCCTGAACCACTCGGGCCGCCCGGACCTGCGCGGGTCGCGCCTCGGGGGCTCAAGTTCCTGTTATCGTATGAGGATCATGCCGGAGCGACGCAGGCTTTGGAGCTTTTCTCGCCCCGCCTCTCGGAGTCAGCCATGCCGATCCCAGTCACCACCACCTTCACCATCGCCGGACACTCGATCAAGGAATACAAGGGCATCGTGCGCGGGCTCATCGTTCGCGCCCCGACCATCAGCCAGGGGATCATGGGCGGGCTCAAGTCCATCGTCGGCGGGCGCATCGGGGCCTACACCGAGATGTGCGAACAGGCCCGCCAACAGGCCTACGAACTCATGATCGACCACGCCCGCGCCATCGGGGCCAACGCCGTGCTCGGCTTTCACTATGACGCCTCGGACGTCGGGGGCGTCAAGGCCACCGAAGTTCTGTGCTACGGCACCGCGGTCGTCATCGTCCCCAGCGCCTCCGAAGCCTGACCGCTCTACCCGGTGCTCTGCCCGGGGCGCCCGGGCTCAACACGGACCCCCGATCCGTCGATAGACCCTCGTTGCGGCTGCGAAGCAGCAACGTGGGAGACGATCGCATGGTCCCGGTCAACAGCCCCAGCGAAGTCCGCGAGTTTGTCCGCCATCACTGCCGAATCAACGCACGCTTTTCCGTCGCCCCGGGCAACGCCGAGAAGCTCGCGTTCTCACGCCATGCCGGGGACGGCTCGGGGTTCATCCCGGGCGTTCTCGTCGACTGCAGCCACGGCGGGTTCGCGGTCGAGACCGACGTATTCGTGCCCCGCTCGGCCCGCCTGCGGGCCATGGTCCCCATCCCCGGCGAAGCGCCGCTCGAGTTTGACGTCGTGGTCCGCCGCGCCGCGATGACCAGCAGGAAGCCCGTGTACAACCTGGGAATGTCGGTGGTCGAGCCCGTCGCTTCGCAGGAACCCGCGATCCAACGCCTCCTCGCGCTGGCCAAGTCCCAAGGCCTCGCCGCGCCGGCCGGACCCACCGATCGCACACCGGGGGGCACCGCCGTTGCTTAGCCACGACGACTTTGTCATCGCCGCCCTTCTGGAAGAAGGTTTGCTCGATCGGGCCGCCGTGGACGCCGCGCGAGTCTACGCGAGCGAACATTCGGTCCCGCTCTCCCAGGCAATCGTCGCGCAGGGAAAACTGACCTCACGCGACCTCGCGATCGTCCGCGCCGAAACGAGCGAGTGCCCCTTCGTCGATCTCTCTCTCTACGACATCAACATCCACAACAGCACCATGCTCCCGCGTTCGACCGCGGAGTCTCTTGTCGCCTTCCCGCTCTTTGTCTGGAACGACCTGGCCACGGTGGGGATGGAGAACCCGCTGGACCTCAAGGCCGTGGACCAGCTTCGGGCGATCCTCAAGCTCGACGTCGACCCCGTCGTCTGTCAGCCCGAGGCCCTGCGCGAACTCATCGACCGCGCCTACGCCCTGAGCAGCCAGAACAGCGGCCCGGGCGACCAGAGCGTCGCGAACCTCTCGAACTCGTCCGAAGCCATCTCGCTCAAGCTCGGCAAAGAGCCCATCGTCGCGGCCGTCAACCAGATCATCGCCCAGGCCGTCGAACTCGGCGCCTCCGATATCCACCTCGGGCCCGACGAGCAGGAACTCCACCTGCGCTACCGCATCGACGGCTCTCTTCGGCCTTTCCAAGGCCCGGGAATCGCCGCCCATTCCGGGCTCGTGCAACGCCTCAAGGTCATGGCCAACATCGACCTCACGCAGTCACGCCGCCCCCAGGACGGCAAGTTCCGCATCGTCCACAACGGGCGCAACGTGGACGTCCGTCTCTCCATCGTTCCCACCGTGTGCGGCGAGAACGTCGTGATGCGCCTGCTCGCGTCCAACGCCCACATCAAGGACTTCCCCTCGCTGGGCGTCCCCCCCGAAGAGTGCGCGGCCTTCGAGAAAACCATCGAGAGCCCTTACGGCATGGTCCTGGTCACCGGGCCCACCGGCTCGGGCAAGACGACCACGCTCTACACCGCCCTCAAGCGCCTCAACCAGCCCGACGTCAACATCGTGACCATCGAAGACCCCGTCGAGATCCGCCTGCCGCGCGTGCGCCAGATCCAGGTCAACGCCGAGGTCGGGATGACCTTCGCCAGCGCCCTCCGCTCGATCCTCCGCCACGACCCTGACATCGTCTTCGTCGGCGAGATCCGCGACGAGGAGACCGCCCGCATCAGCGTGCAAGCGGCCCTCACCGGGCACCTGGTCCTCTCGAGCCTGCACACCAACGACGCGCCCGGGGCCATCGCGCGCCTCCGCGACCTCGGCTGTCCGGGCTTCGCGATCAACGCCGCGCTCCTGAGCGTGCTCGCGCAGCGTCTCGTCCGACGGGTTTGTGATTCGTGCGCCCGTCCCGCAAACCCCAGCGCCGAACTCGTCAACCAGTTCGGGATCGCGGCCGACCAATCGCGATTCGTCGAAGGTGCCGGGTGTTCACGCTGCTCCAGCACCGGGTACCGCGGCCGCATCGGCGTCTACGAGATGCTCCGCATGTCCGCGCCCATCCGCCTCGCGATCGAGAACAACGCCGACTCCGGCTCCCTGCGAAGCCTCGCCGAGAAATACGGGCTCCGCCCGATGTGGCGCGACGGGCTCGACAAGGCGAGAGTCGGACTCACCACGCTCGATGAGGTCTCGCGCGTCGTGGCCGTGCAAGCGACGGAATCTCAAAGCGCGAGTGCCACTCCCGACGCGCCCGCGAGGCTCAGCGCATGACCACCCTCACCTTCGACTACCGCGCCGTCGACGCCCAGGGCACACGCAGGCAGGGCACCGTCCAAGCCGCCACCAAGCCCGAAGCCGTCCGCAAGGTCGCCGCCCTCAACTTGGTCCCCGTCAAGATCACCGAAGTCAGCTCGAGATCACAGGCCCGCGCGGGCAAGAGCCGCGTCAGCGCCAAGGAACTCGCGAGCTTCACCGACCAGCTCGCCGTGCTCGTCGCCGCCCGCATCCCGATCTCCGACGGGCTACGCAGCATCGCCGAACAGGAGAAGCCCGGAGCCCTCCGCGACATCGTCGCCGACCTGGCCGAGCGGATCACCGCGGGCGAGTCCATCGCCGTCGCCATGTCCGCCCACCAAGCCACCTTCGGCGAGGTCTACATCGAGACCGTCCGGGCCGCCGAATCCAGCGGTAATCTCTCGAAGGTCCTCGACCATCTCTCGTCCATGCTCGAACGCGGACAAGAGACCACCCGGCAGGTCTGGGGGGCTCTGACCTACCCGCTCTGCGTCTTGGGCGTGCTGGCCGTGGCCATGCTGTTCCTGGTTGGGTTCGTCGTGCCAAAGTTCGCCGGGATGTTCAAGCAGCGCGGCGCGGACCTCCCCGTCGTCACTCACGCGCTCCTGATCTTCGGGGAATCCGTCTACTCCTACTGGTGGTTCTATCTCATCGCGGCGGCTCTCGCCGCGTTCGGGGTTCGCTGGTTCTGGAAGACCCCGGGCGGGAACAACGCCATCGACCGCGCGCTCCACCGCGTCCCCATTGTCAATGCCATCCTCTCCGGGCTCGCCATCTCGCGCTTCGCTCGCGTATTTGGCATCACCCTCTCCTCGGGGCTCGGGCTCATGGATTGCCTCGCCATGGCCGGCAAGGCCAGCGGGCGGCCCATGCTCGTCCGTGACGTCAACGCCATGGTCGAGCAGGTCCGCGTCGGCGGGCGACTCTCCGAAGTTCTGGGGCGCTGCACGTACTTCACGCCGTTCACCCGACGCATGCTCGCCGCTGGCGAGCAGTCCGCCGAGATCCCAAGAATGTGCGAGGTCATCGCTCGTCACTACGAGCGTGAAACCTCGCACAGAACCAAGAGTCTGGGAGCGGCCATCGAACCGCTGCTCATCGTGGTTATCGCTGGCGCGGTCCTTGTGCTCGCCCTCGCCATTTTCCTCCCGATGTGGGACATGCTCAAGTTGGTCGGGTAAAGGTCCGATCCCACCCGACAAGGGGCAAGGCACCGCGCTGGTGTGGCCCGGCTCCGCAGAGGATCCACACCGGCACCGTTGCCCGGCGAGAACAGACTCGAAAGGAATCGATCATGGCCGTCGCAGTTTCAGGTCGGAATCTCCGCAGCGCGTTCACGCTCATCGAACTCGTGGTCGTGATCGTGGTGCTCGGCATCCTCTCCGCCATCGCCATCCCCAAGTACTTTGACTACACCGCCAAGGCGAAAGAAGCCGCCTGCCGCGGTGTCCTTGGAGCCGCCCGCAGCGCCATCGCCAACTTCTACGCCAACTCGATCGTCAACTCGGGAACCGCCGCGTATCCCACGCTGGTTCAGATGCAGACCGTCGGCACCGTGATCGTCGACGGCATCCCCGCCAATCCCTACAACTCTTCCTCCACGATCGCCGCCGCGACCTGGGCCGCCACGCCGCCCGTCACCGGCGCCGCCGGGTGGAAGTACGACGCGACCACCGGACGCATCTGGGCCAACAGCACCACCACCGGTGTCAACGAGCACCTGTGGTAAAGAACTCTTCTCAAGGAAGCCGCCCGTCCCGTGCTCGCGGCGGGTTCACCTTGATCGAACTGGTCGTCGTGCTGGTCATCACCGGAATCCTGGCCGCCGTGGCCGTCCCCGCGATGACGACGACCCAGACCATGCGCTGCCGCGTCGCGTGCCGTGACCTCGCCCGCTCCGTGGCCTACGCCCGCGAGCGTGCCGTCACCACCGGCGTCGGACACTGGGTTCTCTTCAACACCACGACCGACACCTACACCATGCTCGTTGAGAACATCTCCAGCCCCGGTCGCTCCGGGGCTGCTTCATTCACCGACCCGTCCACCGGTGCCGCGTTCCAACGCTCCTTCAACTCCGGCGACTACGTGGGTGTCGACCTGCTCACGGTCAGCATCGGCACCGGCAGCGAAATCGGCTTCGACTGGATGGGCCGACCGATGGACTCCACCGGCACGCTCCTCTCGGCCCAAGGCACCGTCACCCTCTCGGGCTCGCAGTCCGTCACCATCCAAGCGGGCACCGGGCTCGTCGCTCATGTGCCGTGAGAGGCGCCCGATCCCCCGAAGTCGAGAACATCAGGCCCGCACCGCCATGCCAAGCCCGCGCCGCCCACACGCGTTCACCCTCATCGAGGCGATCATCGCCGTCACGGTGCTGTCGCTGGCGGTGCCCGCGATGTTCTGGGCCGTCCGCGACGCCCAGGCCAAGCGGGCCGACCCGATCGTGATGTCGAGGGCCCGCTGGCTCGCCAACGAGAAACTCGAAGACGTCATCGCCGACCGCCACAGCACCACCCGCGGGTACGCCTACGTCGTCAACGCCAACTACGCCGCCGAGTCCTCGGTCACCTCCTTCCCAGGGTTCACGCGCTCGGTTTCGATCTCAGAAACGGCGGCCAACCTCGCGAGCGCCGGCACGGGGTACAAGACCATCACCGTGACCGTCGGGTTCCTTGACGCCAAGGGAGCGACCCGTTCGCTGGCCCTGTCCGCCGTCGTCACGAGCTACACCCCATGAGAGGTACACGGCACATCCCCCGTCGTCCCCGCGCGTTCACGCTGGTGGAGGCCGTGGCGACGATCACCATCATCGCGACCGTCATGGCCGTGGTCTCGCGCGTGATCTTCGTCGCCGTCGACAGCTACGCCGCCATCACCACCCGCGCCGAACTCCACGCCGCGCTCTCCTCGGCCCTGGAACGCGCCTGCACCGAACTCCGCCAGATCCCGCTCGACAGCGGCGGCGTCCCCACCCCCGACATCGCCTCCGTGTCCCCAACCTCCATCACCTGGGCGACGAACTCAACACTCGCTCTTTCGGGTACCAATCTCACGCTCTCTATCTCCGGCGCGACCGCAACAACGCTGCTCGACAACGTCACCGCGTTCAGCATCCAGTGCTACGACGAGAGCAACTCCGCGCTCGCGACGACCCTCGCCGGCACCGCCTGCAACGCCGTGCACCGCGTTCAGATCAGCATGACCGTGCAGTACGGCGGGATTACCGAGACCCTCCGCACCAGGGTTTTCCTCCGGTCCCAGACGGCCGGGAGCTCGTCGTAACCGAACCCCACCTCGCAGATCCTCGGCCAGCGCCGCCCGTCTCAAAGCCAAGCACAAGTAGCGCGCTCCGCGCGCCGATAGCGACGAGGGTCCCAGCGCACCGCGCCCAGAGTTTCCCAGAGCACCGGCCATCTCTTCAATCGGAGCGAGCGAGTGAGCGGTCAGTCGGTCATCATCGAAGTTTCGCCCTCGCGGCTCGAGCTCGCCGTCCTGCGCGGCCGATCGGTCGTCGCGTCGCGCACCCGCCGATTCGACGCAACCGAATGGGACCGCGCTTGGCCCGATGCCCTCGCCGCCCTCACTCCCATTCTCGCTCAGATGGTCAGTGAACTCGCCTGCGCTCACGCGCCCGCAACCGTCCTCTACACCGCCCCAGGCTCGGTCTCCACGATCGCATCCTGCCCCGCGACGACCCCGCTGGGCGACGCCCGAAAAGCCGCCGCGCTCGCCCTGACCGGACTGGCGGAGTTCGCACTAGAGTCCAACCCGTTCGAGATCAACTTTCTATCGGATCACGCTCCCGCGAACGCTCAGAGCACCCCGGAATCCGCCAGCCCCCAACGGCACGCCCTCGCCGTCGCCGACACGGAAGAACGTGCTGCCGCGATCGCCGCGTGGGTCAACTCCGCTGGGCTCCGATTCACGGCCATGATCCCCGGCGAAGCGGTCGTCCAGCGTGACGCCGCCAGGCTCTGCTCGCGCCGCGATCTTGCCGGCGCGGTCTGCGCCGTGCTCTGGTTGGGCGAGCACGGCTCGACACTCGCCGTCGGGCGCGGCGGAACCCTCAACTTCGTGCGCGCGATCCCCGTGGGGCTCGAACTGCTCGTGGACGCCGTCTGCCGTCCCCTCCGCGCCCGTGCCTCAGATTCCACTTCTCACACCCTCGACCGGGCAGGTGTCCGCGAGATCCTGCGCAGCATCGGCATCCCCCGCATCGACGACGCGATCCCCGGGCACCCAGACCTGAGCGGCGCGTCGCTCCTCCCGTTGCTTCAACCGACCCTGCAGCGACTCTCCGTCGAGATCAAGCAGTCCGTCCGCTTCGGTGTCAGCGAACAGGACCGCGCGTCAGTCCAGCTCCAACTCGCCGGGCCGGGAGCGATGGTGCCCAGCCTGACCGCTGCCCTGGCGGCGCTGAGCGGGTGCCGCCCCGCGGAGGAATCGGCCCGCCCGTCGGAGTCAACCGACTCAAGCGCCGTGCGCGGGATCATCGCATCCTTCCTGCTCGCCTCGCGCGAGCTTCCAACCTTGCTCCCCATCGCTCAAAGAAGGGACATTCTCACGACGCGCGTGCGCCGCGCCCTCGCCGGCGGGCTCGCCGCCGCGGCCGCCCTGCTCGCCTTTGATTCCTGTATCACACGCGCGCAACTCGCCGCCGAGTCCGCAAAGCTCGCCGCCCTGACCCACGCCCAGGCCGCCGCCGCACCGGCCTCCCGAGCCCGGGAAGCCGTCGCGAGCGCACGCTCCGCGCTCGCCGCTGTACAACAACGCATCGGCGCCCAGCTCAGCAGTGCACCCGATTTCGCTGCCGCCCTCCGCCTTCTCGCCCGCGCCACGCCCGCCGAAATTAGACTCTCCAGCATCTCCTTCACGCGGAACGCCGAATCCGCCAGTGGGCGGATGAGCGCGTCCATCCGAGCGGCCGCTGAACAGCCGACCGCCCCGACGATCAGGGAGTACCTCGATCGCCTCGGCGACTTCCCGCTCTTTGAAAACGTCAAGCTCGGGCTTTGCCAGCGGGCCAAGGTCGACGGGCACCCCGTGCAGACTTTCGACTTCTCGCTCACGCCCGTCGCCATCCCGGCGGCCTCGCTCGCGGGAATCGACGGCACGGGCGAGCGGCCCGCGGTCGAAGCATCGGAGGCAAAGCGATGATCTACCCCGCCAGACGCACCGCCGGCGAGTTCGTGCTCACGCTGGGAGCCTGCGCTCTCGCCTACTCCGTCTTCGTTCGACCGGTCGAAAAAAGTTTGGCTGATGTCTCAGCCCGATGCTCGGCCCTCGCCTCTCAGGGCACGAACTCCCTGACGACGTTCACGCCCGAAGAGGCCGGCGCCGCGCGCGCCGCAATCCTCCGCCAGACCGACGAGATCGCCCACCGAGGCGAACCCGCCCGCGACGAATCTCTCATGTTCGCGTCCATCATGGCCCTGGCCGGCGAGCACCGCGTCCGCGTCGACCAGGTGCGCCCCACCGCGGTCGTCAAAGAAGCTTTGCCTGCGCCGTCCGCGCCCGGCGCGCCTCCCGTGCCCAAGGACATCGCGGTCGGATACACGATCTCGGTCGCCGCGACGTACACCGACCTCGCCGACTTTCTCGATGGGCTCTCGCGGGATCTCGGTTTCACCGTCGTCAACTCGGTACGCCTCACGACCGACGAATCCGACCCGCTGCACCCAGTCTCGGCACAGATCGAGACCGAGCACCACGCGTTCGATCTCGGGACGGCCCTCGCGGTCGTCTCAACCGAGCGTGTAACGCCAGCAGCCGGGAGGAGTCAGTAATGGGCCTCGACACCAGCGCCTCCGGAAAGCTCCTCGGGCTCGCGGCCCTCATCGCACCGGTGATCGTCATCCAGGTGGCCCGGACGTTTACCGCCGACGGCCCGGCCTCAGCCCACGCCTCGGAGATCCCGAGCCCTCCGGGCCCGGCACCGACCCAACCAGTCCCACACCATGCTCTCTCGCCAACCCAGCGCCGCGCGATCGAGTTCTTGACCGCTGAGAACTCCGCGGCCGCTCGGGGCGCCGAGGTCCCTTCGCCCATGTACCAGAACCAGCCCGACGCCCAATCGCCCACGCCGCAACCCGCGACGATCGCCTCAGATTCCGAGGGAACGCCTGTCAGGCTGGTTCTCAACGGAATCATGGCCGGAGAATCCCGCCAGCTCGCGTCCATCAACAACCGCATCTACAACGTCGGGGACGCGGTGGCGGTCGGCTGGAAAATGACGGCCATCAACCCCGGCGAGCGCACTGTGACCCTCACCAGCGACGCCGGACGCACGCTCATCCTGGCTCCGCTCGCCAGAAAGTCTCGGTAGCCCCGATCTCCGCCTACAGCACGTCCGCGAACGCGCGCTTGCTCTTCATGAAGAACGCGTACCCAACCAACGCCAAGGCTGAAGACCCGAGCACGGCCCACCCGAACCACACCCAGTCCGGCCCGGTGTGATCCAGTAACGCCGAGCGCACACCCTGGATCACATGCGCCAGCGGGTTCAGTTCCAGAATCCCGCGGTACTTCTCTTCCAGCCGGTCAAGGCGGAAGAAGATCGGCGTCACAAAGAACAGAACTGTGATCGCCAGTTCCATCATGCTCGTCAGATCGCGCAGGAACGCCCCCAGCGACGAAAATATCCACGACACGCCCAGCCCCGCCAGGCACACCGGCAGGACCAGCACGGGCAACAGCAGCGCGTGCCAGCTCGGCACCTCGCGCAGGATGACCACGTACCCGACCAGCCACACCACCATCCCGATCGCGAAGTTGAACAGCGCCGACAACACCTCCGCCAGCGCCAGCACCTCCAGCGGAAAAACCATCTTGGTCACGAAGTGACGGTTGTTGACGACCACCATCGGGGCCCGGGCCGCCACCTCGCGGAAGATGCCGAACGTCAAGAGCCCCGCGAACACCGCCAGCGCGAACACGCCGAGCTTCTCGTCGGTCCGCTGGGTGAGGCGGGTCGGGAAGACCACGCTGAACACGAAGGTGTACACCGCCAGCAGCACCAGCGGGTTGACAAGCACCCACACAATCCCCAGTCGGTGGGCCTTGTACTTCTGCTCGATGTCTCGCTTGGCGAGGGCGATCGCCAGGGACCGATTCCTCCACAGCGACGCGACCATCGCCGCCGGGTTCAAGTGCGTGTGGATCGGGCGGGGTGTGGCGGATTGAACGGTAATCGTGGTCATGGGTTTGTTCGTGGTGGTCATCGCCGCGATCGTTCAACCTTCGTGGACCGATCATATACTCCTCTCCGCCCGGCTCGGATCGGCACCGCACCTCGACCGAGCGATCACACGCACCAACACGATGCCGACGCCCACGCAATCTCATCTCACCGATCCGACCGATCGCCAGCCAACCCCGCCCCGCGCCGAGATCGCCATCGACGCCCGCGGCATCGGTAAGTGCTACCACATCTACGGGCGGCCCGCCGACCGCCTCAAGCAGGCGCTCTTCCGCTGGAAAAGACAGTTCTACAAGGACTTCTGGGCCGTCAACGACGCCTCGTTCGTCGTCCGCAGGGGCGAATCCGTCGGCATCATCGGACGCAACGGCTCGGGGAAGAGCACGGCCCTGCAACTGGTCGCGGGAGTCCTGACGCCGACCACCGGCAGCGTCGAAGTTCGTGGCCGCGTCGCCGCGCTCCTCGAACTCGGCGCGGGGTTCAATAGCGAGTTCACAGGGCGTGAGAATGTCTACATGGCCGGCGCAATCGCGGGTTTTTCGCGCGCGCGGATGGACGAGCTCTTCCCCAAGGTCGCCGACTTCGCCGACGTGGGCGAGTTCATCGACCAGCCGATGAAGACCTACTCCAGCGGCATGTACGTGCGAGTCGCCTTCGCCGCCGCCGTCATCATGCAGCCCGACATTCTTATCGTCGACGAGGCCCTGGCGGTCGGCGATATCTTCTTTCAGCAGAAGTGCATGCGACACATGCGCGACGAGCTGCGCGGCGTCACCAAGCTCCTCGTCACCCACGACATGAGCACCATCACCTCCCTGTGCGACCGCTGCCTGGTCATGCACAAGGGCAAGCTCATGTTCGACGGCCCGCCCGGCCGAGCCGTCGAGTTCTACACCAAGCTCGTCCACAACGAAGAGTTCGGCCACCTGCTCCGCGTCGGCGACAAAGCGGTCCCAACACCCGAAAGCGGGGGCCCTGGGGCGAACGAGTCTCCGTCCGTCGCGCCCGAGCGCGACCGAACCCTCCGCCCCGAGCACGCATGGGTTGGCCCCGAACTCTGGCACGAGGTTCCCGAAGCCGCCCGCAGCGGGGCCGGGCAGGTGGTGATCGAGCGTGTGGCGTTCACCGATCGCTTTGGAGCCGCGTTGGACACCATCCGCCCCGGCGATCGTTACGTCGGATGGTTTGTTATTCGGACCACGCTCGCCAAGAGGAACCTGATCTTCGGCATCGCGGTGGTCGACCGGACGGGAACTCATGTGTGTGGCGATAACACGATCAGCCCGCCCGGCGGCCCGATCGACGTGCCCGAAGCGGGGGAATATTTGGTCCGCATGGAGTTCGTGTGGCCGCGCCTCCAGCCGGGGACTTATACCATCACCTACGGGTGCGGCGAGGGAACGGACCCGATGTACCACGTGATCCAATGCTGGGCGCACAGCGCCCTGGCGGTCACGGCCATCAGCCCCGACCTGCCCGTCCATGGGATCTTTACCAACCCTCTGTGCGACTTTGAGATCGTGCCGCTGGCCGGCACGGCGAACGGAAACTCGGAGCCCGTCAGCGTTGAGCCAAAGCCAAAGCAAGTCCAAATCCAAGCCCAAGCCGCGAGCGTGGGAGATCGGGCAACCGGTCTTTGAGGCGGACCAGATCTGCCCGCTCATGCCCGTTTGGCCCTGGGGCGGACACCGCGGCTGGACCTACGACCTGGTCCGGTTCATGCGCCCGGGCGTGATCGCCGAGCTTGGCGTCCACTGGGGCACGTCGCTCTTTGCGTTCGCCCAGGCTGTGAAGGATGCCGAACTCGAGAGCCGGATGATCGGCGTGGATACCTGGGCCGGGGACGGGCACACCGGTCCCTACGGCCCGGACGTGTTGGAGGCCGTGCGCACGATCGCGTCCACCTACTTCGCCAAGCAGCGGTTCGAGTTGCTGCCGATGACCTTTGACGAAGCCCTGCCGCGCGTGCCCGACGAATCCATCGATCTCCTGCACATCGACGGGTTCCACACCTACGACGCGGTCAAGCACGACTTTGATTCCTGGCTTCCCAAGCTCGCCCCCAACGGCGTGGTGCTGCTGCACGACGTGGCCGACGACACGGGGTACGGTTCGGCCAACTACTGGAAGGAACTCCTGGCGCGTTACCCAGGTTTCAACTTTGAGCACTCCTGGGGGCTCGGGGTGGTGTGCCCGAAGGGCGCGAAGTGGATGACCGCGCTGCGCCGGCAGGGGCTCAAGGACAAGGTCCAGCTCTACACCTACCGGGCTCAACTCGAGCGTACGCGCATCGAACTGCGGGACACCGGCGCGATGGCGGTCTCGCGGCTCGCGGCTATGGACGAGATGGGCAAGGCTATGGGCGAGTTCGACCGGCGTGCGGCGGCGGCCCGCGAGGACGCGGAGTCGATGAAGGCCACGGTGGAATCACTCACGAAAACGCGCGATGCTCTGATGCACGAGCGTGACTCGTTGGCAACCGAGCGTGCCTCCCTGACCGGGCAGGTCGCGGGCCTCAAGAGCGAGATCGATCAAAGCTTGAACGTGGCCGCCTCGCTGCGGGTGGATCTCGGTCTTGCGGCGTCCCGGCGTGAGGCTGACGCTTCTCGGATCGCTGCGCTCGAATCGGGCGTCGCGGCCTCCGAAGCCCGTGTTCGCACGCTCTCCGACCGGATGCGGGAGTTGCAAACGCTCATCGAGCAGGCCCACACGATGTCCGCCCGCAGCCTTGCGCGAGCCGAACAGGCCGAACGGGAGAGCGGGCAGCGAGCCCGCGAGCTGGCGGACAGCCGTGCCGCGTTCGCCGACGTTTCGGCTGATCTGGCAAGAGCGCTCCAGCGCGAAAAGTCGCTCCGCCAGAACAAGGTCGATTTGGAACTGGTCAACGGGCGGCTGCTTGCGGAATTGGTTGGTGCGGGCGAGTTGGCCGCGACCCTGCGCGGACAGATCGCCGAGCTCGACGCGTTGCTCGCAACGGAACGCGCAAACGCCGCCGACCTGGGATCTGAATTGGGGGAGGCCGAAGCAATGAACCGAGAACTGAGCAAGTCACTCGAAGTCGTGCGCGCGGACGTGGAGCTTCTGGCGATCCGGCTGGAGCACCTCGAACGCATCCGGATTGCGGAGGAGACGGCGGAAGCGAGCGAGAAATCCAAACAATTGGCCCTGTCAGGACTTGTGCGGCGGTCGAACACGAACCCCCGTTCGGGGCGTGTTCAGCGGCACGTTTGAATGGGCAGCAGCGCGCGTCCTTCCTAGCATTGCCCCCGTTTTTTCGAGCCGAGTTTTGATCCTTTCACGCATCGATCCGATGACCAACGCACCGCACCTCCAATCCCTGCAACGCCTGGGCACGAGTTGGCCGCCACCCAAGGCCGAGCGCCCCGCGCGGATCGCGTGGCTCATGCCGTCGCTGATCGAAGGCTCGGGCGGGCACCGCACGATTCTTCAGAACGTGCAGGCGTTGATCGAGCGCGGGCACGATTGTCACCTTTTCGTGGAACACGCGGCCGGGCTTGACGAGAACGTCAAGGCGGCCCATTTGGAAACGATTCGCGGCGACCTTTTCCGCTACTTCGGTTTCAAGGGATCGAACGTCCACCTGGGCTTCCAGATCCCGCTGGGCTTTGAGCTGGTCTATGCGACCGCCTGGTACACCGCGCAGGTTGCCGCGTGGTCGGCCGTGCCGCGCAAGGCCTATTTTGTGCAGGACTTCGAGGCTTACTTCATGCCCATGGGGGACGGGTTCCTGGCGGCGGAGAACTCCTACCGCCTGGGGCTGACGCCCATCAGCATCGGCCGCTGGCTCACGCACCGGCTCAACACCGAGTTCGGGTCGTTCGGGTCGTACTTTGATTTTTGTGCCGACCACGCGGTCTATCGCCCGCTCGACGGGGCGCGGCGTGAGCGAGCGGTGTGCATGATCTGCCAGCCGGAGAAGCCTCGGCGCTGCCCGCGGCTGGGCATCGACGCGCTGGGCATCGTGAAGCACCATCGTCCCGACGTGAAGATCCTGCTCTACGGCTCGAAGGATCGCCCGGAGATCTGGTACGACCACGAGTGGCACGGGCTGCTGGATGTCGAAGGCTGCAACGCGATCTACAACCGCGCCCAGGTCGGGCTGTGCATCAGCTCGTCCAACCCTTCGCGTATCCCGTTCGAGATGATGTCGGCGGGGCTTCCGGTGGTGGATATTCACCGCGAGAACAACCTCTACGACCAGCCCGACGAGTGCGTGTCGCTCGCGGGGACGCGGGCGGACGACATCGCACGGGCGATCATGGACCTGCTCGACGATGAAGCCCGGCGGAGTTCGATGAGTGAGAACGGTCTGCGCTTCATGGCCGACCGCTCGCTCGAGCACGGGTACCGCCAGTTCATCGTGGCGACGGAGATGATCCTGGAAGGGCGCGAGCACGAGTTCGTGCCGATCAGCCGGGGCGTGCGTCCGGTCTACCGCCGTCCGGGGGTGGTCTCGTCGCGAGCGCCGGGCCAGCCGGCGTCGATCATCGAGGAGGGTGTTCGCGCAAGCCGGGCGGTGGAGTCGCTGGCGCGGCAGGTGATCGAGGCCAAGGACGAGCTGGGAAGGATTCAGAGTTCGCGAGCGTGGCGCACGTTGGAACGGTTGAAGAACTTCCCGCCCTACAACGTTCTGGCGCGGCTGCGCTGGGGCCCCGGCTGGAACCGGGAGGACCCCGCCGAGGACCCGCGTTCGCGCTTGCACCGGCTCAAGGCCAGCCGCGCGTACCGGGCGATCCAGGCGTCCAAACGCACCCTTGTGTACCGGTGGTTCGCCGCCCGGAAGTCCGGAGCGGGCAAGCCTTGATAAGAGCTCATTTCTCGCGACAAGGATCGCGTTACTCGCTCTGTGGTCGGTTGTGAAGTTGTTCCCTTGCCCATCATGCCCCACTCGCTCCTCACCATCGACGTTTGGGACACCGTCCTGCGGCGGCGCTGCCACCCCGACGAGGTGAAGCTCTTCGCTGCGCGGGCGCTATGGCTCCGATTCAATTCATGGGTGCGCCCGGAGTTTGCCGGTCCGACGCCGTTGCTGCACCTACGGCAACGCTGCGAGCACGAGATCGGGCTGCTGCGGGTTGTCAGCGGGTCCGACGACGAGTACCGGCTCGACGAGGTCATCGAACGATGGGTGAGGTCGGCGTTGGTCGGTGTGGACGCCGCCGGTATCGCCTCGATCGTGGGCACCCTGCGCGAGATCGAGCTGGAGCAAGAGCACGCGGTAACCTACGCGGATTGCGAGCTTCCTCGATTGCTCGATACAATCGAGGCCGATCAAGTCGTGGCGCTGTCTGACTTCTATCTCCCTTCGGACGACCTTCGAGCACTCCTGAGCTCGAAGGCCCCAGGGCTCGCGTTCAGCGACGTGCTGGTGTCGTGCGACGTGAGCCTGAACAAGCGTTCGGGGCGCTTGTTTTCGCACGCGCACGAGAGGTTCCGTCTTCAGCCGGACCAGCATGTTCATGTCGGGGACAACGCGCACTCGGACGTCGAGATGCCCAGAGCGCTTGGCGTGCGCGCGATCCATTACTTCGACCCGCCCGAAGAAGCCGCGCGAGGGCTGCACCGCGAGCGCTGGAACGCACGACAAACCGACCTCGGCACGATGTGGCCGACGCTGGCGTGCGAGCTCGCCCACGCCGTTCAGATGCCCCCCGAACTCACGCCCGACCAGAGCGAGATCTTCATCGCGGGCGTTCGCGCGGCCCCGCTGTTCGTGGGGTTGGTGCTGCGGGCGATCGAAGAGGCGATCAAGCGGTCGGTGCCGGTGGTTCACTACTTCACACGCGAGGGTGTTTTTTACGAGCGGATCCACCGCGCCCTCGCGGCCGCCGCCCCGGGCTCTTCGCTGGTCGGCACGCCGATCCCAGGCTCCGCGCTGCTCGAAGTCAGTCGATTAGCGACGTTCGCGGCGTCGATCCAATCCGTAACCACGCAGGAGTTCATGCGGCTGTGGAACCTGTACTCCACGCAGCCGATGAAGAGCATGCTGTCGAGCCTGGACATCCCCGAGTTTCAGGCCCGGCCTCTTCTGCAGTTGCACGGGCTCGACGCCGACTCGCCGGTGCAGTACCCCTGGGCCGACCCGCGCGTGCAGGCCTTGTTCGCGGATCGGCGTTTCGTGCGGCTGGTCGAGCGCAAGCGCGACCGGCACCGGGCGGACCTGAAGACGTACCTCGCATCGCGCGGCTTTGTTGACGACGCACGGCCCAAGGTCGTCGTGGACATCGGCTGGCGCGGGACTATCCAGGACAACCTCGCGTGGGTCTTTCCTTCCTGCACGATCCATGGCGTGTACCTCGGCATGCACGCGACGCTCAACGCACAGCCTCCCAACGTGACCAAGATCGCGTACGCCGCCGACTCGCGCGTCGATCCGTTGAAGTACGGCAACGTCATCAAGTACGAGGTTCCCTTCGAGATGACGAGCAACAGCCCCGAGGGGAGCGTGATCGGGTACGGGCCCGACACAACACCGGGCGCGGCGCCGGGATCGATGGCGGCGATCCGCGATCACAACCCGGAGGAGTCGGCCGCGTACGACCGTTGTGCGAAGTATTTCCAGGACGGTGTGGTGGCGGCCGTGCCCTTGCTGGCGCGGTGGATCCGCGATTACGCGGTGTCCGCGCAAGACCTGCATCCGATCGCGCTCAACTCCATGCGCACGCTGGTGGCCGACCCGCCGATGCCGATGGTGCGTGCGTACTTCGATCTCAAGCACAACGAAACGTTCGGTCTGGGCGGTTTCGTTGAGATGACCTCGCACTCGCCCAAGTGGCTCGCCAAGGCCGTGAACACCGACCCGATCGCGCGCGCGGAGATGGACCGGCTGGAGCACGAAAGCCGCTGGCCTTGCGCGTTGTATCGGTTCAACGGGCTGGAAGAGATGCGGGCCGAGTACGCGCGGACCACGCTGGGCGCGCGGCCTCTGGTGGATTACCAGGCCACCGACCCCGCCGCGGCCGCGTTCGCGCTGCAACACATGGAGAAGTCAGGGAGCTGGAAGCTGGTGCGCCGGATCAAGCGATCTTGGCCGATGCGGGCTCTCGCGCGTCTTCGCTTCGGAAAAGATTGGGACGCGGGGCCGAGCGTTGAAGACCCGGTGGCGCGGCTGCGCTGGATCACGGGTGGGCGGACTTTCCGGGTGATTCAAGCGATCAAGGGCTGGCCGATGGTGAAGGAGAGGGCTGTAAGGAAGTACGGGGTGAGGGATTTGGAGAGGTGGTAACGGGGGTCTTGGGGTCGAGCGAGTACACCAAGATTGGGAGGAGCCGATGTACGTGGCACGAAATCAAGGCCACCTTCCACGTCATGTCCCTTATCTTCTCGTGAGCGTTACCGGCACGATGAGTCCTTGTGCGTCAAAGCTCATCGGCTCGATGCAAACCTCGCGATGGTTCGCGTCCCTGTCCCCCAGCGGACGGCGGTGGTAGACGATGTAGTATTGGTCGCTCGGTACATCGTGGATGATGCTGTGGTGGCCCGCGCCGGTGGCGATGGCGGGGTCTTGTTTGAGGACCGTGCCGATGCGTTTGAACGGGCCGTGGACGGAGTCCCCCATTGCGTAGGCGACGGAGTAGTCCGGGCCGGTCCAGCCGCCCTCGGACCACATGAAGTAGTACTTGCCGTTGCGCACGAACATCATGGGGCCTTCGACATATTTCTCCGGCGTGATTTCTTTGAAGATCGCGCCGTCGGGAGCGCCGTCGGTTGACTTGCCGTCGAGCGTCAGGAGGCCTGTGAGATCCGATTTCAGGCGTGCTATGTTGCAATGCTTCCACCCGCCGTAGATCAGGTAGTCCGTGCCGTCGACATCTTGAAACACGAACTGATCGATCGGCTGGGCGCCGTTGTGGAAGCGGTCAACGAGCGGTTTGTCGAGCAGATCCTTGAACGGGCCCTCCGGTTTGTCCGCGACGGCCACGCCGATGCCGCCGAGTTCTTGGTCATTCTGGATGTCGTTGGCGGAGAAGAAGAAGTAGTACTTCCCGCCGCGTTTGACCACGGCCGGGGCCCACATCGCTCGCTTGGCCCAAGTGATCGACTTGGCGTCCAGCACACCCGGGTGCTTGGTCCAGTGCGCCAGGTCCGACGATGAGAATGCATCAAAGCGCAGTTGGTCGTCGTATTTCGCGGAGAAGGTCGGGTAGATCCAGAACCGGCCATCGAACACCGCGCTCTCGGGGTCCGCGTACCAGCCCGGGAAGGCCGGGCTCGGCGGGAGGTCCAGCCTTCGGCCGGCTGGTGCGCTGGGATCGAGGACCGAACAACCCGAGGCTGTGAGCGCGACCGCGAGCGCGAGCACCGTGCGGGGTGAGAGACGTTGAATCATCCCTCACGATATCCCGTCTGGCACCGCGGGCCGAGGCTACCCGTTCCTGGTCAGGTCTCAACAATGAGACTCGTGTTCGGCGTGATCGCACCGGAGAAACGTCGCTTGATTGAGTGGAACGCGCGGGCCATGAGCCCGGCGCCGAAGGGAACTAACCGAGGCCCTGAGTGTCACGCCTCGGCCGAACGAAGAAAAGGGAACACCATGTCCACACGCGAAACGAAGACCCGGACCCTTGCGGCGTCGATCAAGGGGATCCTTGCCCGCGTGGGCCGCGGCGTGAAACCGGCAGTGATCGCGCTGGGCGCGGCGTGCGCGATGCTCGCCGCGCCCGTTGCCTCGGGCGGGGTCGCGATCACGTTCCTCATCTGCTACGACTACGAGATCACGGGACTCGTCCAGCAGGATTTCACGCACTTCAACGTCACGCAAGGCGGACGGTACCAGTTCTACCCGTCCATGACCGTCTCCTCGACCGATCACTTCTTCAAGACCGACACGCTCGGTCCGGCGTACTTTGATTCCGACATCAAGGTCGACCACGTCATCACGATTACACCCACGTCTTCGACCTTCGAGGTCATCAGCAATACGCTCGTTCACGCCTCGGTGGCGCTCGGCTGGCCGCAGGGCGCGGCCGAGGGCGACGCCATCATCGGCCGGGAGAACATCGACTTCACGGTCACCTCGCACACGTACCACTACACCGGTTCCACTGTGCTGAGCAAGGTCGGCACGACCGCGACCTTCCCTTCCGGCTCCGTGCTCACCCCGGGCCTCTACTATGTCAGTGGCGTGAGCCCCGGCGGCGGGTCCCTGGTCAAGGCTCAGAACGGCGAGTCCAACACGGCATCCAACAGCGGGAAGCTCCGCTACCGCTTTGTCCGCTGTGGGGCCGACTTCAATGGGGACGGGTTCGTGACGGGCGATGACTTCGACCTGTACTCCCTGGCGTTTGTCGCCGGTGCCGACTCCGCAGACTTCGACGGGGACGGGTTCGTGACCGGCGACGACTTCGACGCCTACTCCGACGCCTTCCAGGCCGGGTGCTAGGCCGCCAGCACCGCGCCGCCCGGGTCAGTGACCCGTAAGGGAACACCCCGAGTTCTCGGAACCGCCGAAAGTCCGAGTCCGCGTTGTGCGCCGGACCGGTTGTCTGTAGACTCGGCTCCGCCGGGGCGGCGTTTCGCACCCGACGGCACGCGTCCGTTCTGCCCGCCGTGCCCGCGTTGGCTCGTTCACGAAGAAGAGAACACGAAGGAGAAATGCCATGCGTTCGTTGCTGACCGCCCTCACTGTCGCCGCGGTGTCTTGCACCGCACTGAGTACCGCCCAGGCCTCGCCTCTCAAGCTCGACTACTGCATCACCGACGAGGGCGGCGGCGTTCTCCGTTACCGCTTCACGCTGACGCTGGACAACCACGACGGATCCTGGGTGTCCGGTCAGGGGTACAACTGGATCATCTTCGGCGACGTGTTCGTTGGCACGTCGAACTTCCCGGACTTTATCGGCGACCTCCCCGCGCCGGTCCCCTTCGCCGACGAGGGCTGGTCTTACTCCAGCGGCGGGCACAACGGGCCGACGCTTCTCGACTTCGGCGTCGAGAACGATTTCCGCGGGTGGATTCCCACGGCCGTCGGCGATTCCATCAAGTGGTCGGGGACCTCCGCCCTCCGGCTCGGGCAGGGCGAGATGGCCTGGAGCAATCTCGTTGGCTCCGGCGTCCACGCCGATTACGAGATCGCGACCCTCCTCGCCTCCTGCGACACCGGCGGATGCCCCGCCGACTTTGACGGCAACGGCTTCGTCAACGGGGATGATTACGACCTCTACGTCGCCGCCTTCTTCGAGGGTGATATCTCGGCGGACTTTGATGGCAACGGCTTTGTCAACGGTGACGATTTCGACGCCTACGCCGACCACTTCGAGGCCGGGTGCTGAACCGAACGTCGGGGACCGGAGCGCTCGCTCCCCGATGCCTGGGATCAGGACGACCTAACCAGCCAGCGCCGAGGACTGTCTTCAGTCCTCGGCGTTTTTCATAGGCCGCCGCCACGCGAGGGGGACGTCGGCCGCGCTCGTGCCACAGCATTTGGCAAGCTCGGGGAGTTGGAAGCCGGGGCGCCGGATCAAGCGCTCGTGGCCGATGCGGGTGGCATGTCCGCTGCTTTGAGCGGACATGATCTGACAACCGTCACGCTCACCATGCCTCCGAGCAGCGGGCATGCCACACATTCGACCGCGTGTCAGGCGGGGCTACGCTGCCCATGCTTCTTAGCCGTGGCTGATCGAAAGACGACCGACCCGCGACCCGCTGGGGCGAACGGCACTTGATTGCGGGCGAGGGCCTCGTCGATCAGGGTGTCGACGGCCGGTCGAGTGAGTTTGGAGGCACTCTCCACCTCGATGAAGCGCGCCTGAGCGGACCCCTTCAGCATTTTTTCGGGGTCGGGCAGGCTCTTGCCTTGATTGAAATAGAGCTGCACACCGTCCGCGTCCGCGCGGATGGCGAGGACCCCCTCGTACCCCTTCTCGGTCGGCGAGAAGCTGATGACGATCCAACTGCGATACTCGTACACGACCTCAACGGCCGTGGGTAGTCGCTTCCGCAGCGACCGTCGCATCGCGGCGATGAGCCGGAGACGATCGGGGGCGAACTTGGCGATCAGTGTGGTCAGCTGCACTTCGGCGGCTCGTCGCTCCGGCGCGGACTGCGTGCTGTCGGGAGTTTCGACTTCATCCTGGACAGAACGGCGCCCGGAGGCTCTTTTTTTCACGCTCATGATGGCACCTCGGATCGACCTGTTTGGGAACACGTTGTTGTTGGGAATAGGTGCTCTTGCGGCAGGGAGTCGGTGTTTCGCTATGGCTTGGCATCGAGGAAGTCGTTGACCATCGGAACGATGGCGGGCATGCGCTGCATCAGCGTAACGTGGGTGGTGTTGGGCACGATGGCCAATCGCGATGCGGAGCGCGGCCGCATGTCGCCGTGAGTCCCACCACCCTTGAGGCGGAACATTTCCGCGACGTGTTCGAGCCGCACGCCGTCAGCGTCGCCGTGGATGAAGAGCATCGGGGCCGTGGTGGCCTGAAGCTGCTCGGCGGTTATGTCGCGCCCTTCCGAGGCCGTGGCGGCGAGTCGCCTGACGAACTTCGGGAAGTCGTCCGGGGTGGGGCTTAGCTTCTTGTACTCGATCTCGATGGGTGATCCTTGGAAATCGTCCGCCGTGAGCTTGGGGATAGATTCGAGCGCCCCCGCGACCACGCCGTCTCGGCGGAACGTGGACGAAATGATGACCGCTTTTCGCACTTTGTCGGGGTGGCGGATCGCGCATTGCAGAGCCACGCCGCCGCCCATGCTGTAGCCGATGAGGTCTGCCCGCGGGATCTTGAGTTGATCGAGCAGCGCCGCCACGTCGTCGGCGAGGTTTTCGCTGGTGATGTCGCGCGGGATGTCCGCCGTGCGCCCGTGGCCCTGCATTTCGACGGCGATCACTTGCCGTGTCTTGGCGAGTTCGTCGATCCAGCCGGTCCAGTTGTTGGTGATGGTCATGAACGCGCCGTGGAGCAGCACGACAGGATCGCCCTCGCCGTGAACCTCGTAGTACATCCTGAGTCCGTTGACGGTCGCGTAGCCGGTCTTGGGTGGCGATGGCGGTGCTGACGGTGCCGGTACCAAGGGTGTGAGCATAAACAAGAGGAGCAGAGTCAGAGTCTTCATGTTCGGTGCCTCGTCTCTCTTCGCGGCGCTACGCGCGGCTGCTTTGGTGCTGGACGTGGTTGATCTGAATTGATGTGTTGCGGGTACGTTCGAGCACGAACGAGGTCATGGACGTTGGCCTGCTTCCACGCTAGTTGCCCTTGGAGGGCTGCGCGAGCACCGCGTCCAACTGTTTGTAACAGGCCTCCATCCCTTCGTCCATGCCGGACGCGGCCGCGCCGTCGCGGGCTTCCTTCGAGGCGTACACCTGCGTGATGCGCATCGTGGTCACGCCGTTCTTCTCGGCGAACTCGTGCGTCTCCACCTGCGAGCCGATCGGCTGACCGGTGCCCAGCACCATCAGTTCGGTGTGGACGGCCCGCTCGTGCGGGACGACGTCGGTGAACACGCCATGGAGCGCCATGGCCGGATCGGCCTCCTCGCTTTTCCACACGATCCTCAGAACGCCGGCCACGCGAGGGTCGCACTCGCAGGCGGTCGTGGTCCACCCCGGGGGAGGCAGCATCCAGCGGCGCATCTTGTCAGGGGTGAGCATCGCCTCCCACACGAGCCGGCGCGGGGCGTTGAAGGTGCGGGTGAGGACGATGGTGGTGTCGGTCGGGGTGGAGACTTGAAGGCCTGCGAGGTTCATGGTGCGGTCTCTGTAAGTGGCAATGGTGCGAATGGCAACGGGGTGGCGGAGAGTGCGGCGGATGCCGGTGAAACGCTCAGCGGCGGCGTGAGCGCGAGTGTTCCTCAGGCTTCAAGATATCTCATTTCGTTCGATTGAGGAGTGCGTCCAGCGCTCCGAATTGGGCCCTCGTGTTTCTGCGGAACCGTGATTCCCGACGATCGGGCGGCGTGCGGGTTGGGCCGGGGGTGGAGGTCGACGTTCGGACGGAGTGATCGGCGTACTACCATATGGTTTAGTATACCATATGGTTGTACGATGTCAACCGCGAAGATCTCGAGGGAATGACACCGCGAATCCCGGACCTGCCACACGCCGGGGCGGTTCTTCTTTCCTCAGCATGAAAAAACGTCAACAAATGTGATGGGTTGCTGCAAGGTCGGAGGGTCGCATGGCAAGTCTCTTCACCGAAGTGTCGCTTATTCATGACATGTGCTCTGAAAGGAACGGTGCTCCCGTGAAAACGATCTCGAAAATGTCTTGCGTCCTTGCGTTTGTGTCCGCCAACGCCGCGTTCGCCCAGCCGGCGGAATCCTTCAGCGGGTTTGACGTGCTGAACACGTCACCCGCGGCCGCGACGCAGTTCCAGGCCGAGTACCACGGCATGGACGCGGGCAAGCTGCTCGCGTTCGACACCGGCGCGTACCACGGCGTCTCCGTCCAGCAGACCACGGACGGCTCGGTCATCACATGGACGGATGGTTCAACGCCCGCGGGCGCGTGGGCGCACTTTGGGTTCGCCATGAACGAGGACCCGCTCAACACCCACGACGAGGGGTTCTTCCGGTACAACTCCGGACCGCGGGGAGACCCGGTCCCGATCCAGATCTGGAACGGCGGTTCCAGCGGTAGCTTCATCGACTACATCCCGAACAATTTCACCACCGGCGGCGGCACCGGACCGGTGAAGAGGCGTGTGGCGCTGTGGGACGGTCCGCTGTCGCTGGCTGACATGGTGCGCGGCGGGGCGGTCTGGAACCAGGGGATCGACGTGGACCCGGCGTTCCGAATCGTTCCTCCGGGTGGGCTTTCTTACGAGTACCCGGTCGTGCCGGCCGGTGTCTGGTGCGTGATGATGTACGACGTTCTGAATACGCAGACCGGGCAGGTGGACGTGTCGTTTTATAACGCGATCCACAGCACCCTCTGCCCATCGGATTTCAACCACGACGGGTTCGTCACCGGCGAGGACTTCGACGGGTACGTGGCGGCCTTCGAGCTTGGCACTGCCGCGGCGGACTTCAACGGCGACGGGTTTGTCACCGGCGAAGACTTCGACGCCTACGTGTCGGCGTTCGAGGCCGGGTGCTGATCCGGGCGAACCGCTGAAGCGAGCACGCTCGGTCGGTGCCGCTGCCGGATGAAGTTCTGCGTACGAGAAAAGCCCCGTCGCTCCGCGGGGTTTTTTCGTGCGCGAGGATGGAACGGAGGGGTCGAACTGAGAATGCCCGGCGTACCACCTCGACACTCAGTTCGCGGTCGGGGGCAGCACGGGCCTTGTCGTATCGCGACGAATCGTGTACACGATCGTGGCGACGAGAATCACGAGCAGAACGAGCGACGACCCGATCGTTCCAAAGCCGAGCCCCCCTTGGGCGGGCGTCTTGGTCAGCACGTCGCCCATCGTTGCGCCGAACGGGCGGGTGAGGACGAAGGCCGCCCAGAAGAGCGCGACGTTGAGGCCCGCGTGACGAGCGCGCAACCGCATGGCGAAGAGATAGACCGTCACGATCAGCGCGAGCACGCCGCCGATCAGGGCCGCGCCGCCCGCGAAACCAAGGCCCGAATCGTCGGCGAGGTAATCGCCCAGCGACGTGCCCAGCGTGTTGGAAACGAGGATGGCCGACCAATAGAAGGCCTCGGCCCGGAATGTCCGCACGTCGCTGACCGAGAGCGACTTTTCCGTCAGCCGCCACACCACGAGCACGGCGACGAGCGTGCTGAGCAGGATGACGCTCCCGGTCGCGTAGCCGAGGTGGAGTGTGCGGTTCATGAAGTCCGACATGGTGGTGCCGGCCGTGCTGGTGGCGAGTATGACGCCCCAGTACAGGAACGGGATGTACCGCTTCGCGCGCAGCTGGCCGACGAGCACCACGATGAATGCCGACATGAGGATGATGGTGCTGACGAGATAGCCGACGTTGAGCGTCATCGAGAGCAAGTCGCCCGCGGTCTCGCCGAGCGTCGTGGCCGCAATCTTCATCACCCAGAAAAGGAACGTGAGCGCGGGGAGTTTGCTGATCGCGGCGGGTTGTTTGGTGGACATGAGGCGAGGTTCCTGGGTGAGTCGTGTGGGGTCGAACAGAACGCCTCTAGCCGAGAGTCTAGTTCTTCGTGCGCTTCGTCTTTCTCTTGGCGAGTCTCTTCTTCTTGGGTGTTGGCCGCTTGAAGAAATCCGGCGGGTACGGTTCGCCCGGCTTGCGTTTTCCGCGACCACTTCCCTTGACCGCTCCAATCTCAAAGATGTCGGTGACGGGCGAGCCAGCCACAATTTTCCCGCCGCGGCCATGTGCGCGGGAGCATGGGTCGCGAAGCTCATCAGCACTTTCTGCGCTCTCTCAGGATCCCAGTCGGTAGACCAGAAGAGCTGATTGAGTTCCGCCAATTCATCGAGCCAATCGGTGAAGTGGAACGCGGCCTCCCGGGCTGCAGCTTCGGAAAGCGATCCGTCGTGCTAAAGCGCCACGGTGATCCGCTCGGCGATCTGGTGCGCGATTGTCTTCACACCTTGTGGCATCGTTGTTGGCCCTTCATCCCGCGGTCGGTCCGCTCGCCCCGATCAGAGCTCGGACACGAAAAAACCCCTGCGATCGCAGGGGTTTTTCCTTCAAGTGGAGCGGACGTGAGTCGAACACGCGACCTCATCATTGCGAACGATGCGCTCTACCAACTGAGCTACCGCCCCGTCGATCTGTCCGTGACCCGGTGGCCTGCGGTGATCGGCGGGATTATACCCGGGCGGAACGTGGTTGACCGGCTTTGTGAGACGGAACTGGGCGCAGGGTCCGCGGGCCCTCGCGGCAGACCAGCCCCAGTGGGAGCGGATCGTCTGGGAAAGGACGCGGACGCGGAGCCCGGAAACGGGGGAAACGCGGGGATGGGCGAACCGGCGGCGGGGCGCTACCGTATTTGAGAATGCGGTCTCAGTTGGAAGAAGGCATCGAGGCATTGGGCATCGAGGCATCGAGTAAAAGGATCGAGTGAAGAAGGACGCCATGAAGAGCGTGATGTTCGGGCTGATCGCGGGGTTGGCTCTGGTGCTGGTGACGGCGTGCGACAAAGCCGCGCCGAACGCGGGGACTGCGGCCGCGCAACCGGCCAGCGGCACGACCGCGAAACACGGCCGACAGGCTCCGCGCGAGCCCGGGCCTCTGCGTGTGGCCGTGACGATCGCGCCGCTGGCGGGTTTGGTGCGTGAGTTGGTGCCGTCCGGATCGGAAGTTGCGGTCCTGATGGCACCGGGGCGCAGCGAGCACGGGTACGAGTTCACGCCCGGCGAGCTGGCGGGGATCGGGCGCGCGGATCTCGTGGTCTCGGTTGGGTTGTCGCTGGAGCCAAGGGTCGCGGAGTTCTTGCGCGACCACCCCTCGGCGGCACGGATTGAGGTTTGCCTGGCGGACGCGCTGGAGATTCGCGCTCCGGCCGACGGCCAAGCGGGCGAGGACCACGACCATTCGCACGATCACGATCACGATCACGATCACGAGCACGACCACGACCACGATCACGGGCCGATCGATCAGCATCTGTGGCTTGATCCGGTGCTGGTGGCCCGAGTGATCCCCGCGCTGACCGCCGCGATCGCGCGAGCGGCCGAGTTGCCGGGCGTTGAAGCGGGGCCCAAGCCGGATTCCATCGCGCTCGTTGCGAAGGCCGAAGCGTTGAACGCCGAGTACGCCGAGCGGCTCAGGCCCCTTGCGGGCCGATCGATCGTGACCCACCACAACGCGTGGTCGAGGCTGGCGGATCGGTACGGCCTGAAGGTTGCGGCGGTGCTCAGGCCGATCGAGTCCGCGGAGCCGACGCCCGGGCAGGTCGCCAAATGCGTGGGCGCGATCCGCAGCGCCGGAGTGGGGACAATCTTTGTTGAGCCCCAGTTCAACAGCGCCTCGGCGCGGCGTGTGGCGGACGCGGCAGGTGTCCGCGTCGGCGTGCTCGACCCGCTGGGGAATGGAGATTGGTTCGCGATGATGCGGGGAAATCTGGACGCGCTCGTGGCCGGGCTCGCGGAGAAAAAGTAGCGACGGCTCGCGCTTCAGCGAGACCCGGTAAACTCATTCCTATTCCATGACCGTGCTCCCCGTCAACACGGCTTCCCTTCCCGCTTCGCAGGCGAGCACGCAGGCCGTGGAGTGCCGCGGCGTCACGTTCCGGTACCCGCGCGCCAGCGGTGGCACGGGCCCCGCCGACGACGCGCCGGCGCTCAAGGACATCACGCTCTCGGTTCGCGTGGGCGAGCGGCTGGGCATCCTCGGACCCAACGGCGGCGGGAAGAGCACGCTGGTCAAGCTGATCCTCGGGCTGTTGCCCTGCCAGTCGGGCGAGCTCGCGGTGTTCGGCGTGCCGCCGCACGAGGCTCGGAAACAAGGCCTGATCGGGTACGTGCCCCAGCGTGTTGAAGCGGAACTGGCATTCCCGCTCAGCGTGCGACAGGTCGTCGCGATGTCGGCCCAGCGCGGGTTGCTGCCGTGGAGAGGCGTCGATCGCGCGCGGCACGAGGCGATCGAGAACGCGATCGAGGTCGTGGGGCTTTCATCGGTCGCCGATCGGGCCATCGGCAAGCTCTCGGGTGGGCAGATGCAGCGTGCGATGATCGCGCGGGCGCTCGCGGGCAGGCCTCGGATCCTGTTCCTCGATGAGCCCACCGTCGGCATCGACGTCGGCGGGCAGCAGCGGTTCGCGGAACTTCTGGATTCGCTCCATACCAGGCTCGGGCTGACGATCGTGATTGTGAGCCACGACATCCGCGTGATCGCCGCGGGGTGCGATCGGGTGGCGTGCCTGTCGCGCACGCTGCATTTTCACGACACGCCGCAGGGGCTCACGCCCAGGGTGCTCGCGGAAGTCTTCCGGCATGACGTTGCGGGGATCTTCGGGGACGTCCACGTCGCGGCCCACGCCGCGGGCAGTTGCCCGCCGGGGTGCGCGGTGGACGACGCGACCAACGGCGCCATCAACAGCACGGACGCGAGCGCCGCGCCCTCGGGTGGTTCACAGGGTGGTTCACCGGGCGGTTCACCGGCCGATTCCGTCGCCGCACGGGCCGCGAAACTCTGGAAAGGCCAGACGCCATGACCGGGGCGCGGCGTTGAAAACAATCGACTATCTCCTCGACCCCGGCATGCGGGCGATCTTTCTGCCCGGCGTGCTCACCGGCGTCGCCATCGCCGTCGTCTGCTCGTGCCTCAGCGTGCTCGTCGTGCTCAAGCGGTTGAGTTTCATCGGGCAGGGTGTGAGCCACGCGGCCTTAGGCGGCATGGGCGTCGCGGCCGTCATCGACCTGGCGATCGTGAACATGGGCGTCGCCGGCGGCCTGCCCGCGCTCGGCCAACTCGGCGTCGTCCTTCTCTTCTGCATGGTCGCGGCGTTCGCCATCGCGGGGCTCAGCGACCGCCGCGGTGAGTCGGCCGACACCATCATCGGCATCGTGCTCGTCGCATCAATGACACTCGGCGCGCTGCTGCTGCACGTCACGTTCCAACACCGCGGCACGGGCGGGCCGTCGTGGGAATCGATCCTGTTCGGCTCACTGATGGGACTGACATGGCACGACACGGTCATGGCGGTCATCGTTTCGCTCGGCGTGCTGGCGACGCTGTGGGCGGTGCGCAGGCCGCTGCTGTTCTGGGCGTTTGATGAGCAGGCCGCACCGGCATTCGGCGTGTCGGACCGCGCGATGAAGGTCACGCTGATGGTGCTGCTGTGCCTGGCGATCGTGACGTCGATGAAGCTGGCGGGCGTGGTGCTGGCGACGGCCATCCTCGTGCTTCCCGGCGCGACGGCGTTGCGTTTGAGCGATCGGTTCAACGTGGTGCTCACGATCTCGGTTCTCGTCGGCGTGCTGGGTGTGCTCGGCGGGCTGGTGATGAGCTTCGAGATGGATTGGCCGCCCGGGCCGGGGATCGTGGCGATGCAGACGCTGTTCTACGCGATCGTGCGGCTAGTCAACGTGCTCGCTCACGCTCGGCGTGGTGCGGCAATTTCGCCTCAATAAATCGGGCAATTCAGAACGGGTTCGGCAATCACTCGGCATCGTGGACAAGTGATCGCGGGCGGGCGGGCCGTTGACACCGTGCCGTCGCGTGGTATTCTCACGTCGCTGTCGGTGCCCCGAGAAATCGGGGCTGGAAAGGGAAGTGTGGTGAAAAGCCACCGCGGACGCGCCGCCGTATGGGGCAGAGACGCGGGTTCACGAGGGGTTCGCCCCTCCTTCGATCGTTCGGTTCGACCGGAAGATCGAGGCCACTGAGGACTCCATGGTTTGAGTTTCGAATTGTTGATTCGAGCACGAACCGCGGAACTTCGGGAAGGCAGAACTCGCAGAGCCCCGAGCCGGAAGACCTGCCGATGGACGCCGCGTGCGTTCGGGGAACCCCGATCGCGCGTGGCCGCTGGATGGCCCTCGCGGAATCCGGTCGTTGTGCGCCCCACGGCGCATCGCGAACGGACGGGGCGGTCGGCGGAGTCGCTCGGCCGTCCCCGGCGCGCGCTCCACCGGACCTTTTTGAAACCACCGCGAGAGCCTGGACATTTCGTCCCGGGGGCCGTCCTGCGCGATTCAGGACGAAGCGCCACGAGCCTCGACGCGCCGACCGGTTGAAAGCGGTGTGCGCACGAGGCCGTGGGGAAGGTTGGTTTCTGTGGAGTTCATTCAGAATCGGTCACAAAGTCGGGAACACGTTCAGAAGCACATCGAGAACGGCCTTGAGCAACATGCCCGGCGCGAGCGCCGAAGCCTCGCAACCGCGCGTGGTTTGCGAGGCGCGGCGTTGACGATCGCGGCGGCCGCGCCGCTCCTCG
>JBGAOD010000125.1:0-10591 GCA_044221955.1 Phycisphaerales bacterium | reverse complement strand
GTGGGGTCGGGCATGGCGGGGAGAGTAGGGAGGGGGCGGGCATCGCCTCGGAATCTTGGCACGCTCGGGCACCCCAAAAAAAGACAAAGCCCCGAGTGAAGTCGGGGGCTTTGTGGATTGGGTTGTGAGTCACCGCGTGGGCGACAACTTACTTGTTGCGGCGGCGGCGAGCCAGCGTGCCCGCGGCCAGGCCACCGAGCGCGATCGCGCCGGGGGCGGGGACGGGGTTGGACGTTCCGACGGCCACGATGTCCGGCCCGTTGTCCGTGTCACCGTTGCACTCGATGCGGATGCCGACGATCCCGCTGAACCGCTCGTCGAGGCTGATGCCCACGGCCGAGACCTTCTGCGGACCCTTGATTTCCAGCGAATCGATGTCCCAGCCGGTGGCTTCGGTCAGGTCACGGGTCACCGAGACCGCCGGGGTGGTCGATCCGTTGGCGAACAGACCAATGACGCGGAAATCGCTGTTCCCGTTACGCTCGAGGACCGAAACCTCGACCGTCTTGCTGTCGCCGTCGATCACGAGCGACTGACCCTTGGGGAAGAAGAGGTCGAGCTTGTAGCCCTTGTCGTCCTCGCCGTCGACCAGCCAGCTCATGTTCTTGAAGCCCGACCCGGGGGCGCCGAAGGGCCCGAAGACTTCCGCGAGCGTGCCCGTGGCCGTGCCTTCGCCAGCGAAGGGCGAGGCGTTGTCGGCGTGGTCTGGGTTGGCGTCGAACACGTTGGACGAGTCCATGTCGCGGAGGATGGGCGTGGTCCAGCCGGAGGTTGACTGGAGGGAGGTCAACGACCCGCTGTTCCAGCGGAGGAAGTTGTCACCGGTATAGATGCTCGTCGCACCTCCCAGGAACCCCATCCGGTTGAGTTCGCGGTCTCCGCCGTGGAGCGTGGACACCGTCCGGGACGAATCCGCCCGTAGACGGTGTTCACGGCCGCATACGGCCACTGACATTGGCGGCATTTCAGGCCTGCTGCTGCTTTGTCTTGATTGGTGAGTCCACACAACCACACTCCCCGCTGACAGGTCGGGAAGGGCGGCAATCCACCTCAAACATGCCACAGGTGGAGAGGAACGCCAGAAATCTGGACAAAGAACTTGCAGGCGGGGTCAAAAGACCCGGCCGGGCGGGCCAGGGGGTGTTCCTGGGAGGCCCGGTAATACACGTGCTTCCCGGCGGACGGCGAAACCGCTCGCGCTTGGGATCGCAATTTCAACGAGGGCCGCGCTCTTTCCGGTCGTGAGGCGAGAGCATCGCCGACCAAGTGCCGGAGATCGGGCTCTGTCCGGTGAAACGCGACGATCGCATCGCCGACCCGCGTCCGGCACCGGTCGCGCACTTCCGGCTACCATTGGCCCGCCATGCCTTCAATCACCATCAACGGCGTCAAGAGCGAGTTCACCCCGGGCCAGACGATCCTCCAGATCGCCAACGCCGCGGGTGTGGAGATCCCCCAGTACTGCTACCACGACGGTCTGTCGATCGTGGCCTCGTGCAGGATCTGTTTGGTCGAGGTCTGGGCGCCCAATCCCAAGACGTCGCAGCTTGAACCTTTTATGGGTGGCAAGCTGATGCCCAGTTGCCAGCAGACGGCCAGCGACGGGATGGTCGTCTACGCCGACAGCCCCAAGGCCGTCGCCAACCAGAAGGCGGTGATGGAGTACCTGCTCATCAACCACCCGCTGGACTGCCCGGTCTGCGACCAGGCGGGGGAGTGCTTCTTACAGGACTACTCGTACCAGTACGGCCGCGGGGTGAGCCGGTTTGAGGAGCAGAAGGTCAAGCAGGCCAAGAAGGATCTCGGGCCGCATGTGTTCCTTTATAGTGATCGCTGCATCATGTGTACCCGGTGCGTGCGCTTCACGCGCGAGGTGACGGGGACTTCGGAGCTGATGGTGCTGGGGCGTGGGAACAAGGAAGAGATCGATGTGTTCCCGGGCGTGCCGATCGCCAACGAGCTTTCGGGGAACGTGATCGACCTGTGCCCGGTGGGCGCGCTGCTGGACAAGGATTTCCTGTTCGCGCAGCGGGTGTGGTTCTTGAAGAGCACGCCGTCGATCGACGGGCTGACGGCCAGCGGCGACAATTTGTTCGTCGAGCACAACGAGGGGAAGGTCTACCGCATCAAGCCGCGCGAGAACGCGAAGGTGAACAAGTGGTGGATCACGGATGAGGTTCGCTACGGCTGGAAGCATGTCCACAGCGAGGACCGGATTCGTACGCCGATGCGTCGTCAGTACGGCACGCTGATCGAGAGCGATTACACGCGGGCCTATGACGAGGCGATCGAGGGGATGAAGCGGGCGACGGCGGCCGGGAAGCGCGTGGCGCTGATGGTCAGCCCGATGCTGAGCTGCGAGGACGCGTACGAGCTGGCGACGTTCGCTCGGGCGGTCGATCCGCAGGCGGTGCTGGGCGTCGGGCCGGTGCCGGTGCATGGCAAGGACGCGGTGTATCCGATCGGGGCGAAGGCCGAGGATGCCAAGGCGTTCAAGGTGTACGCGGAGAAGGCCCCGAACGCGCGGGGCGTGCGGCGCGTGCTGGAGGCGGTCGCGGGTGGGCAGAGCGTGTGGTCGTTCGAGCAGTTTGTCGGGAAGCTCGGGACCGGGGCCGGCTCGCAAGTTGGCGCGGTGGTGGTCACGGGGAATTACCCGACGGCCTGGGGCACACCGGAACTGACGCGGGCGATTGACGGCAAGTTCGTGGTGCTCATCGACACGCTTTCGAGCGGGCTGGTGGATGACGCGGACGTGATCCTGCCGGGCGCGACGTGGGTCGAAAAGGCCGGGACGTTTGAGAACGCACGCGGCATGATCCAGGCGTTCGAGCAGGCGATCCCGGCGGTGGAGCTTGCCAAGAGCGAGGGTCAGATCGGGCTGGACTTGAAGGCTGCGCTGGCGGGGACACCGCCGCCGGTCGAGTCGGTGGGTTCGATGGTCGTGATCTCGTCGAAGGGGCAGGTCCCGGCGGGCGTGCAGCAGGCGATGCCGCGGGCCGCGGCGTTCAACGCGGCGAACGTGCGGAGCGAGATGGCCGCCAAGTTCCCGGCGCTGTCGGCGTTCGCGGCGGGAGTTTCGATGCCGAGGGTCGAGGCGAGTCAGATGCCGGACATGCAGATGGTGGAACTCTGAGCATATCGTCGGGCTGTTGAGGCCGGGGATGATTCTTCGGAGTGAAGAGGAAGGCCGAGGAGACACAGGCGGGACGCCTGTGCCAAGAGATTTGGAAGGGTTCGGCACACGCCCGACGGAGCAAAGAGGTTTCTGTGAACACTCTCGCCAACACCACCGTGAACTTCTCTGAGTGGGGCGTGGTGCTCGTCATCCTCGTCGGCGCGTTGATCTTCACGCTGGCGTGGTGGAAGATCGCGGACCGGTGGGCGGACTCGGAGCACAAGCGGTTCGGGCGCGGGAAGAGCGCGGAGCCGGTGGATCGCGTGGTGATCAAGAAAGCCCGCGTGGGTGACGACGAGGCCAAGGGTTCGTAAACGCCAGCGTTTCGCGACGTCAGCCCAAGGGTGCGGTTAGACCCGCACTCGTACGTTCCGCATGAGCACGACCGCCGCGAACAGATACGCCGTCGCGATGATCGCGTTCAAAGCCCATCCCGCCGCGATCAACGCCAACCCGGTCGGCACTTCACGCTTGCACCCGCGTTGCATCCGGTGCGCCAGCGACGGCCCGCCGAACAGCGGCACGATGGGACCGGACAGGAACGCCGGGACCGCCACCACCAGGCTGATCAGCGGGGCCAAGAAAAGGAACAGCAGACAGACATTGCAGAACGCGAACGTCGGCCCGCACAGTTTCCAGAGCATCGCCGGCCAGGAGGGGATCTCCGCGGGTGGGGGCGGGGTCCAGGGCAGCTCGGCCCGCCCGCACTCGGGGCAGGTGACCGTTCGGTCCGCCGCGGCAAGCCCTTCGAGGCTGTAGAAGCAATGGCGGCAGAGCATGGCGTGGGTTCCGTGTTGGTCCTCCGGCCTGAATATGCCACAGGATTCGGAAAGCTCAAGGGAACCGGGTCAAAGGGCAGGTGGTCGGGCGCACCGGGGTCGTTCCACCATCGCAGGCAGGCCCGGCTTGGGGCGATAAGCAATCAGACCCGGACTCTGCCGCTGAGGCCGTTGTCGTATTTGAGGTCGAGGGCCGGTGCGCCGGTGCCCGCGAGCCCCTAGAATCGTGCGACGCGGTGAGCTCCGTTTCCAGACCGGGAGCCCACAGCACGGCGCGGGGTGCGTTTCTGCGCCGGATAAACGATTGTCCTTCAGGAGGAGTCAGACATGAAGAATGTTGCAGTGGTGGTCGCGCTCGCCGCGGCCGCGGGTGTTGCGAGCGCCAGCGTGAACCTCGCGTATTGGGCGTTCCCAGCCGTCGTCCCCCCGGGCGCGGATAACTTCAAGATCACATTCCCGCTGGCGGCCGACTTCAAACTCACCCCCGGCACCGCGAGCATCACCACCGACGCGGCGGTGTGGGATGGGACCGCCAACCCCGCCAACGCCGTGCTGCAGGGGAACTTCCAGTACTTCACCGGCGACGCAACGAACCTGCAGGCGGGCTTCGTGGTCGGGTCGCGCTTTGCCGTGCGCGGCAACACCGGGAACATCATGAATGGGAAGCAGATCACCTTCCGGTTCGACACGACGTCGTACAAGGATCTGGTGCTCACCTACGCCGAGCGCACCACCGGGACCGGCGCGACGCAGCTCGATTTTTCGACCTCAACCGACGGCACGACCTTCACGCCGGTCACGTCCGTCGCCACCACGCGCGATTCGACGTTCCGCCTGCGGACGGTGGACCTGTCGGCGGTGAACTCCATCGAAAACATCGGCG
This sequence comes from Phycisphaerales bacterium, assembly GCA_044221955.1. Lineage (GTDB taxonomy): Bacteria > Planctomycetota > Phycisphaerae > Phycisphaerales > UBA1924 > CAZCPB01. Next base: position 5,754 of record JBGAOD010000125.1, on the reverse strand, counting down.
CGGCGTACGTGCGGATCACGTTCCCCACGGGGTATTCGAGCGCTTCGGGCTCGGTGGCGTTCGACAACATTCTGTTCTCCGGCGACCTGGTGCCTGCGCCGGGCGCGATCGCGGTGCTGGGGTTGGGCGGGTTGGTGATGGGTCGGCGGAAGCGCTGAGCGCGGGCCGGTTCACGATCTGAAACGTTGAGAAATTGAAAAAGGGACCGCCATGATGGCGGTCCCTTTTCCTTTGTTCACGTCATGCGCCACCCGTACCTTCGGAAGCCCCCAGGTCCGGCGTCCACAATCGCTCGATCGAGACAGTTCCTTATCGCGACTTGCTGTCCCCCCGCGCGAAGATGCTGCCGACGTAGTTCAGCACGTCGGTCGCGCTGGTGTCGTTGTACCCGAAGTTCTTGATCAGACGCTGCTTCACCACGTCGATCTTGGCCTGGGTCTCGTCGTCCACGACGCTGCTGACCAGGTTCTTGAGCTTGATCGTGTCGCGCTGGTCCTCGAAGAGCTTGAGTTCGAGGGCGCGGTAGAGGCGGGCGTTGGTGTTGTACTCGAACTTCTTGCCGTCGAGCGCGAGGGCGCCGATGTAGTTCATGATCTCCTGGCGGAAATCGTCCTTGCGGCTTTCGGGGATGTCGATCTTGTCCTCGATCGAGCGCATGAGGCGTTCGTCGGGCTCGTCGTCGCGGCCCGTGTAGCGGTTCTTGACGCGCTCCTTCTGCGTGTACGAGCGGACGTTCTCGATGTAGTTGGTGCAGAGGCGGCGGATGGCGTCCTCGTCGGCGGAGATCGCCCGCTGGACCTCGCCCTTGATGATGTCCTCGTACTCCTCCTTCACGACGGCGAGCAGCTCGCGGTAGCGCTTCTTGGTGTTCTCGTCGCTGATGAGCGAGTGGTGGCTCATGCCGGCTTCGAGCTCGTTGATGACCATGAAGGGGTTGATGGACCGCTCGTCGATGGCCTGGCGGCTGACGAGGGCGTTGGAGATCTTGTCCTGGATGTAGCGCGGGCTGATGCCGTTCATGCCCTCGCGCGGGGCTTCTTCTTTCAATTCGCGCACGCTGTCCTCGGTGAAGCCGGGGATTGATTTTCCGTTGTAAAGCTTCAGCTTCTGCATGACCGTGAGCCCGGCCTTCTTCGGCTCGTCGAGGCGCGTCAGCACGGCCCACATCGCGGCGACTTCCAGCGTGTGCGGGGCGATATGAATGCTCTTGATCTTCTCGGTGCCAAAGTCCTTCTGGTAGATCTTGATCTCGTCGTCAAGGCGGATGTTGTAGGGGACGTCGATCTTGATCGTGCGGTCGCGGAAGGCCTCCATCATCTCATTGGATTGCAGACGCTTGTACTCTGGCTCGTTGGTGTGGCCGAGGATCACCTCGTCGATGTGCGTCTGCGCGAACTTCTTGGGCTTGATCGAGTGCTCCTGCGACGCGCCGAGCAGGTCGTAGAGGAAAGCCACGTCGAGCTTGAGGACTTCGATGAACTCGCAGACGCCCCGGTTGGCGATGTTGAGTTCGCCGTCGAAGTTGAAGGCGCGGGGGTCGGAATCGCTGCCGTACTGGGCGATCTTGCGGTAGTTGATGTCGCCCGTGAGTTCCGTCGAGTCCTGGTTCTTCTCGTCCTTGGGCTGGAAGGTGCCGATGCCGACGCGATCCTTTTCGCTGAGGACAATGCGACGGACCTTGACGTGGTCCATGACCCTGCGCCAGTCGCCGCTGTAGAACTGCATGAGCTGTTCGAGGATGCTGCGGCAGAAGGGATCGGGGTCGCCGGTGACCTTGAGCTTGCCGTGGTGGTTGACGGGCTTGTACTTTTCGTTGAGGCGGGCGAGTAGGTCGGCCCGGGCCTCGCGCGGGACGAGGACCAGCGGTTCTTCGTGCATCGGGCACGGGAACTCGTGGGTCTTGACGGCGACGGGCTGGGGCTGCCCGGTATCGGCCGAGACCTCGCAGTGCTCGTTGAGCATCCAAGAGAAGGAGTAGAGCGCGCCCTCGGGCGTGCGCGAATAGGCCTCGATGCCCTTCTTCAGGAGTCGCGCGATGGTTGATTTGCTGGAGCCGACCGGCCCGTGCAGGAGCAGGATTCGTTTGTCGGTGCCGTAGCCCTCGCTGGCCGAGCGGAAGAAATCAACGAGGGACATGAGCGCGAAGTCGAGCCCGTAGATGCCGTCGGCGCCGTTGTCGAAGGGGTCGCTGAAGAAGTGGTAGCGGATGCAGTCCTTCTTAAAGAGCTTGTAGGGCTCCATGCCGCGCGCGAGGATGGCGTCGTAGGTTCGTTGGTAGGCGTTGCGGAGGACGGCGGGGTTCTGGCCGCAGATGTCGAGGTATTCCCAGAACGTGCCGCACCAGTGCTGGTCCTGGAAACGACGGCGGTCGAGGCGCGATTCGATGAGCGACGCGAGATCGGCGCTCGTGACGTTGGGGGGCGGCGTGCTCGAACCTGGAGCGCGGGATTCGGGGCGTGTCTCGGGCATCGTTTCGCTCCTTGAGATCACCGGCGAGGTCGGGTAAAGATCGGGGAGAAGCTCAACTCTGGCGAATCTGGTCGTTCTGTCCGTTCTGTCCGGTCCTTTCTATCGGAAGACGGTCGGCGGGACACAAACAAGGATTGCAACTCTTCGCGTGTTATAGGTAGTACGCACCAGAGCCCCGGCGGATCGGCGGCCCGAGTGGATTCCGAATCGAGATCAGCGGCGCTTCGCACGCTCTCCGAGGCAAGTTCGACGATTCGATGCCCGTCCTCGGTGGGAAGCGTGCCCAGGCCCAATACGCTTTCCGTTCGGACCCGCCAACTTTCCCCCCCCTAGGAAACTCTGCATGTCGTTCGGGCTTGGACATGACCGCGAGCTGGACCCCGCCCCGGGCGTGGTGGGGATTTCACCCGAGGAACTCCCACCGATCCCCGACGCCGCGGCCACCGACCCCATGTCGGCGCGGATCGACCCGCGCCGCTGGTTCGTCCGGCCGGAACTGCCGCTCGAAATCGAAATCGGCTCCGGGAAGGGCACGTTCCTGCTTCAGCACGGCACCGCCCACCCCGACGTGAACCTCCTGGGAATCGAATGGGCCCGCGAGTTCTACGCCTACACCGCCGACCGCGTGCGCCGCGCGGGGCTCAGGAACGTCCGCGTCTTGCACGCCGACGCGGTCGAGTTCCTGCGCTGGCGTGTGCCCGACCGCGTGGCGTCTGTCATTCACCTCTACTTCTCAGACCCCTGGCCCAAATCGCGCCACCACAAGCGCCGCGTGGTCCAGGTTCCCTTCCTCGTCCAGGCCCACCGCGTCCTCGCGCCCGGCGGCGAACTTCGGATCGTTACCGACCACGCGGAGTACTGGGAGTGGATGCAGCCGCACTTGAACGAGGTGACGGGGAGGGCGATCGACAGGACGCCCTCTGTGCCCGAGAACCGTGCCAGACTCTTCGAGCGGCTTGAGTTTGCGCCGCCCGATTCCGCCGGTGAGGGCGAGCTGGTGGGAACGAACTTCGAGCGCAAGTACCGCCGCGAGGGCAGGCCGTTCCACGCCTGCACGCTCCGCCGGTTGTGATCGCGACCTGAAGAAAATGCCGGCCAATCACGCTTCCTCGGTATACTGCACGGGGGTGACAGGGTGGCGAGCCCGGATTCGATCTTCGCAACGAAAACGACCACCAGGTTGCTCGACGCCCTGCGCGATCTCCAGAACGAACCGGCCTGGGCCCAGATCGACTCACGCTACCGTCCCGTGCTCACCGGGCTCGCGCGCCGACTCGGGCTCAACGCCAGCGACGCCGACGAGGCCGCCCAGCAGGCCCTCGCCGAGTTCGTCAAGGCCTACCGCGAGGGGCGCTACGACCGCACCAAGGGTCGGCTGAGTTCCTGGATTCTTGGGATCGGGCACCACACGGCGCTGCGCGTGATCCGTCGCGGCGGCAAAGAGACAAACGCCGATTCCGTCTCTGCCGTCGAATCCGTCGACGAACCCACGCTCCGCTCGATCTGGGAGGACGAGCGCGACCGCGCGATCCTCTCGCAAGCGATCACCATGCTCGGCGACGAGTCGAGCATCGACGACCGAACCTACCTGGCGTTCGAGCTCTTCGCCCTGCGGAGGGTCCCCGTGGCCGAGGCCGCCAACCGCTGCGGCATGACCATCGACCAGGTCTACGTCGCCAAGAGCCGCGTGGCCAAGAAACTCCGCGAGATCGTCGCCACCCTGACCGAGGCCTTCGAGGAGGACGCCTGACGTGCCCGAGACCACCAGCCCGTGTCTCAACGAAGTGCAGATCGCGCGGCTCGCGCACGGCGACGACGTCTCGCCGGAGGCGAGCGAGCACCTGGCGACGTGCGCCGAGTGCATGGCCCGCATCAACGCCGCTCGCGACGACACCCGCTTCGTCGACCGCGTCCGCGCCATGGCGTCGTCGGCCCTGCCCCCCGAGGGCGCGCCGCGCATCCCGGGCTACCGAACCAAGGGCGTCCTGAGCACCGGCTCCCAAGGGATTGTCTACCTCGCGATCCAACAGTCCACCTCGCGCAAAGTCGCGATCAAGACACTGGCCGCGGGCAGCAAGGCGTCGCCCCGCCAACGCGCCCGCGCCGAACGCGAGGCCGAAATCGCCGCCCGGCTCCGCCACCCCAACATCGTCACCGTCTTCGAGTCCCGCGTCCTCGCCGACGGGCGCATCGCGGTCGTTATGGAGTTCGTCGACGGCGTGCCGCTCGACGCCTGGAAGCCCGCCGGAAGCGCAGCCAGCGAGCGGCAACGCTCCGTCCTCGGCGTCTTCGTCGCCGTCTGCAACGCCATCCACCACGCCCATCTCAACGGTGTCATCCACCGCGACCTCAAACCCGACAACGTCCTCGTCACCGCCGAAGGCCGCCCCGTCGTGCTCGACTTCGGCATCGCCAAAGCCGGCGGACTCCGTGCAACGATGACCGGGGATTTCGCCGGCACCCCCGCCTACGCCTCGCCCGAGCAAGCTTCCGGCAAGCCCGACGACGTAGACGCCCTGACCGACGTCTACTCCTTGGGCGTGATCCTCTACCGCCTGATGTGCGGCTCGATGCCCTACAAAGTTGAAGGGTCGATCTTTGAGATCGCACGGACCATCGCGGAGACCGAGCCGGTCCCGCCCGCCAAACGCGACGCTTCCATCCCCCCCGACCTCGAAGCAATCATTCTTCGCGCGATGAACAAGTCCAAGGACCGCCGCTACCAGTCCGCGGCCGGGCTCGCGCGCGACCTCGAACGCTTCCTCGCCGGGCACCCCGTCGAGGCCCGCAGCGGATCGGGCTGGTACCTGCTCCGCAAGGCCATCGCGATCAACAAGCGCAGGCTGGTCGTCGCGGGCGTCGCCGCCGCCGTGCTCGCGGGCGCGGGGGTCGCCGTCGCGTTCAGTCTCGCGAACGCCGCGCAGTCTCGGTCCCGGGAAGCCGCGCAGCGCGAGCAAGCACGCGCCGAGAGCGTGCGCGCGCGGGCCGTGACCGAGCTGCTCCGCGAGGCCCTTCCAAACGCCGACCCCTCGCGGCCCGAGCTGGGCGCGATCGTCGGGTCCGGTCTCGGGCGGCTCTATTTCCGCCTCGAGACCGGCGCCTTCGCCGACGAGCCCGAGATCGACCAGGCCCTCCGTCGCCTCTGGGCCGAGGTCTACACCGGGCTCGGCACCGGCAAGGCCGCCGGGCTCGTCGAATACGCCGAGGTCTCGCTTCGCAACGGGCTCGTAAAGCTCCGCCAGCAGCACGGCCCGGAGCACCGCGAGATCGCGGCCGCCCTCCACG
>JBGAOD010000124.1:0-10523 GCA_044221955.1 Phycisphaerales bacterium | reverse complement strand
ACGGATCGATACCGCGGAGCTCGTGGTCGAGCAGTACGGTCCGTTTACGACGCAGGAATACCAACCGTTGTCTGCTTCCGAGAGGTTGCTGAGGCTCAGGCTGGACTGGTTCGCGCCGGGGATGGGTGTGGAGTCCTTGAGCCATTGGTACCCGGTCGCTCCCACCGCCGCGACAGTGAACGTCCACGACGAGTGCGCGGCCAGCGGCGGGAACTCCTGCCCGATCGGCTGCTGCGTGATGACAGGACCTGCGTTGACCGTGATCGTCGCGGCAGAGCTGGTGACCGACCCGCAGCCGTTGGTCACGACGCAGTCGTACTGGCCAGCGTCCGCGGCGGAAATACCCGACAGCGTCAGGCTTGAGCTTAAAGCGCCGGGGATATTGATTGCCCCTTTTCGCCACTGATAGGTGGGAGTGGTTCCCGTGGCTCCGACCGTGAGAGTAGCGGACCCGAGCTGGCATACGGACTGGCTGATCGGCTGCTGGGTGATCGTCAGCTCGACAGCCGAGGTCAGACGTGCCCACCGGTTGTTCGATTGACTCCCGGCCTGCGTGAAATCGCCGCCGACATCTAGGTGAGCCCCCGATGAGCGAAGCGTGTACACCCAGGTATCGAGCCCGCCGCTTACCCCCTGCCAGGACGTGCCGTTCCATGACGCGATGTAGCTCGCGAGAGCGGCGCCCGCAGCGGTAAAACGTCCGCCGGCATAGAGCTTCCCGTCGAACACCTCAGCGGCAAGAACGGCGTCGTTCATTCCGCTTCCTATTGCTTCCCACGCCGTGCCGTTGAATCGAGCGATGTTGCTGGCCGGAACTCCTCCCGCATGGTCGAAGAAACCGCCCGCAACCAAATCGCCGTTGAGAAATGTCAGGGCCGTGGAGTACGAGACTGGAAGTTCCGCGCTCGGACTATCCATTAGCGAGGTGAGTCCGACCGATCCAACGGCGTGCCATGTGCCGTCCCACATGGCAATGTTGGTCGTCGACACCGGTGGACCATCTCCCAAGCCGCCGACCATTCGGAACCGCCCGCCGACAAAGAGCTGGTGATTACTTACCGCAACGGCACCCCCGAGGAAGAGGATTCTCTGCGAAAAATCCGCAAGACCGCCGTCGAATGGGATGTAACTCCAAGAATTGCCGTTCCATGACGCGATCGAGTTGGCACCCACTCCTCCGATCTGGTTGAATCCACCAACGACCACGAGGTGCCCGTCAAATTCGATCATCGCGTTCACCCAGCCGGTGCAGTACGCAATCCCGGGCGATGACCAAGAACTCCCGTTCCACCGCGCGATGCCCTCACACTCGACACCGCTCGCAGAGATAAACTCTCCCCCCACATAAAGATCGCCCTGATAGGAACACAGCGCCCGAACAGATAGGCCCGAGGAAATGTAATCGATGCCGTTTGCAAGCGCGTGCCACGAAGCGCCATCCCACGCGGCAACCCCATTCACCGTGATCCCGTCTACCGTCGTAAAGGCACCACCAGCAACAAGCAATGGGGCCTGCGGCCCGGGCCCGTCAGGGTCCCACACGACGATCGCGTTCACGCGGCCATTGAACCCCGAACCCGTACTCGGCAACCACATCGTACACTGCCCGGCCGCGCGCGATGCGCCGAGCATGCTCGTCAGAACGACCGCCGCGAGCATAAAGAACGCGACGGCATTCACCGCGAGACCGACGCCAACATCGGGCTTCTCTTTAAACAGGCGGCGCTTTCTCATGGAACGTTTCTCCCTTTGGCAGACCACGGACTCCCTTGGCGCGAGGTAAACCACCGCATGCACCACTGTTCCAGGCGCAATCGGCGGCTCGACGCGACACCAAGATTCTCCTTTGTTGAAAAACCCTCTACCGGCGGCCCGACTCGGCCCGGTCCAGTTCGCTCGCTGCTTCTTCGAAGAGAAGCGAGAGGTTCGGGTCCTTGGAAGCTCGCAAGTTGCGACAGAGTTCGCCAAGCTCCTGTATGGCTTCGCAGGCTTCAGTCTCGCGTCCCAGTTTGGCCATCGTCAACGCCTGGAACGCGACGTGGTAGGGGTCGCGGTCGAACCCGAGCAGTGTGAACCGGCGGCGGAGCTCGGCGAGCGTGCGGGCGCACCCCTCGTAGTCGCCTGCGCGGTACAGCGCAAACACGACCACGTCCAGGTACTGAGGTGCTTCTGGGATGAGTCGCGCCACTCTGCGTGAGAGCTCGATCGCCATCGCGAGTGTTTCTGGGGCAAGGTCCTTCCGGAGGAGCAACGGTCGGGCAAACTCCCGAGTTGTGAGGGCCGTCGTGAGATTCGCCGCCTCTTGGTCGGGGCTTCCTACAAGAATGTCGTGCAGCACGGCAAGGGCGGCCCGGCGTGATGCATCGTCGGGCCACGAAGCGGACGCAACGGCCCGTTGAGCGGAGGACGGATCATCGAGCAAGGTCGAGATCGAGCGCACTGTCGAGGTTACTGACGACTTGGTCGCGAGGAAACCATCCAACGGACTGCGTATTTGCGACGCTGTGAGCGTATCGAGCACCAGCGGCGACGATGAGCGGGCAACTACCAGCCGCTTGCCGTCAGGGCTGAAGGCGACGCCATAGGCGCTGGCCGCGATTTGCTCGTTTGGCACTTCCAAGAGCTGTCGCCCCGTGCGAGCATCCCAGATGCGAACGGTGCCTTCGGTGGAGCAGGTGGCAATCCGAGTACCCATGGGGTTGTAAGTGGATCCCATCACCCATCCCACATGTCCTTGAAGCGTGAGCCGTCGATCGCCGCTCCTGGCATCCCACACTCTTGCGCTGCCATCTCTATGTCCGGTCACGATTTCTGCGCCGTCAGGGCGGAACTCGGCGCTTCCAACCTCCCCCGCGTGGGCGTCCAGCGTGGCGAGGAGTTGTCCGGTGGAGGAGTCCCAGACCTTCGCGGTGCCGTCGAGAGAAGCGGTAACGAACCGCGAATCGTCGGGGCTGAAACGAGACGATTGGATCGGCGCGGAATGCGCCGGAACGACTAGGAGTGCCTTGCCCGTCGTCGCGTCCCAGATCCGAGCGGTCTTGTCCGCAGACGACGTGAGCACCCGTCTGCCGTCTCGGCTGAACTCTGATGCACCGACCGTCCCTTCGTGCCCGACCAGGGTGATAAGCACTTCCCCGCTATAGCTATCGAAAATCCGCGCCGTTCTGTCTTGCGACCCTGTTGCGATGCGGCTTCCGTCCGGGCTAAACGTCGCTGACCACACCCGCGAATCATGCATCGCGGGAAGGCCGAGCGTTTCTCCCGAATCGGAGTTCCACACCCGGGCCGTTGTGTCATCGGAGGCGGTAACAATCCGCTCCCCGTCAGCAGAATATCTCGCGGAGCGGACAAACCATCGGTGCCCGGTGAGGGTGGCGTGTCGGTTGGGCGCAGAATCCCAAAGTCGGGCTTCGTGATCCACGCCCCACGTGGCTATTTGCCGCGAATCCGCGCTGACCGTCGCACCAAGAACATCAAAGGTGTGCGCTCGGAGAGCGCCGAGGAACGCGCCATTCCGGGCATCCCAAATGCGACCCACACTTTCGTTCCAAGCCGATCCTGATACCACGAATCGACCGTCCGAGCTGAAACTTACGGAATTGATTCGTTGAGTGTGGCCCTTGCACTCAGACTTCAACTCGCCGGTGGTCGCGGACCAGAGTCTGATGGTCTTGTCGTTCCAATCTCCTGCGGTGGCGAGAAGCGTGCTGTCCGGGCTGAAGCACACGTCGTTCACTGAGCCGTTGTGGCCCGACAAGGTGTGAAGTAGCTCGCCGCTGGAGGCGTTCCAGAGCCGCGCCGTCGCGTCATCCGAGCAGGTCGCCAACAACCGCCCGTCCGGGCTGAAAACAACACGGTGAACGGAGCCACGATGCCCGTGCAACACGACGACCAGTACTCCGTTGTTTGACGACCAAACCCGGGCCGTCGAATCCTGAGAAGCCGTAGCAACCGCCTTCCCATCAGGACTGAACATCGCGGATTCGATAGGGCCATCATGCCCCACTAGCGTTACAACCGCGCTGCCTTCCGAGGCATCCCATAGTCGCGCGGTTCCGTCGTCCGATGCCGTGAGCACTCGTGCACCGTCGGGCGCGAAACGCACGCTGGTGATCGGGCGAGTGTGGCCACGGAGTTCAAGCAATTGGTGGTGCGCTGACGAGTCCCATATCCGAGCGGTATGGTCAGAGGATCCGGTCGCGATCCGACGGCCGTCGGGGCTCCAGACCACGGACAGCACGGCGCTGGCGTGTCCACCAAGCACCGCGACCCGCCGCCCGTCTTCGGTTCGCCACACCGCGCATGTCCCGTCAGAGGAGCCGGTGGCCACCTCGCTTCCGTCCGGGCGAAATGCCAGGCTGTTGATTCGGTCTGTGTGGCCGCGAAGCACGGCGAAGCTCGGCTCGGCGAGCGCGCGAAGGTACTCCCACTCCCAGTCTCGCAGGTCTTCGCGGCAAGCGTCGAGATATTGAGTCGTCTGCGAGTGCTCGCCGATTCGAACCGCAGCGGCCGCCGCGCTGACGTTGCCAACATATGACTGCCACTCGGCCTCTGCGGCGCGAGCGTCGGCGCGTGATCTCTGCGTCTCAGCATCGCTCCGCGCCGAATCAGCAGCGGCTTTCTCGGCCAGGGCGACCGCCCGAGCGGCGTCAGCGACGCGACGCTGCTGCGCCTCTCGGACCATTCCCCAGCTGGTTCCGGCGATCCCACAGATGAGTAAAGCCAAGATGGCAGTACTAGCGGCAACGAGAACGCGGTTGCGAACCACAAACTTTCGCACGCGATAGGCGTTGCTGACCGGCGCAGCGAGGATCGGCTCGCGTCGCAGGTAACGCGACACGTCCTCGGCGAAGGCACCCGCCCCTTCGTACCGCCGAGAGCGGTTCTTTTCGAGGGCTTTCATAACGATCCAGTCCAGCTCGCCCCGAACTAGGCGCCCCAACCGCTCAGGATCAACGCTCCGCTTCGACGCAATACGCGCGAGCCGGTCCGGCGCGAGCGAAACCTTCGACGATGGTGTGGGAGGGTCCATCTCGGCAAGAATCCGCTGCATCTCCCCGTACCCAGCCGCCCGCAATGACTTGGCATCGAAGGGCGGCTCGCCGACCAACAACTCATAGAGCAGTACGCCCAGCGAGTAGACATCGGTGCGTGTGTCGATGTCCACGCTTCCCAACGCCTGTTCCGGGCTCATGTACTCCGGTGTCCCGATGAACACACCATACGCTGTGAAGTGTGTCCGCTCGGTTAATCGCGACGCGGTTGCCTTGGCGATCCCAAAGTCTATGACGCGCGCATACGGACGCCCGTCCTGAGTAGTGGCGAGCACGTTGCTAGGCTTGATGTCACGATGGATGATCCCCTTGGTATGCGCGTGCTGGACGGCGGAACACACCTGCCTGAAGAGACCAAGACGCTCGTCGATTGAAAGCTTGTTCGCGTCGCAGTATTGCGTGATCGGTTCGCCCGATACGAGTTCCATGACGAAATACGGTCGCCCGGTCTCAGTACAGCCCGCGTCAAGCACTTTGGCAATGTTCGGGTGGTCCATCAACGCGAGCGCCTGCCGCTCAGCCTCGAAGCGCCCGATCACCTGCTCGGTATCCATTCCTAGCTTAACGATTTTGAGCGCCACGCGCCGCACCACCGGCTCACGCTGCTCGGCCATGAACACCGAGCCGAACCCGCCTTCGCCGATCAGTTGTAGAATTCGATACCGCCCAATTAGGCTCTCGGGTCTCTCGATAGGGCTCGCGACCGGGTGGACGGCGGATGCGGTGGGAGAGCTCAGAAAGCTGCTTTCTTCTTCATGCGCACTGAGCAACTTCATCACCCGATCGAGCAAGGCGTTGTCAGTCCCGCATGCCCCAACAAGGAACGGGATCCGCTCACGGGCGGGAAGATCAAGAGCTTTCCCGAAGAGTTCACGTGCTGATCTTTCCTGCATTCATTCCTCAAACATTCATGGATCGGTGCCCCCGAGCTCCGAGAGGAACCACGCTCTTGCGTACTGCCAGTCTCTCTGCACCGTGCGCACCGACTGTCCGAGGATTTCGGCCGTCTGCTCAGAGCTCATACCCATATAGAACCGAAACCGAACAATATCCGCGATGTACGGCTCCTGTCTTTCCAGGCGTAAGAATGCCTCATCGAGCGACAACAAAGTTGAAGGATCGGGCAAACTTGCCAGACTCACAGCAGACAATGGGAGACGCTTCGCCCCTCGGCCACGCTTCAGGGCACCGCGGGCGCGAGCGTGATCGATCAGCACACGCCGCATCGAGTCGGCGGCGGCTTTGTAAAACGCAGCACGGCTGTCCCACCGCCTTTGTTCGCCACCCAGCATACGGGCGCACGCCTCGTTAACCAGCGCGGTCGCCTGGAGAGTGTGGTCCGTGCGTTCACCTCGCATCAAATGCGCGGCGATCATGCGAAGCTCATCGTAGACGAGCGTAATGGCCTCTCGGTGCCGTCCTTGAGACAGCAACTGGGCGACCGCTCCGCTCTGTTCGTCGTTCGATCCGTTAACCATGTCTATCCCACAGCCAAACGCGATTGCCTCGCATATGTGGTCAGAATAGCACAAGCGCGGTGGTTCTGATTGGTGGCCACGTCCGAGTGGTCGTCGTGTTCGGCCGGTACCAAGTGCGCCCGGATCGGCCCCACTGGTCCGTGCAGCTCCACGCGGCCACCACGACCGAATGGGTACTCATCAGCGCCAATGAAGACGCGATTGATGGCTTCACGCTCTGTGCCGGGCACCGGCCGTGCCTGTAGGTGGGCTTCGCGCACCGTCGTCTTCGCCGCTTCACCGAGTGCTCGTCGTTCGAGCCGTTGATCAATATGGTGTTGGCGGATTCCCAGGGCGCGAGCCACGTCACCGCCACGAAGTGATCCGGGAATCCACACGCGGGGATCAGGGGCCAACGCCGAACCGTTCGGGTGCGCCGCCTGATGTGTTAAACGTATACAAATAGTAGCCGAAAGTACATAGTGTTGATATACTTCCACCGATCGCTCCGCGCGCCGGTCAAGGAGGACCCATGCACGTCGAACTTCGCTCGGTCGACTCGATCCGCCCCTACGAGTCCAACCCTCGCCTGAACGAGTCCGCCGTGGACGCCGTGGCTCGTTCGATCGCCGAGTTCGGCTGGCGGCAGCCGATCGTGGTGGATGGTGACGGCGTGGTGATCGTCGGGCACACGCGGCTCAAGGCGGCAATCAAGCTCGGGCTGGAGACCGTGCCCGTGCATGTGGCCACCGGGCTCACGCCGGCGCAGGTCCGCGCGTACCGCATCGCCGACAACCAGACGGCCTCGATCGCCGAGTGGGATATGGAGCTGCTGCCCGTCGAGATCGGTGAGTTGAAGGAACTCGGGTTCGACCTGGACCTGCTGGGGTTCGGCGACGATCTGGCCGAGATCATGGCACCGAAGGGTAACGTCGGGCTGGTTGATGCTGATGAAGTTCCCGAGCCGCCGGACACTGCGACGACGGCGAAGGGCGATCTGTGGATCTTGGGCGAGCACCGGCTGCTCTGCGGGGACTCGGGGAGTTTTGGTGACCTCGACCGCTTGCTCGACGGCGCGGCGATCCACCTCGTCAACACTGACCCGCCGTACAACGTCAAGGTTGAACCACGTTCAAACAACGCGATCGCGGCGGGCCTGTCGTCGTTCGCTCCTTCCAAGGCCGGTTCCGGCGAGCACCACCAGAAGTTCGACGTGGCGCGGGACCCCGGCAAGGCCAAGGGAACCTCGAAGAAGCTCCGCGCCAAGGACAGGCCGCTCGCCAACGACTTCGTGACCGACGCGGCGTTCGACGGGATGCTGGCCGCGTGGTTCGGGAACATCGCGCGGGTGCTGGTGCCGGGAGGATCGTTCTACATCTGGGGCGGGTACGCCAACTGCGGGAACTACCCGCCGGCGCTCAGGGCTAACAGCCTGTACTTCAGTCAGGCCGTGATTTGGGTCAAGGAGCACCCGGTCCTCACGCGCAAGGACTTCATGGGCAACCACGAGTGGGCGTTTTACGGCTGGAAGGAGGGGGCTAGCCATCACTTCTACGGCCCCAGCAACGTCCCCGACGTGTGGAACGTCAAGAAGCTGCACTCGAGCAAGATGGTCCATCTCACGGAGAAGCCGACGGAGCTGGCCGCACGGGCCATCGCGTACTCGTCCAAGCCGGGGAACAACGTGCTGGACCTCTTCGGCGGGAGCGGATCAACCCTCATCGCCTGCGAGCAGCACGGGCGACGCGCGTTCCTCATGGAACTCGACGAGCTGTACTGCGACGTGATCGTGAAGCGATGGGAGACGTTCACGGGGAAGAAGGCCGAACGGGTGGCAGCGGAGCAATCGAACAGGAAGACCGGGACTTCCGAAGCGCCGGGTTCGAGTGGCCGGAAGCCCCCGGCTCGTCGGTCACCGTCACGGCAGAAGGTGGCCGAAGGAAAAACCGCGCTGCACGCCGCGGCTGGAGTCGGAGGTGCGTGATGCTCGGTTCAGACGCTGCTGCTCAGCGTGAACAGCCCGCGCTCGGTCTTCTTGAACCGGGACTGCGATCCCTTGGCCGCGATCTCGCGGATGATCGCCGAGTAGAGCGTGGCGTGCGGGGTCTTGCCGCCAGTCTTCCAGAGCTTGCCCGCGTCGATGGCCGCCCAGAGGTCCTTGCAGTTCATGGGCGCCCGGGCCGCGGCCAGAACCTCAGCAGCCGCGTCGAGCCCGCTGAGACGCTTGGGCTTGTCGGCCTTGGCCTTCTCGATTCCCTTGTTGCTGGTCTTCTTCCCTTTGGAGGGTTGATCCATGGACCCGTTGATCTGGTCGTTCGCGCTGATGGCGCTGGGGATGTTCGCGCTCGCCGCCGCGTCCACCGCTTCTACCTCCCCGGGCGCGCTGTTCGTGCTGGCGCTGCTCTTGCCCTCGTGGCCGTCGATCCGGGCACGGATCTCGGCGATAGCAGCCTTGCGCAGCCGTTCGGTGCTGTCGGGGGTCTTCTTGGTGGCTTTCGGCTTCGTGCTGGCGTTGGTCTTGGAGGTCATCGTGCTTTCCTTTGTGTGAGAGCTTGCGGGCAACAGCGCCCGCGTTGGTCCCATGAAGCCGAGAGTCGCCGCCCGCATCAAGGCGATGTGGCGAGGATTCGCAGAATGTGGGCAACTCAGCGCGGGGTGCGTTGTCCCGCAGGTCCGGGATCTCTTCGCCACGCCCGGGGGTCGCAGCCGGAGTCCGAATGCGCCGCGAGCGGAGACGTTGGCGCTGGGGGCGGGCTCGCGTTCCTGGGAGCGAGGTACGGTCCCTTCCACCCGACGCGGCACGGGCCAACGTCGCCAACCAAGGCGCGAGCGGGGCGGGCTCTGCGTTTACGCCTGTCGGAGGTTGCCTGAGCATGTCCGGCATCGCGCTCGACAACCTCACCCCCAAGCAGGAAGAGGGCGTCGTCGCGCTGCTCAACCACCCCACCGTGCGCGAGGCGGCCAAGGCGCTGGGGATCGACGAGAAGACGCTCTACCGCTGGCTCGACCAGCCCGAGTTCGGCCGCGCCTACCGCAACGCGCGGCGGCGCGGGTTCGCGCAGGCGATCGCGATCACGCAGAGGTACGCGCCGCTGGCCGTGCAGACCCTGGCCAAAATCTGCGGCGACCAGGCCGCCCCCTACGCGGCCCGCGTCTCGGCCTCGACGGCGCTCCTGAAGTTCAGCCGTGAGAGCATTGAGCTGGACGAGCTGGCCGAACGGGTGGAAGCGTTGGAGACCGTGACCGCGAGCAAGGAAGACCACCAGCCATGAGCAGGCTCAAACAGAAGCTGGCGGCACTAGAGAAGAAGTCACGGGTGCTCTTGCAGCACCACGGGATCCAGCCGTGCTGGGCTCTGACGCACCTGTGCAAAGAGGTTCTCAGGGACCAGCCGGACCGGCGGCTCGTCGAACCGTGCGACACCGACCCCGGGACGTACTGGAACATCCGCCGCACCATCGCCCGGGCCGACGAGGACTACGCGGAGATCGCGCGGCTGGATCGCAACTGCCCGATCCCCAAGGTGGAGTACGACTGGGGGCCGCCTTCGGAGGACGGCGAGCTGACGCCGCAAGCGATCAAGATCCTCAACGAGGCCGCGCTCGACCGGACCGAGCAAAAGCGGGAGCTGGAAGCGGTGGCCGCGGCGCAGCGAAGGCTGGGGAGGCCGGTGACGGTGACGCCAATAGAAGCCCGATGGGAAATCCCATCATCATCGGACGCTCCCGACATGGGTTGACCCGGGAAGGAGGCCGCCGTGAGCATCCAGAGACGGCTGCAGAGAATGGAGAAACTCGCGCGGATCAGGGCGCGGTGCTCGTGCGCGCCGGGGGACGGCGTGGACGTTGAGTTCACCTACCGGCGTGGCCAGAATGGAAGCGACCCACCGGCCGAACCGCTATCACCGCGCGCGTGCCCGCGCTGCCGCAAGGCACGGCGGTTGATGCACGTCGCCTTCGTCTACGAGCGATGGGCGTTCCCGCACCACCACGGGACCGCCGATCCAACGCTC
>JBGAOD010000123.1:0-10694 GCA_044221955.1 Phycisphaerales bacterium | reverse complement strand
TACAGGGCGGCGAATACCGCGGCGACTCCCCCGATGATCCACAGCGTGGTCTTAGGTCCAACGAACGGCTTGATCGGAGCCGTGCCCTTGAGCGCGGCCTGGTCGAGTTTCTGACCGTTCACGTACACGTCGCCGTTGAGATACACGCCCCCGAAGTTATCGACGACGATGGCTTCCTTGGTGTTGTCGTGGTTGGCGACGCGTAACCCGCCGTCTCCCATCCGAAGAGTGAGGAAGCCGCGTTGGTCGGCGAAGTTCGGCCAGCGGAGACCGCCGTAGACCTCGCCAGCGGTGTGCCCGTTGAAGACGATGCCGGTCCCGGGACCTTCGGTGCGGAACTGGGCGGCGCCGTCGCGGAAAATCGCTTTCCGGAAGTCGAGCCCCATGCTGGCGTGGTCAAAGTCGGCGACGATGACCCGGCCGTAGTCGGCCAGGGCGTTCTTGATGTACATGGCAGCCTCGAAGACGCCGCGGCGCTGGTCGGTCTCGACCCCCGAATCCTCGGAGCGAATTTCGATGGCCAGCGAGTTCGGCTTGCCGAAGCCGACGAGTTGGAGCGCGACCTTGGAGAGGTTCGGATACACCCCCGGCTTGCCGAGGTTGAGCACGTCGATCTCCAGTCCGACGAGCTGCGCGTCGAAGTCCTCGTCCTTGAACGCGGGTTGATCGGGCGGGATGCAGAGGATTTCGCGCCCGGCCATGCCGGGGTGGATCGGGATGGATCGCGCGCTCAAGAAGCCGCCCCAGACCTTCGAGCCGGGCGCGAGCCCCCAACTATCGCCCCAGAAGGCGACGCCGTTGACCTGGTTTGAGAAATTGAAGACCTCGCTCAGAACGTTCTGGTAGTGATTGTGTGCGTTGGGATAGTCCCTGATGTCGGCCGGGGTTGTGTTGGCGAGGGGCGCGAGTTTCCCTTCCCAGTTCTCGATGGGCATTTTTGAGGTGATGACGTCGCTGATGACGAGGTTCTTGCCGAGCCCGGTGCTCAGCCCGTGGTACTGCGGCCAGAGCCCTTCGATCCGCGGGTGGTCGCCGCGGATCAGGTGGATTCCGTTGTTGTACCGGAGATCGAGGAGGCGGACGCCCGGGTCGAGCCGTACCGGCAGCTCGCCCGCCGGCATCGAGGGATCAAGAACGATCAACCCGCGGCCCAGAGCGTTGAACTTGCGGATGATCTCCGGGAGCTCTCCCTTGCGGGCCGGCGTGACGAACTCGACGAGACTCAACGGCTCGAGCGAGGGTGCTTTGTCCGCGGCCTGAGACGGAACAGGCTGTGGTATGGACGGTTGGGCTTGAAGCGCGGCCAGACCCAGCACCGACGAAACGACAAACGCGAGGAACATCGGCATATCGAACCTCCAAAGGCACGGAGAAATGTCTGCCAAGGAGCGGGGAGCCTCCGAGGTCCTGAACAGAGCCTGGGGAGCGCGGGGTGCAGCGTAGATGGTGGCACGCACCACTTCAATGCTGAGCCGCGAGCCTGGCCCGCACGAGGTTGGCCCGCGCTGCCCGGCGCTGCTCCTGGTCCATCTCGGTGTTGAGAACGCGCTGGAGATGCGCGGGCTGGACGAGCAGCATCAGATGGTTGACGGTGGAGACCGGGATGGACGGAACGATCCCCATGACCACTCCCAGGCGGAGATGGCTGAGCATGTGCATCGTCTCGTCTGTCGCGAGCAGGCGTGCGTTCGTGAGGACGCCGAGCGCGCGGAAGGCCTGGTCTTCGAGAGACGCTCGTCGCTTGGTCGCCAGCGTGCGCCGGGCCGCGCGTTCGTATTCGATCACGCGCGGGATGATCTCGTTCTGGAGTTCGTGGAGGATCACGCCTTCGGTCTTGCCCAGGGTTGTTTGGTTTGAGATCTGATAGAAGTCCCCGGCGGCGTCGGAGCCCTCGCCGTAGAACCCGCGGACGGCGAGGTTCATGTCCGAGGCGGCACGCTTGACCTTCTCGATCTCGCCGGTGATCTTCAGGGCGGGCAGGTGCAGCATGACGCTCATGCGGACGCCGGTGCCCACGTTCGTGGGGCAGGCGGTGACGTACCCAAAGCGCGGGGAGAAGGCGTAGTCGATCCCGGCTTCGAGGTTGTCGTCGAGCTGATCGATCTCGTTCCAGGCGTCGGCGAGGGCGAGTCCGCTGCGGATGACCTGGATGCGCAGGTGGTCCTCTTCGTTGACCATGATAGAGACCCGCTCGCCGGGCACGGCTATCGCGACGCCGCGAGGGTCGTCGACGGTACGGGTGGCGGCCTTGGGCGTTCCGGGTTTTTCGGACTGAGGCTTGCCCTTGGCGTGCTGCTTGGAGATCAGGTGGCGTTCGACCAACAGCGTGCGCTCGAACTGGGCGCACTCGTGGAGGTTCACCCAGATCAGAGGGTCGCGCGATCCACAGGCAAGGATCCGCGAACGGGAGGCATCGAGGACGTGCTGGCGCTCGACGTGGGTGGCGCGGGCCACAAATGGGAGACCGGCCAGGTTCCGGGCGATGCGCACGCGGGAGGACATCACCACGTCGGCGTCCGCGCCGTTCCCGCGGAGCCATTCGGTTTGGGTTTCGTATGACGGGAGTGAACTGCCCGGGAACATTTGCGAACTCCTTGCCGTGGCTCGGACGGGACCGCCTCATCCGTGGGGCGTCGGTCCGGGCGAGCCTGGTCGATGGCCCGGCGGATCGCTCGGCGGGGGGCTGGGTGGGAGGATTCCCAGTTCGCTCAGCTTGGCGATCTGGTCGCGGAGCGTGGCCGCGAGTTCGTACTGCTCGCCCCGGACCGCGTCGTCGAGTTGCTTGCGGAGGGTGATGCGGCGCTGGTTTCGTGCTTCGAGATCGCCGAGCACGTTCTGGGCGCTCGGGGATTCGGGCTTTTCGGCAACCGCCGAGCAGACGTTTGCAACCCGTCGACGTGATGGGTAAGCGCTGCCCGCAAAAATTCTCCGTTCATTGAGTGGTGGCAGATCTGGAACTGAAGACTTTGTAGTAGAGATGGGGGAATAGCCGAGGGCCGGTGGCCGGAAGTCTGAAAGGGCGTCCGCATGAGGGGCACGCGGTGGTTTTTTCAGGTGACGCCGAGGGTGCCCCGGGGACGGGCATCGCGATGACGGGTGGGTTGCTGAGCGCGAACTTGACGGCCTCGGCGAGGGGAGAACTGGGTTCGATGGAGACCCCGCCGCTCGCGGCACATTTTTCGCAAAGGTGCTTCTCGATGGTGACGCCGCTCTTGCGGGTCACTTCGTGGACGGTGGCCTCGTTCTCGCAGTGGTCGCACTTCATCCGTGGGGAGTCTACGCCTAAAAAAACAACCCCGAAGGTCGGGGTTGCGGGGGATCGGGCAGTGGCTTGGATCACTGGGCCGCGGCGGCCTTCTGCTGGCGGGTGTAGCCGTACTTGCGCTTGAGGGGCTTGACCACCAGACCCTGGCGGATGGCCCGGGTCGAGGCCTTGACGCGGGTGTTCACACCCTCGATCACGGCCGTGACCTCTTGCAGGTTGGGCTTGAAGGTGCGGTGGGTGATGCCGGTGGGCTTCAGACCGAAGCCGCCCTTTTTGACGGCTTGGCCGCGCCAGGCGCGCTTCTTGCCGAAGCTGGTCTTTTTCCCGGTGAAATGGCAGGTACTGGGCATTGGAAAACCTCGAAAGCCTGATTTGGAAGCCCGGAGCCCGGAGTGGGCGCTGGGGAGGAAGGATAGGCGGGGAGTGGGCGGAGGCAAGGGGAGGGGTTTGTACAGGATTCGGGGGGTTTGTGCTGAGACTTCGGAGGGCCACCCGCGTCGCTGGCTGACGCGATTGCGCGTTGCTTCGCCGGGACGACATCGAAGTCTCGATGCTGACCTTGACGGTCGGAGAACGAGGCGGTTCGGTCCCACCCGCTCAGTGGGAGGTCGAGGACGCTGAGAGCGGAGGAACTGATCTCAGTGACGCAAGTTAGGGATCATCGAGCTATCTATTTCCGATACGGAATCAGCGCACGAGAAACCGCCAGACCGATCAACGCGCACACCGCAATGATCGCCACGAGCTTGATCACTCTGGTCTTGTGTTGCCACACGGACCACTGCAACTCCTTTCCACTGCGACTGATTGACTCGGGTGGGATGTCCCGCCAAATTGCAAGCGCGTCCGACGCCGGAACGACTGCGCCGATAACGAAGTCGCTGAGCGCGGCGCCAAGCACTTCATCGCGCAGGGTGTCTTTCTCACCAAGGCCCCATGTCGCGCCATCACCACGAACCATCCAAATCACTGTCCAATTGCTTGCACGCCAAGAACTCCATTCGCCCATGTCGGTACGGCCCATGGAGTTCTCCTCCATCCGGATTCGAACTAGCGCCGGATCTGTTGGGGGAGGCGGATCGGGCACATCCGCGCTGCCTTTCCCAACTTTCGAGAAAGTCCATTGTCCGTCAGGTTCATTGTGAGCGTCGATGAACAGATGGAGACGATGATTCGGCAAGAACCCGCGCCCAACGCTGGAGCACCACCATAGAAAGAGTCCCGATGTGATCACCACGATCAACAGCACGCGCAGCAAAAGGCGGGCCCATCGCGCCCTCCCCGATGCCGCGCGTGTTGGCGCGTTTTCCATCACTCAACGATACGCCAACGATGTACCCGAGTCCTCGGTCAAACATGCGGATCTAGCTGCCGCGAGGAAGCAGCCCACTCCACCTTACGGTGCCCACACGTTGCTGACGGATTCGTGGCGGTGGACGGGGACTTTGGGGGTTGAGGTGCCGTTGATGTGGATTTTCCCGGATTGCAATCCCGGGAAGTGCTCGCCTTCCCAACTCTTTGGGTAGTTCGAATCGTCCATATCCAGCGCGGCCTGGGTCGGGAAGAGCGGCCTGAAGGTGTCGCACATCACGGCGAGCTCGTTCGTGAAAGTCGCGGTCAGGCTGGCCTCGACCGTGCCCGGGTGCGGGCCGTGTGGGATGCCTTGGGGGTGCAGGGTCAGGCTGCCGGACTCGATGCCTTTGCGGGCCTTGTAGTTGCCGCTGACGTAATAGAGGACTTCGTCGGAGTCGAGGTTGCTGTGGTTGTACGGCACCTTGATCGCCTGCGGGTGGTAGTCGAGCATCCGCGGCGCGAACGTGCAGATCACGAAGTTGTGGGCCTCGAAGGTCTGGTGGATCGGCGGCGGCATGTGGAGCGCGCCGGTGATGGGGCTGAAGTCGTCGGCGCTGAAGATGTAGGGGTAATAGCAGCCGTCCCAACCGACGATGTCGAGAGGGTGGTAGTGGTAGGTGTAGCTGTGGACGAGGTCGCGGGCCTTAATGCGGACCTCGAACTCGCCCTTTTCGTCCCAGGTCATGGGGAACTCGGGGAGGCGGAGGTCGCGCTCGCAGTAGGGCGAGTGTTCGAGGAACTGGCTGGTGGTTTTGGAGATGTAGCGCGGGGGCGGGGCGATGTGCGAACCGTTGGTGGTTTCGATGAGAAGGAACTTGCCGTAGGGCATGGATTCGACGGAGGGTTCGTCGGGAGTGGCGCGGGTCGGGTCGCGCTTGTCCCAGATGATGGTGTAGATGATGCCCTTGGGGATGACGAGGTAGTCGCGCGGGCCGAACTTCAGGGTGCCCATCATGGTGTGGCAGACGCCCGATCCGTAGTGGATGAAGATGACCTCGTCGCCTTGGGCGTTTTTGAAGTGGTAGGGCTTGCCAGCGTTCTTGCTCGTAGCGGGCTCGACCATCTGTTCGGCGGGGTTACACACGGCCATCTCGCAGTCGGCGTTTCCGAATAGGACGACGCGGCCGGTGACGGCGTCGCCCTTCTTTGGGAGCGGCGCGGAGCGGAGGTGGCGCATCCGCATGATTTCTTGTTCGAGGTACTGGACCTTGGTGCCGTACATCGGCTTCCAGCCGTAGACCTGGGTCGGGGGCTGGATGTGGTACATGGTGGACGTCGGGCCGGAGAAGCCCTCGGTGCCGAAGTGTTCTTCGGAGTAGAGGCAGCGGTCGGGGCGTCGGAACTGGTCGTGTCGCTTTTTGGGGAGCAGGCCGAGCTTGGTGTAATAGGGCATGGGGCGTCTCCGTGGTGTCTCGGAGATTGTACGTGCCCCTGCCCGCGTGCGAAGTCACTTGGCAGGGGCGCTGCCGAACATGGGGGAGCCGCGCATTTTGTCGAGCAGTTGGTTGAGGATGTCGGGCTTCCAGCCGACGACGAAGGCGGCGAGGCTGGCGGAAGAGGCCATGCGGATGTACTGCTCGGGGGAGGCGCTCTTGAAGGGCTCGCCGGAGATGATGAGTGTGCCGGAGAGGGCGACGAGGTAGATGAAGAAGCCCCAGGTCACGGCCGAGATTGCTGGGGCGAGTGGGGAGACCTTGTCGGCGTCGGAGGAGGTGATGGAGCGCTCCGTGGTGGAGATGGATGCGGTCTGGGTGGGCGTGGTCGGAGTTGCGGGCGTGGTCGCGCTAGAGACGGTGTCTATTTGGACGGCCTGGGCACGGTGGCGTTGGACGATTCCGTTGGTGGTGGCCATTCGGCCGAGGCATCCGGCGAGGGCGGAGACGCAGCAGAGGAGGGCAAGGTTTGTGGGAGTGAAGGAGATCGCCACCATGGCGACGTCGGAGACGGCCTCGATGAAGCCGAGGGATGAGGCTTGATTGGCGGTGTCCGGGGCGGTGGAGCCCATGGTGAGGAGTCGGTCGCGGAAGGGCTGGCTGGGGATGCTCAAGCCGACGGTGAAGGTGGCGAGCCAGAGGCCGGTGATGCAAGTTCCGGCAAAGGCGCAGCCGAGGAGCCGGTGCCCGCCGGCGGCTTCGGTCATGCGCGCGAGCCAGGATTGGCGATGGTGGTGGAAGAGATCGTTGGTGCGATCGTGGGGTGTTTGAGGGTGGATGATGGGTTTAGCGGTTGGGCCGGAGGGCTTGGATTTGCCTTCGATCGCTTCGGTGACATCGGATACGAGTGACATCTGGGCTTCCTTGCGTGGGATGCACGGATCGGGATCGCACCGTTGCGGGTGGGGACGCGGGCTATTTGAACATCGGCTTTTCGGCGAGCTCGACCCAAGTGTGAAGGATGAGCATGTGGAGTTCCTGGATGCGGTCGCTGGTTTGCCCGGGGACGATGATCTCGTGATCGGCGATGCCTTTGAGCTTGCCGCCGTCCTTGCCGAGGAGGGCGACGGTGAGAGCGCCGCGGGCAGCGCCCGAGCGGACGGCGCGGAGGATGTTTTCTGATTTTCCGGAGGTAGAGAGAACGATGAGAACGTCCCCGGCGCGGGCGAGGGCATCGACCCAGCGGGAGAAGACGTGCTCGAAACCGAAGTCGTTGGCGGTGCAGGTGATGTGCCCGACGTCGGTGCAGGCGATGGCGGGGAGCGGCGGGCGGTCCTTGCGGAATCGGCCGGTGAGTTCTTCGGCGAAGTGCATGGCGTCGCAGGCGGACCCGCCGTTGCCGCAGATCATGGCCTTGTTTCCGGCGGCGAAGCACTCGACGAGGCGTTCGCCGACGCGTTCGATGGCTGCGACCGTGGTTGCGTCGGCGGCGAGGGCGTTGAGGGCGTGCTGGGCATCGCGGAGGGGTTGGAGCATCGTGAACAGCGTAGGTTTTTCAGGGACCGCGTGCATTCGCGGGCGGGGCCGTGCATAACCCCGGGACGACGGGCGATCGTGAGACGAGGAAACTCTGCATCGCGCGACCGAACGGCCCGATGCTTCAGAGGTACCGCGTGGGATTCGTTGCGGCTGTCGCGGGTATGAACATCAAGATTTGCCCTCTTTTCGAGCGAAGAACTGGAGCGCGCCGTGAACACGAACGTGAACCGTCGTCAGTTTGAACGCATCGCCCTCAATCCCGCGTACACGCAGTTGGCGGTGAGACTGCTTGACGAGGACCACTTCACGCTGCAGGGGCACACCTACGACATCAGCGAGGGCGGCGTGCAGTTCGAGCTCGATCGCGGGATCGAGCCGGGGACGCGGATCGCGCTACAGATCACGCTTCCCGAGGCGTTCCGCGGGCAATACGCGGACATCGGGCCCGGGCGGAGCGTGTTCGTGTTCGGCACCGTGGTGTGGCTGGAAGACGAGGACGAACGCGGGCCCGTGCGCATGGCGGCGGTGTTCACCAGCTTCGCACGCGAGGGCGATCGGGAGCGCTTGCTGCGGCAACTGGCGGTGAAGGCGGCGCGGCGAGCGGCCTAAGCCCTTGGCGATCGCAGGATTCTGCTCTCACGATTGGCCTGATCAGAATCTGTTATGCTGCGAGCACCATGACGTACTCGCCGCGTGCTGCCACATTGATCGCGCTCTTCCTTGTTCTGTCGGCGCTTGCCGGCATCGCGGCGAACGGGCGGCCGAGTGTTCCAGCACCTCCCGCGGCCTCCTCGAAAGACATGGTCTCGGCGGCGAAGCGGTTTTTGGGGCAGCTCACGCCCGAGCACCGTGCCAAGGCGGTGTTCTCGCTCGACAGCAAAGAGCGCGCGGACTGGCACTTCATCCCGCGCGATCGGCCCGGGCTCTCCTTCGGCGAGATGACGGACGCCGACCGGATCGCGGCCCGTGATCTCTTGCGCACCGGGATGAGCAGCAAGGGCGTGCTGAAGGTCGAGGCGATCATGGCGCTGGAGAACGTGCTGCGCGACCTCGAAAAAGGAAACCCGGTGCGCGATCCCACCAAGTACGCACTGACGGTCTTCGGTTCGCTGGACGATGCGGGCAAAGCGTGGGGGTGGCGGCTCGAAGGGCACCACCTGTGCCTGAACT
This sequence comes from Phycisphaerales bacterium, assembly GCA_044221955.1. Lineage (GTDB taxonomy): Bacteria > Planctomycetota > Phycisphaerae > Phycisphaerales > UBA1924 > CAZCPB01. Next base: position 1,994 of record JBGAOD010000123.1, on the reverse strand, counting down.
TCACGTGCGTGAAGGACGCGGTGGTGTCGGTGACACCGATGTTTATGGGTTCCAACCCCGGCGAAGCACGCTCGGGGCTGCTGGCTGGAATGCGGGCGCTCGCGGCTGACGAGGATCTTGGGCGAGCGTTGGTCAAGTCGCTGACGGCGGAGCAACAGACCAGGGCGGTTCTTGACGCGCGCGCGCCGGCGGATGTGCTCACCACGCCGGGGCGGCCCTTGGACGGGATCTGGGTTGATCCGCCGCTGGGCCTGGCGGCGTCGGAGATGTCCGCGGAACAGCGGGCGTTGCTGGATGACTTGATCGGGGAGTACGCCCACAGACTTCGCGGCGATCTGGCGGAGGTCGAGCTCGCGCGGATGCGTGAGGCCGGGGAGGGGCGGGGCATGGATGCGATCCGCTTCTGCTGGGCGGGCGGTATGGAGACGGGACAGCCCCACTACTACCGCATCGTTGGGCCCTCGTTCGTGATCGAGTACGACAACACGCAGAACGACGCGAACCACGTTCACACAGTGTGGCACGATCGGACGAGCGACTTTGGCGGGGACGTGCTGAGCGAGCACATGAAGCGCGACCACGGGAATGGTCAAGAGACGGGCCGGCCACGCTGAATTGATCCCCCACCGCTGGAACCGCGGGGCCACTCTCGTTTTTCCCGAACGAGCGCGAATCTACGGTCTGGGTTGGCTTCGAACCTTTACCGGAGGTTTTATGCCAAAGTCATGCATCGCGCGTGCCGCGTCCGTCGGTCAGAGTCTTGTTCGTGTCGCTGTGGGGTGCGGTGCCTTGCTGGCATCGGGTGCCGCCCTTGATGCGAAGGGCGAGCCTCCTACCGATGAAAAGCCCGCGGGCGACGTCATGCTCGCGGACGGGGACTCTTGGACGGTCAAGCGTGTGGGCGGCGATCTGGACGCGAAGATCCAGAAGATCCCCGCGGGTTTCCGTTCGGGGACGGCACGGATCACGACGCCGTTGCCCCAGGGGTACCCGGACCCGACGCCGCCGGGGGCGATCGATCTCAAGAAGTACCCCGCGGCCCGACGGGCCCAGGTGACGAGTTCGACGGACAGCAACGTGGGCACGAACATGGCGTTCTGGCCGCTGTTCCAGCACATCAAGAAGCACGACATCGAGATGACATCCCCGGTGGAGATGGACTTCACGTTTGACGACGCGAAGACGGTGGGGAAGAGCGGCGATGCCGAGGGTTCAGAACCGGCGACCAAGAGCACGGTGGCGGTTCCAAAGACCTGGACGATGTCGTTTCTCTACCGCACGCCGGACATGAACAAGGTCGGGACCGAAGGAGCGGTGGAGGTTGTGGACCGCGAGCCGGTGACGGTGCTGTCGGTGGGGTTGCAGGGGCCGTACGGGACGGTGATCGTGTCCCGCGGGGTGGAGAAGCTGACGGAGTGGCTCTCGGCGAACGCGGAATGGGAGCGTGCGGGCGAGCCGCGTGCGTTTTACTACAACGGGCCGGAGGCGAAGAACTCGGACAAGTGGGCGGAGGTTCAGGTGCCGGTGCGGCGTGCGGCGGGGATGGCGCCAGCCGCGGGTCAAGCCCAGGTGAAGTAAAAAAGCGGCTCGGAGAGCCGCTTCCACCCGAAGCTCGATCGTGAAAAATGCCGAGAGGCGGACTCGAACCGCCGACCTAGACGTTATGAATGTCTCGCTCTAACCAACTGAGCTACCTCGGCGTCGGGACGAATAATAGACCCGGTTTTTCACACGGCAAGACTCGCTGCTGGGGCTGTGAAATGGCCAAGTTTCCGAATCGTCGAGGGTTCCATTCGGAGCGTCTTTTGATGGACGTTTGGGGAGCTCGTCGCACTGGGGCGGGCGCTAGTTCGCTGGTTCGATTTCGACTTTGAGTACGGCGGCTCCGTCGATCTCGAAATGTTCGACGATGATTTCGGCGGTGCCGTCGGCGTCCGTGGCGAAGGTGCCGGTGTCGCGGGTGGGGCCGTGCCAGGCCCAGTTTTCGATGACGG
>JBGAOD010000122.1:0-10848 GCA_044221955.1 Phycisphaerales bacterium | reverse complement strand
GACCGCGGCTGCACGGAGCGGAACGTCGTGGAGCGGAGGAAGCTGCGGTGGGAGACCTTGACGGCGAGCACGGGCGCTACAATCACCCGACACGGGCAAGGTTGGGGTGCTCAGTGGTGTTCAATCGCTGCACCAAGCCTTTGGAGCGGAATGGCCGCGATCTTTTGGCCATGAACTCGGAATGCCGGTCCGTACCTGCTTGATCGCTCGTCGCCCGGCCCCAAGAACAACCGTCGTGCCAAGTTTTTGCTTGCGGGTTCGGTTTGTATCCGGTATGATTGAATTCAGATCGAATTCAATCCGATGAGGACGCCATGCACTACGCCCGGGAAACCTACTCGCTGACCGACTTCAAGCAGAACGCCAAGGAGCACCTGGACCGGCTCCGCGCTTCGGGGCAGCCCGAGGTTCTTACCGTCAACGGCAAGGCCGAGGCGGTCGTGATGACGCCCGAGGCCTACGACCGGCTGGTCGATCTCTCGCTTGCGGAACTCCGTGGGAAGATCGCGGTAGGCCTGAGGCAAGCCCGAGCGGGAGAACTCATTGACGGCGACGAGGCCTTGCGAGCGCGACGGGCGCGGCGAAAGACTTCACCAGTCAACGGGCCTGCGAAGGCGGCGAACGGAGCTTCATCGAGCACGCCGCGTCGGAAGGCGCGTCGGCGTTCCGGCCGCTGAGCGTCGCCATGAGCACTCCAAAGGACAAGCCCGCGGGCGGCTACCGGCTCACGCTGGCCGCCGACGCCGACCTCGATGAACTCTGGACCTACGTTGCGACCAACAGCGGACGCGCCGCGGCCGACACCCTTGAAGACAAGCTGCACGCCGCGATGCACCAGCTCGGCACGATGCCCGGCATGGGGCACCGACGCGAAGACCTGGCCGACGAACCGCTGCGGTTCTGGAGCGTCCACCGCGTTCTCATCATCTATAGGGCCGAGACGAGCCCCATCCAGGTCGTCCGCGTGCTGCACGGCGCGCGCGACGTGCGGGCCGTGCTCGGTGAATAGGAGCAGGCCGCCAAATCCTCGGATCGGAGCTGGGGGATGGCGGGCACGCTCGAAGCCCTATCCAATCACCTTGATGGCCTCGGAAGCCTCGACGCCGCACGCTCGGCACCAGGCCACGAACTCGACCGGATCGATCCGCCGCTCGCCGTGCTCCACCTTGGTGACAAACGAGTAGGGCTTCCCGAGTTTGGTCCCCAGCGCCCGGATCGTCAACCCGGCGTCCGCCCGCTGCTCTCGCAGAAGGCGGCACATTTTTTTGTACGCCAATGTGTGCTGAACCCTTGTACCCATTCTGGGTTCACGCTACATTGGGTCAACCCTGAGCCCAGTTTGGGCTCAGGGACTACACCGAAGGGAGTGCGATCGATGAAATCTGAATCGAGCGTTGACCTTGGCTCCTTGCAACTGACTATCCCCGACGGAGCGCCTCACGTTGGGACGGCGGTCCTCTCTGCCCTGATTGGTATGGCCGAGTCCGCGATCGGCAGGCTGCACCTACTCCGGCAGAAGGACCGGCGCACTGCAGCCGCGGTGGTCGGCCGCCTCCGCGGCGCGGGCCGCAACGTGTCATCGACTCGGCTTATCGGCGAGTTGGAACGTGCTCACCCTCTGGAACTTGCGTACCCCTTCGAGGGGAGCGACCGGGTGGGCGGGGCGGTGTGGGTCGCCCGCGACTTGGTCGGCGGCAACTCGACGACCTCGGTCGCCAAACTCTGCTGGGACAGCCGAGGCAGACCTGCCGATGCACGTCCACGATCACTCCGACCGCTTCATCATCGTTTTGAAGGGCAGGGGGTTCTTCCACGTTACCGACGAATCCGCCGAAGAAGTTCACCGGCCAGCACGTCCGTTCGGTCCCGGCCCGGGAGCGGGACGTGTTCCTCTTCACCCGCGGCACGGTCCACACGTTCAGCACCGACGCCGAGCCGATGGTGCTGCTGTCGTGCCAGTTGCCGTTCCTGCCGTTCGACGATCCGAGGCAGTACCGACTCCCCAAATTCAGATGGACGGCGAAGGCATGTCGGGATTCGTATCACCCTTCGGTCGCCTGCGACCCGGCCTGGTCCGTGCTCGCCGAGCGGCCCGTCGAAGGGGCGGCTTCAAGCGAACTCGAAGGGAAGGGCGCGGCGCTTGACGCGCTGCGGCATGTGCTTTGACGTAGCGGTAGCGGCCGAGCCGGAGCAACAGGAACGTCAGATAGAGGGCGATCGCTCCGCACCCCGCGGCGTAGTTTTCGATCAGATTCGGCGTGTCGCTGCTGATCGCCGCAAGGTAGACGCAGGCTCCGAGCATGAGCAGCGCAGTGGTGAACACCGTCCAGACGGTCTCCAATCCGGTTCTTCCGCCGATCGCCTTGCCGTTGCTGGGATGGCGTGACTGAAAGACGAGAACTTCCTCGCCCGTAAGTTCGTTCACTCGTCTTTCAATCTCGTCGATGCGGCGGAGCACGTCCTCGAACGAGCGGGCGTGGTTGATGGTCGTCCTGACCAGCCAGACCTGGGCGAGAGGCAACCCCGCCAGGAAGATCGTCTGGCTCGCGGGCGGCACCGCCGCGATGCTCCCTAAGAAGGACGCGAGCGCGGCCGTGGCGATCGGAACCCTTCGGTCCAGCGAGGTCATGCGGAAGGTGACGAGGCCGTACAGCACCTTGTACTCCTCCATCAGGAGGTCGATGGTGCGCTGGTCAGGATCGGTCTCGGCTTTGGTCTTGGTCTGGACTGGCGGTGTGGGTTCCATCGGCGGATCGGCCTCTGCTCAGGGGTACGCGGCCACGCCGACCATCCGAGCCTGCATCGTGCTCGGATCGAGCTTGCAGTGGAGCACGCCGAGCACGACGATCTCGTCGTGGAGCAACCGATAGACGACGGCGTAGTCGAAGCGTTTGAGCACGGCCCGACGCAGGCCGCGGTAGACCTGGGCGTACATCTCGGGGTTGTCAGTGACGAACCCGACCGTGCGGTCGAGGTCATGGCCGAACCGCTCTGCTAAAGAAGGATGGATGTCCGTGAACCACGCCTTTGCCACGCGCACGTCCTGGCGTGCCTCGGGCATGAACCGGAGGGTGAGTTCCGATTCAACGCGTTCGTTCATCTCGTGCTCATCGCGGGCCGAGGAGTTCATGCCGTACATCGTCCCAGGGGATGAGTTCAACCTCCCCGGCATCCAGCGCCGCGATGCGGCGGTCGAGTTCTTCCAACTGATCCGGCGTGAACGGCGCGGCGAAGGCGTCGGCGTTCACGCTGTTCCAGAGGTCCTGGGCGAGGGCCGCGCGTTGCTCCTCGTTCAGCAGCCCGATCACGAGGTCGTGCAGGTTGGCCGTCGGGATCGAGCCGGTCGGGACGTTGGTTCGGTGATCGGCGAGGTATTCCGGTGGGTGGTCGGTGAAGTGTTCGGTCATGGGTGTTGCTCCGAGTTCGGTGGTTCCGCCTTCCAGACTGCCGCAATCCACGCGGTTTGTAAAGCGGAACCTCCGACGGCGTTCATGCCGCAAGCCTGCCGGTGTGCGTTTGCTGGGCACGATGGCTCAGGATCGCCTGTCCGATCAGCTCGGGGATCTGGGGGACGACGGCGTTGCCGAGGGCTTTCGTTCGGTCCATCCAGTCGGGAACCCCATCAGCGCTTCCAACAGTGAAGGGTGCGGGCATGTCCCACCGAAGCGTGCGGTCAGGTACGTTCGCAGCGAGGCGTGCCGCTGGCGCTTCGACCAGTCCGAGGCGACCGGCGTGGGCAACAACCCATACTCGGTCCCGCCGATGATTCGCCCCGACGGCACAAGCCGGAACAACAAACGTTGTCGCGGTGTAGCCGAGAGCGTCCAGGTCATCGAGTACGGCGTCGAGGCCGAGTTCAACGTGGCCAAGAACGTTCTCGCAAACGACCCATCCCGGCCGGAGCTCTCGTAGGAGTCGGTGCATCTCCGGCCAGAGGTGGCGCGGGTCGCGCTCTCCGCGCTGGCGTCCGGCGATGCTGAAGGGCTGGCAGGGGTAGCCGCCGCAGATGAGGTCGATGGGTGGGATGTGGTCATGTTCAAGTCTCCGTGCTGTGAGTTGTGTGATGTCGTGGTAGATGGGGGTATTCGGCCAGTGGCGTGCGAGCACGCTCCGGCAGAAGGGGTCGATCTCGCAGAAGGCCGCGGTGGTCATCCCGGCCCGTTCGAGCCCGAGCGAGAACCCGCCGATCCCCGAGAAGAGGTCGAGCACCCGCATCGGGTTCGGGCTGGCGATTCCCGGGGCGTGATGCCCTTGCGGTCGCGGCCGCCGTGTGGCGTAGAAGGGGTTGATGATTCGCATGGTGTTCCTTTCGGTGGTGTTGGTGTTGGGTTGAAAGAGCGAGGCCCGGCGTTCCCGCCGAGCCCGCCCGTGGTGTGAGTGCTTACTGCTGCTCACGCTTCTCGCTGATGACGCGGAGCGTGACGCGGCCGTCGAGGGGGACGCACTCCAGCTGGAGGTTGAACCCCTGCCCGTCGGCGTGGCTCCAGGCCGCCCCGATCTTGGTCCAGAAGCTCTTGCCGCTCTTGCCGTCGCGGACCTGGTAGGCCGTGTGCGTCGGGGCCTTGGACTGAGTGCCTGTGTTGCTGGTGGTGGTGCTGGTGTTGTCTGACATGGTTCGTTCCTTTCTTTGATGTTCTCGACCGCGACCATCGCGGCCTTGATGGCATGTCCTTCACAGCCGAATCGCCCGGAACCCCCCACGCCCAGCCGCCAAGGAAATCAGCGGCGTGGGGGGTGTCCCGGTCACAGCGGAAAAACGGAAGGGATCGCGGCTTCGCCGTGAAGGAACCGTTTTTCTGCTTGACCGGGCCGGCGGAGGCTGTCCCATGCCCATCACATTGGCCGTGTGGTCGTGTCGAGTTCCAAAGAAATCTTGAACGAACCGCGTAAGAACAGCGCCGCCAACGTCAATACAGAGAGGTCGGAAGCAAGAACGCGCACGGCGTGCCTTGTTCGTGTTCGCAGGAAAGAGCGGCGGTGATGGACCAGGGAGATTGGCGTACTGCCATGCCGACGGGCAGGGTCGTCTTGAACAGAGTGCGTGACCCCGCACAACGTGGCCGCGCTGCGCTCTAGATGAAGGTGAGGGGAGCGTGAAGCTCCTGTCCACGGGCGGGTGACGGGCAACGCCGGAGGCCTCATCCCGCGTTCGACCACTCCAACACCGAGGGAACACCGCGAACAAAAACACAAGACTTCAACCTGCGGATGTGGTATCCGATTCGCCTCCCTTCACGACCGATCCGCCCGCCCTCATGCCGTCCTCGTTGCCTTGCTCTCTGCCTCGCCTTCCCACCATGCTGCGCATCCACACCAACGCCAACTCCACGATCGCCAAGAGCTACTTCAGCTCGGCGGATTACTACTCGGAGGGTCAGGAACTGCTCGGGACCTGGCACGGCAAGGGTGCGGCCCGGCTGAACCTGCGTGGCGAGGTGAATCAGAAAGATTGGGACCGGCTCTGCGACAACCTCGATCCGGGTTCCGGCAGGCCGCTGACGGTCCGCCGCAAGCTCGATCGGCGGGTCGGCTACGACTTCACGTTCGACGTGCCCAAGAGCGTGTCGCTCTTGTACGGGCTCACCGGCGACGAGCGGGTGCTCGACGCCTTCCGCTCCTCGGTCGATGCCACGATGCACGAGATCGAGGCCGAGGCGCAGGCGCGAGTGCGGATCAACGGGATGAACGAGGACCGGACCACCGGCAATCTCGTGTGGGGCCAGTACGTCCACTTCACGTCCCGACCTGTCGACGGCGTGCCCGATCCACAACTGCACGCCCACTGCTTTGTCTTCAACGCGACATTCGACCCGAACGAGTCGCGCTGGAAGGCGGCCCAGATCGGGAGCATCAAACGCGACGCGCCGTACTTCCAAGCATCCTTCGACGCACGCCTGGCTCGGAGCTTCAATGAACTCGGCCTGCCGATCGAACGGACCCAGAAGGGCTGGGAGATCGGGGGTCTGGACAAAGCCACGCTCGACAAGTTCTCGCGCCGCACGGCCCAAATCGACGCGCTGGCGAAGGCCAAGGGCATCACGAACCCGGTCGAGAAGGCGGCCCTGGGCGCGAAGATCCGTGAGAAGAAGGATAAGTCGCTCTCGATGGACGAACTCCGTGAACTGTGGCGTTCCCGACTGACGCCCGACGAAACCAGCACGTTCAACACGCAACACCGTTCCATCGGTTCCGAGCCGATCGCGGAGCGAGAGGGCGCAGCGAAAGAGGCTGTGCATCTCGCGGCCGAGCACTGCTTCGAGCGCAGCTCGGTGATCCCGGAGCGGACCCTGCTGACCGAAGCCTTGAAACGCTCCGTCGGCGCGGCCTCGCTCGAATCCGTGCGCGACGCGCACGATCGCGCGGGGTTCATCTGGTCCGAGCGCGACGGTCGCAGGCTCGTCACTACGCGGGAAGTCCTCGCCGAAGAGCAGAAGATGATCGACTTCGCACGGCAGGGCAGGGGGTCGCGGAAGCCCCTGGCCGGTTCCGCGAACCACACCCACGTCTTCGCCCGCGACTGGCTGAACCCCGGCCAGCGTCAGGCGGTTCAGCATGTGTTGACCTCGCCAGACCGCGTGATGGTGATCCGCGGAGCGGCGGGCACCGGCAAAACCTCAATGATGCAGGAGGCGGTGGAGGGCATCCAGAAGAGCGGGCACCAGGTCTCTGTGTTCGCGCCCTCGGCCAGCGCCAGCCGAGGCACGCTTCGAGAGAAGAAGTTCGAAAACGCCGACACGGTGGCAAGGCTGCTGGTGGACGTGCAGATGCAGGAGGGGATCAGGAACCAGGTCATCTGGATCGACGAGGCGGGTTTATTAGGAACCAAAACAATGGCGCGAGTCTTCGATCTGGCCGACAAGCTCGACGCGCGGGTGATCCTGTCGGGGGATCGCAAACAGCACGGCTCGGTAGAGCGCGGAGCGGCGCTGCGGCTGCTCGAAGAGGAATCGGGGCTCATCCCCGCCGAGATCAAGGAGATCAAACGCCAGAAGGGCGAGTACAAGGAACTCGTGCAATCGCTGAGCGAGGGCCGGACCGAAGACGGGTTCAAGGCGCTCGACAAGCTGCACTGGATCAAGGAAGTTCCTGACGAGGAGCGTTACGGCGTCATGGCCCGAGACTACGTGGACGCGCTGCACGCGGGGAAGACTGCCTTGGTGGTGTCCCCCACGCACGCCGAGGGGGCGAAGGTCACAACCGAGATCCGATCGGCGTTACGAAAATCCGGGCGGCTCAAGGAAGACGAGAGGACGTTCCAGACTCTAACCGCCTCCGACCTCACCACGGCCCAGCGCGCCGACCGCGTGAACTACGGCCCCGACGATGTTCTCGTCTTCCACCAGAACGCCAAGGAGTTTACCAAGGGTCAGAAGGTCGCGGTGGACCGTGTTGATCCTTCGTTGCTCCCGCTCGATCAGGCCGAGCGGTTCCAGGTCTTCAAATCAAGCTCGCTCGCGCTCTCTCCCGGTGATCTGATCCGCGTCACCAAGAACGGCCAGACCGCCGATCGCGCCCACGCGCTCAACAACGGGGCGGTGTACGCCGTCAAAGGGTTCAGCAAACGCGGCGACCTCGTGCTCGACAACGGCTGGACGGTTGCCAAGGACTTCGGCCACCTGGCCTACGGCTACGTCGTCACCTCGCACGCGGCCCAGGGTCGTGATGTCGAACGCGTCTTCGTTGGCCAGTCGTCGGAATCCTTCCCGGCATCGTCGCGCGAGCAGTTCTATGTCTCGGTCTCACGCGGCACCGAGAAAGTCACCGTCTACACCAACGACAAGCACGAACTGCTCGACGCCGTGAAGCGCAGCGACGAACGGCTGTCGGCAACAGAACTGGTCGCAGGAACGACACCTTCGTTCGATCGCTCGGCGATCTCAAGCCCGTCGCCGGGCATGAACCGGCCAAGCCGCACGAACAAACCCCCGAATCGGCCGCCCAAGCGGACGATTAAGGAGCGGATACGTCCGGTCATGGCGATGTGGGCGCGGGACTGGCGGCACGAGCGACCGTCGTCGAACCACAACACGCAGGATATGAACCGGAACCACGACCGACAGCGCGAGCGCGACCACGCGCGCGAGCACGAACGCGAGGTGACGCATGGGCGGTAGCTTTCTGGAGAAGTACGCCAACCCCGGCGGCCGCTCGGCCTTGGCCGAGCGGCGATCACTTCCCGAGGACGTTGCGATGCAGAGCGCTGAGAACGCTGACGAGAACGGCGACGACCACGGCTGCTTCGGCGTCCTCCGCGGCGTCCGCGACCGTGCCGTGATGCTCGAACTGCGGAAGAAGTCCGGCAACATCAGAGCGATCCCTTACAACTGGATTGAGAGCGTGGAGTTCGACCCTTCCGAGGGCATCACGCTGCGCTCCAGCGTCACAGTCATCAAGATCAGGGGCCGCAACCTCAACGGCGTGAGCCGGGCGGGGGACAGCATGAACAAAAACAGCGGTAACGCGGCCGGCGCCCAGCTCTTCGCCAACATCTGTCGCCATCGTGTGCCGTGGGTGCGGGAGGCCGACCGCGTGTCGCTCATCTCCGCCAACGCGGACGCGGCGGTGATCGACTCGATCGAATGGGTGTGATCGATCGCCACGCGAGACGGTGACACCACGTCACCGTCTCGCGCGAAATCACACTCCGCGCCGAACGATTCCACGTTGAATCGACGGCACCTTGCTGTTCGCTGTTGCTGTTCACCGTGATTGAAAAAAGCAACGCCGGGCGGTCATGCCCGGCGTCGCGGTGTGGTCTCAATCAGTTGGACAAACCGTTCAGACCGTGGGAGGTTTGCGATTACACTCCGACCATCACCTTGGCACCTTCGCCGAGAATCGACGGCAGCCAAGCGTTCGCACGCTCCGCCACGCCCGTCTCGGCGATGGATTCCGGTGACTCGGCGGCCTTGGTGAACAACTCCGCCAGCGTCTTCACAACCTCTGACTTCGACGACTTCAACGCGATCGAGCCGTACATCGGGTTCTTCAACTCCCCGACCAGTCCGGCCAGCCGTGACTTGCGGTACCCGGTCAGCCACTCGGCCCCGGGCGTCCAGTGCGTGCGGATCGACACGTTCAACTCCTCGCGGAGCAGCCCCACCAGCGGCGTCGCCCGCTGGGTGTGGCCGGTGAAAGATTCGACGATCAGCACCGCGATCAGCGCATCAAGCTCGTCCTCGGAGAGCCCTTTGATGGTCGTGTACGCCTCCACCTCGCTCAGTCGGTGAACGATCGCGCCGTTCATCGCGTGATCCTGAGCGGCAGCGTGTTCCTCGGCGATCAACGGATCAACCTCGCGGCGGCGTGCTTGCTGAGTCTCCACTAGTGACGATCGGAACGATCCCCTCCGCTCCGCGTGCTGCGTGGTCTGCGAGACATCCCGGCGAACGGCGAGAGCGTCGGGAACAACTCTGTTGTGCAACGCCAGCACAATCAACCGCTTCTGCACCAGCCGATCGTGAGCGATCGCTTCACGGACGGCCAACGCCTCGTGCGTGAACACCTCGGCCCGCTGCGCATCGGTCAGGGATTCCACGTCTGTCTCTGCCTTGGCCTCTCGCTCCGCAACCGGATCGCCGCCTTCGGAGGTTCGCTCCTTTGAGCTTCCGACGCTGGCTCGCGGTTGGCGGTACGCACGCTCGACCCGACCGTCGGAGGACAGGATCAGGAACACCGTTCCCGTCGCCTTGGTCGCCTCCGCGTAGTGGCCGGGGCTCTCGGCACAGACGCGGTTCTCCTCTTCATCAATCGCCTGCAACTCCGCCGTCAACCGTTCCTCGGCCTCGTCGCTCCCGACCTCCGTCTCTTCCAGCCGAGCCCGGCGGTCGCCGATCTCGATCAGCTTCTTCATCGTCGCCGCGTCGTAGCTCACCTCCGCGGTCGTCGTGCCGGTGAGCAGCGATTGCACGTCCTCGCGGCGAGCGATGACGACTTCCTTCCAACCTTCGGCCAACAGTTCCGCTCGCTGCGTGGTCAACGCGGCTGCCTGTGCCCGCAGGAACGCCGACCGCTCGACCAGCGTCCCGCCGCCGAAGAGGTCGTGGCTGAGTGAGGACCATTCCAGCGTGGACACGTCGAACAGGGCGTGCTCGGCGGAAATCCATTGGTTCTCGATCAGACCCCGGACCTGCTGAACGCTGCGGGGCTGCCCCGCCGTCTCCTTCCAAAGCTCCGCCTGCCGGTCCGTCGGCACCGCGGTGAACGCCTCGGCGACGGAGACGCCGATCTCGTTGCTCCGTAACGCCCGCTTGATCTCCGGTGCCAGACCCGCCAGCTTCATCCGCTGACGGACATACGTCTGGCTCACCCCGAACTCACCGGCGATCGCGGAAAAGCCCTTGCACTCGACGCTCGCCAACCGAGCGAACGCCTCGGCCTCGTCCAACGGGTGCATCGGCTCGCGGGCGAAGTTCTCGGCCAGACTCAGGCTCGCCGCCGTGTCGTCGTCGGCCTCGCGGACCACGCACGAGACCTTGGTGTCGGTGTTGCGATGCACGTCCCGCAACGCCGCCAGACGCCGGTTCCCCGCGATCACGCGGTAGCGACCGCCTTCGATCGCGCACACGACCAGCGGTTCGATCAGCCCGTGGGCTCGGATAGACGCCACCAGCTTCCGGTGTGCATCCCGCTCGGGCTTGACCCGGCGGGGGTTCTTGCGTGAGGCTTCCAGATTGGAAAAATTCAGTTCGAGATTCATAACGCCGCTCCGTCTTGGTGTCCGGCATCGTCCCGGCCAAGGTCACACTGACCCCGGCATGCTCTGGGAGACGCCGCTGACGTGAGGGCACGGCGGCGTCTTCCCAGAGTTCCAACCTCCGACGGCGGCGCGGCACGGCGGTCAAGCCC
>JBGAOD010000121.1:0-10668 GCA_044221955.1 Phycisphaerales bacterium | reverse complement strand
ACCCCCGCCGTCGGCTTCGGCATGGGCGACGTCGTCCTCTCGCTTGTATTGCAGGACAAAGTTGACGCGAACGGCAAGACACTCATGCCCAGCGACGCCGAGCTCATGGGCATCGCCGGCCAGTGGCCCGACGCCTTCGTGATCTCCAACGGCACCCCCGAGGCCGACGCGGCCGTGCCCGCTGTCTTGGCCGCGCTTCGGCGCGGATGGTCGGCTCAAGTGAAGGAAGAAGAAAAGCTCGGCTCGGAGAGCCGACCTACCGGCCGACCTTCTTCGGCCCCGGATTACGGCCTGCACGCGCGGCGGTCGTACAAGTCCACGAAGAACATCGGCAAGCTCCTGCAAGACGCGGTCAAGTGCGGGGCGCGGTACGCCGTCATCATCGAATCCGCCACCGAGGCGACGATCAAAGACATGCGCACCGGTGCGCAGGATCAGCACAAAACGCCGGTCGCGAGCCTGCCAGCCGAAATTCGCTCACGGCTGCAGGGCACGGCCGGTCGGTAGCGAGTATCACGGCCGCGCGCGCGAACCGGCAGAAATGCGCGTCCAGAGATAAGAATCGTGATGCACTCGGGCGGAATGTGCAACCTCTCTCGGCGCGATCGGTAATGATCGTCGCGGACTCTCCACGCAAGAGCATGAGGAGGCGAGCATGAGCGACAGCGCGTCGGAAGTTCATCGGCGGACCGTGCTCAAGGCGGGCGCGGGGCTGGTCGTGGCGAGCGGGCTTGCCGGAGCGCAGCCGGTTCCCGCGACACCACAACCTGAGTCCGCGATCGGAAAGCCGGGCGATTTCGATTTCCTCGCGGGCAAATGGAAGATCAGCCATCGCCGGCTGAAAACTCCCGGGACCAAAGACTGGGACGAGTTCGAGGGCGAGGCGACGTGCTGGACGATCCTCGGCGGCGTGGGCAGCATCGAAGAACTCCGCATCCCGACCCGCAAGTTCGCCGGCATGGGGCTGCGGTTGCTCGACGTCGAGAACAAGGTCTGGAACGATTTCTGGGTCAACGGCAAGAGCGGAGTGCTGACGACGCCCGGGCAGACCGGGGTCTTCGAGAACGGCGTCGGCACCTTCACCGCCGACGACAAGGACGGCGACAAGCCCATCAAGGTCAAGGGCGTGTGGGACCGCATCACGCCCAAGTCCTGCCGCTGGTGGCAGGCGGTGTCGTGGGACGACGGGAAGACGTGGGAAGAGAACTGGTTCATGGATTGGACGCGGGCGTAGACGGCGCGAGCGCTGGCGTGTGCGGCCGCGGCGGACCGCTGATTCCCGTTGAACCAATCACAAAAACCGCTTGGAGCTTTGAACGCCTCACGGGATAATCGCGGCGGTGGGTTCGCACGCGAGAACAGAGCTATGGCTCGTGAGTGCAAGCACGGTGCCCTCACTGGCGTGTGAAAAGAGAACAACCCGGAGGTGCCCGTGAATCGCAGAGTCTTCCGACATATACGAACGGCGATGGTTGCCGCTGTCAGCACGGCGGCCTCGGGCGCATCGCTCGCGCAATGGACCGTGACAATCCTCCATCCCACTGGCTGGCCACTCTCTGAAGCAGCGGGCGCCGCGGGCGAACAGCAGGTAGGCAGTGTGTCGGATTTCGGGTCGGTCAGTCACGCTTCGCTGTGGGCAGGGACAGCGGCCTCGTGGATCGACCTTCACCCGAGCGACGCGACGGATTCGTTCGCCTATTCGGTCTCGGGCGGACGGCAGGTCGGCGACGCGTTCGTCGCCGGGCAGCGTCGCGCAAGCCTCTGGAAAGGGTCGGCTGGATCTTGGATTGATCTCAGCCCCTCGGGCACGTTCCGATCCCTGGCCTTGGGAGTGGACGCGGGGAAGCAGGTGGGTGTCGTGCGCGTCGGACTCTTCGATCACGCCGCGCTCTGGGCCGGGAGCGCAGCATCATGGATTGACCTTCACCCGACCCTGGCGAGTTCATCCGTTGCCTACGCGGTTCAGGGCGGCAGCCAGGTCGGCAACGCGCTTATCAACAGCACGCTGCACGCGAGCCTGTGGACGGGATCGGCCGCGTCGTGGATCGACCTGCACCCGATTGGCACGGCCGGGTCCGACGCCCGCGCAGTCTTCGGCGCGGAGCAAGCCGGGTACGCGTCGGGCATCAGCGGGCACGCCGCGCACGCGGCTCTTTGGAAGGGGACCGCGGGGTCGTGGATCGATCTCAACCCTCTGGGCTCGACCGAATCTCAGGCGCTGGGGATCGCGAGCGCGGGGCAGGTGGGCTATGCGCGCGTCGCCGGACGTTACCGCGCGAGCCTGTGGACGGGCTCGGCCGCGTCGTGGGAAGACCTGTCGCTCGCGCTCACCGGCACCTGGGGCGACACCCGCGCTCAGTCCATCTGGAGCGACACGACCAAAGTCGTGATCGTTGGTAAGGGCTTCAATTTCTCCACCAACCGGACCGAAGCGCTGCTGTGGTCTAGGTCAATTGCTCCGCCCTGCCCCGCTGATTTCAACGGCGACGGCTTCGTCACGGGTGACGATTTCGACGCCTTTGTCCTCGAGTTCGTGGCTGGGAACACGGCCGCCGATTTCAACGGCGACGGGTTCGTCAACGGCGACGACTTCGACGGGTTCGTGCTGGCGTTTGAGGCAGGGTGCTGAGACGACCCGCCCGCGATCGAGCCGACCGGGTTGCACCGCTACTCAGGCCGCGCGAGCATCGCATCCAGCTGCGCATACCCAACTTCCATCCCCTTCTCCATCCCCCACTCCAGGGCCGCGTCGCGGTCCTTCTTGGACTTGAACGTGAGCGTGAGTTTCATCTGGGTGACGCCCGATTTCTCGGCCAAGTCCAGCGATACGTCGAACTGGTCGCCCGTGGCGCAGTGCGCCATGTCCATGATCTGCGAATGCACGATCCGCTCGTAGGGCACGACCTCTTTCATGACGCCGTGGATCGTCATCATCGGGTCGGCCTGTTCGGTCTTCCACACCCATCGGTACGCCCCGCCCACGCGCGGCGAGAACTCGCAAACGGTCATCTCCCAACCCGGGGGCGCGAACACCCATCGCCGTAGCTTCGCCGCGTCGGTCATCGCGTCCCACACCAGCCGGCGCGGAGCGTTGAACGAGCGGGTCATGACGATCGTGGTGTCGGTCGGCGTGGAGACCTTCAGGCCTGCGAGATTCACGGGTGCTCCCTTCGGCGGTCAATCGAAGTTGAATCGAACGAAACATGCGGGACGACGGCGGGAAAAGAAACTCGTGATGCGACGAGGCACGGGGCGGCCTCAGCCACGTTTCAACGGGCGGGCTTCGTCGGTTTTCATCTCTTCCAACAACCCATCAAGGGCTTTGAACCGTGCTTCCCAGTGTTGCCGGAATTGCTCGGTCCACATGGTCGCGCCTTTGAGCGGCGCGGCGTGCAGCCGGCACATGTGCTCGCGCCCCGAGACCCGCCGGCGCACAAGCTTGGCCGCCTCGAGCACCCGAACGTGCTTCGAGACGGCGGGGAACGTCATGTCCAGCGGCGAGGCCAGTTCGCTCAGGTTCCGCTCGCCCGAGGCGAGACGACGGATGATCGCACGCCGGGCCGGGTGGGACAGGGCGTGGAAGACGCGATCGAGGCTGGTTGATTTTTCGAGCACCATGTTGTTATTATACCATATGGTTTTATAATGTCAAAGGCGACGGACGACCATCTCCCAGCTCGCGGGGCGTAGAATAATCACGCCGACGACCATGACCACGACGGCATCGTCCCGAGACACTCGCGGAGTGAAAGCCATGAGGTTCGCTCTTGTTGCACTGGCCGCCGCAACGCTGACGCGCCCCGCACCGCACGCCGAAGAACCGCCCAAGCCCGCCGAACCCGGCTCGCGAATTACCGTGGCCAGCTACTACTTCGGCAACTACCACCCCGGCGATCCTCGCAACGCCGCCATGAAGAACAAGGGCCCGGAGTGGTCCGAGTGGGATCTGGTCAAGTCCGCCAGGCCGCGCTTCCCCGGGCACCACCAACCCAACGTGCCGCTCTGGGGGTACACCGACGAGTCCGACCCCAAGGTGATGGAGAAAAAAATCGCGGCCGCCGCCGACCACGGCGTCGATGCCTTCATCTTCGATTGGTACTGCTACGACGACGGCCCGTTCCTGGACCGGCCCATCGATCGCGGCTTCCTCAACGCCGCCAACAACGGCCGCGTCAAGTTCGCCTTCATGTGGGCCAACCACGACTGGCTGGAACTTCATCCGTACAAGAAGGGCACCCCGCAGCCGCTCTTGTTTCCCGGGCGCGTGACGCCGAAGGCCTTCGAGAACATTGGCGATCGCCTCATCAAGGACTATTTTTCGCACCCGTCGTACTGGAAGATCGACGGCAAGCCCTACTTCTCGTTCTACGACCTGACCAAACTGCTTGACAGCTTCGGCTCTGTCAAAGACACCCGTGCCGCGCTCGACGCGTTCCGCGCCAAGGCGAAGGCCGCGGGCCTGCCGGGGCTGCATCTCAACGCCGTGGTGTGGGGGCAGCCCATCCTGCCCGCGGAAAAAATACCCGTCGATTCGGCCGCGCTGGTCCGCGATCTTGGGTTCGATTCCGTCACGTCGTACGTCTGGGTTCATCACGTCGGCCTGCCCAAGCAGCAGACCGATTACAACGACGCCCGCGACGCCTACTTCAAATACTGGGGCGAGGCGGCGAAGAAGTTCGGCGTGCCGTACTACCCCAACGTGACCATGGGCTGGGACCCCAGCCCGCGCTGCGATCAGAGCGACACGTTCGACAACTCCGGCTATCCCTTCACCAACACAATCAGCGGCAACACGCCGGAACGATTCCGGGCCGCGCTGGAACTGACCAGACAACGCCTGCTCGCCGACCCAGACGGCCCGCGCATCCTGAATATCAACTGCTGGAACGAATGGACCGAAGGCAGCTATCTCGAACCGGATACGGTGAGCGGTTTCAAATACCTCGAAGCGGTGCGGGACGTGTTTGCGGCGGGCTCGGATTCCAGGTGATCATGGGTGGAATACCCGCTGCTCGGAACGGGAATGGCAAGCCAAAGGGTTGACAAGACCTGCACGCTCAAAGCCCGGGGGGCTGCCGCCCGTCGGTCGGCCTCGACGGTCGCGTGTGGACCTGGTGGCGCTTGAGGAACTCTCGGTAACGAGTTGCCGCGAGTTCCTGAAAAGAAGCAGCCCCCGGGAAGATTCCCGAGGGCCGTGTACGAAGCCCGGATGTTCAACCAAGCAGTCGCGCCCAGCCCCGCCGGGCACGGGGCTGTCCCTCAGCCCAAAGGAAAGCTGAGCAGGCACCCGCGGGGCGACCGCGCCTCGATCCCCGAGCCACAAGGCTCGGCAGGCTCCCGAAAAGGACTCGCTTAGCAGCCGGCCTCGAACGAGACTACATAGGCGTCGAAGTCTTCGCCGGTCACGAAACCGTCGCCGTCGAAGTCGGAGGAGATACTTCCCGACTCGAAAGCCACAACGAAGGCGTCGAAGTCGTCGCCGGTCAGGAAGCCGTCGCCGTCAAAGTCGGGAGGGCAGGACGGGACACGGGTAAGGAACCCGCGGATCTCACCGCCGCCGAAGGAACTGCTGTGGATGTTGAGGTAGGCCTTGCCGGCGTCCATCGCGGCGATCAGGGCGGCCAGGGCGCTCGCCGGCGTCCCGCCGTTCGCGGTGATGTAGCTGGAGTTGAAGCTGGACGCAAGCGCCATATTGAAGGTGGTGTCCATCGAGCCGGATTTCACGCCCAGCGGGAATCCGGTGAACGAGGGAGTCTGGGTCGCCACGCCCGCGGTGCCCACACCCGCGACGCCCGTCGCCGCGTGAACGTGCGACGCGGTGGTGTTGCCCAGCAGGCCGGAAAAGGTGGTCCGCACTCGCATGGTGTTCGCCACGGTGTCGTAGTCCACGCGCGTACTCCCGATCCCCGGCGACCCGTTGGGCGGGCTCTCGGACGGCCCGCTCAGGGACGCCGCCCACGTGATAATCACGGCGCTCGCGGCGGGAGCGCCGCAAAGGAGGGAAAGGGCCGCCACGGACGCCAAGGCGGCACCACGGGCACGGTTCAGAACGGTCGTCATGGGTAATCTCCTCGAAGAATGCTTGGGCCAAGAACACCAACCGGCGGTCACGAATCATCAAGCGCTGTCAGCCTATCGAGTCCGTTCGGTCTCGCCTAGTCCAATCGCAATCTTAATGACACGGTGCGAACGCCCCGGCCGCGCGAGCGGTGAACAGATGTTTCGTGGTAGCGTTGGCCTTGCAAAAAACTGGTGTCGCTCCGCTTTTTTTCGCGCCGCGCGCGACACACCCGCCGCTCGGGACGGGCATGATGACACCGAGAGCGAACAAGACATGCCCGCTCAAAGCAGCGGACATGCCACCCGTCGCACGTTTCTCGCCGCTCGGGGCCGATCAACACCCCTGGACAAACGCATCGACGAACGCGTCGTAGTCGTCGCCGTTGACGAACCCGTTGCCGTCAAAGTCGGCGGCGTCGTCACCAGCGATGAAAGCATTTGAGAACGCGTCGAAGTCGTCGCCGGTCGCAAAGCCGTCGAGGTCGAAGTCCACCCGGCACGGGTTGCGCCACACCGAGACCTGCCGCGACCACGCGCTGATCGGATCAGGGGCCGGTTCGACCAGGTTGTAGACCGAGACTTGACGGGACCACGCGACCACATCGGCGCGGCACGCGCCCGCCGTTATGACACCCACGACACCGAGGGCGATAGCACAAAGCAATGAACGATGCATACCTGCCTCCTTTCGGTGTTGCGGGGTTACGGGGTTTCGACCAAGCCCTGAAGCACGGTGATGTCCGGCGGGAGATCCAGCGTGGCCACCCACGTCGCCAGCGTCTTGTTCCCGCTCTGGAACACGGCGTCGTACTTGTCGTCCTTGCCGTTCTTCCGCACAACCCGCAAACGGACATGCACCGTCGGGCTGTTGGTGTCGACCATCATGGTTTCGAGCACCACGCTCGTCGGGTTGGCCACGGCCACCACGCGGACATCCTCAATCCCAAAGTTCATGCCAACGCGCGGGTCGGCGGGCACCGGCTTGCCGGCGATGGAGACGAGCCGGACGTAGCGCGAGGAGGAGAGGTCTTCGGGCCAGAGGACGGCAGTGGCACCGGGCAGGCCGAAGGTCCATGCGGGAAGACCCGGGTCGGTAAGGCTCTGGGAGTTCGCTTCGACGCGGATGCAGCCGTCCCCTCCGGGAACACCAGCTGCGCCGCCCATGGCACGCATGAATCCATTTCCACCAATTGAATTTGCGACGACCCGGACGCCTCCGCCCGCACCGGACGTGGTGCAGGTATTTTGGCCGGTTGAACCGTTCGCTCGAATCGTCCCTGCGAGCGTAATGGAGTTGGCGCACGCGATTAGAATTCCGCCGCCGCCCGCGCCTGCAGGATAATAAGTAGGTAGGCCGCAATAGGCACCAGGCGCCCCCCCGGAACCACCAACAAGCGGGATGAGGCGTGCTGAACCATAAACTGGCCCAGAGTTGCCGCCACCCGCACCTCGATAGCTCCCGGCACCAGATCCTGCGACTGTGGCTCCATCGTAGTGTCCGCCGCCGGGACCAAATCCGGCACTTCCCACTGCCAAGTTGCTGCACCATCCTATTCCGCCAGGTCCCGGTACCGCCTTCGCTGGAGCTGCTTGAAACCCCTTTCCGTCCAAAATCACCGTGCCGTTGATCGTCACTGATCCGCTCACAAGCCACACCACGGGCGCATCCGAAGGATGATTCGAGAAAGTGACGGTTGTCCCCGCGTTGATCGTCACGTCCGTGTACTTATAAACAACGGCCCACTTACTCGGGTCGTACACCCCTTTCCCCATCACGGGGCTCGGCGTGTTCCATGCGGCAGTCGCCGCTTCCTCGAGATGCACAATGTAATTCCCTGCGGAAGGGTTGAACGCCCCATCCGACCCATCCGCCCCCGGCACGGTGAGTTGTCCCTGTGCCAACGACGCCGTGAACACGAGAACAGCAAAACACGAAAGGAGACGCTTCATATTTTTCCCTCTCTCGTACTCCGTCCCCGCCGCGCAACGACCGCGACGGCCAGACCGTTCGGAATCAGAAAACGTACTCGAAAGCGCGCCCCGACGCCAGTGGTTGCACCGGGGCGGTTGCGAGAGCATCGCGCAAGCTATTGCTATATAACAAGTTAGAAAAATGTCGAAAGATCGATCAACGGGCGTTTCGGGAGCCACTCCCGGCGGGGTGGCTGGGTGGCATGCCCGCTGCTCGGAGCGGGCATGGTGAGCCCAACGGTTGACAAGACATGCCCGCTCAAAGCAGCGAGCATGCCACCCGTCGAAGCACTATCGCTTCACCGCTCGCCGCCCTTGAGTTCTTTCGCCAACTCGCTCAGCGGGAAATTCTCGGAGATCGGCTCGCGGAAGTTCTCGTGCGCGAAGTTCGAGGCCGCGAGATCGACCTCGATCCACATGGACGCGCCCGGCGATCGCTTGAGCTGAATGGTCCGATCGCCGTGCCCCATGACCCAGGCATCGAACCCGAACTTCCCGCAATCGACCAGCTTCACGCCGTCCGCGACCCGGACGAACACGGCCCGGTAGTACGGCCGGATCTCACCCCGCCCCGTCACGTCCATGCGGCCGGTCTCGAAGAGATCGATCCGCCACAGGCCGTCGTCGGTGGTCAACACGCGCGCCGGGGGTGTGGGCCGGCTTTGCTCGTCGTTAGGAGGGCGAAGGGATGTCATTGAAGATCCTCCGGCTACCCCGTTGTTAAGGGAGCACACCGGTGACAAAGAGCAGCAGAATCCCAACAAAGACAATGGTGCTGGCAATGACCACGGGAAACCAGTATCGCTGCTCCACTGGCAGCCCGCACGGGGGAACTATTTTTTTGAACCCAAGTTCCAGGGGGGTCGTGGAGTAACCCTGCACTTTGAATCTGTGCTCGGACGTATGAATGGTGAGCATCGCCCCAACGCTAGAACGTCCCCTCTCGAAGGCGAGAATCTCTTCAAAGCGGTATTCCACCCGGTTCACTCTCGGCTGCGGCCAAAAGCGATCGAACGAACGCAACCGCTCAAGCACAACGCAACGCCTGGAAAAATCGATGACGACCCGCTGATTAGAGTCCGGCCAATACCAGATGGTGCAAGCAGCGGCGATTGGAAGAAACATCATGACACCAAACACCAACAACAAACCGGCGTGCCTTTGCCCCGAAACAACACCATAGATTCCAGCACCGATTGCGGTACACACGACGCCCCAGGTGATGACCCCGTTCAGAACGAGTTCAAGTTTCTCAGAGGTGTCGGGTACGTTCCTCCACTCGATCCGCATGTACTTCGGATCGCTTCCGCCGTTGGCAATCAGTTGTTCGACAAGTTCATGCACTGCCGATCAACCTCCACGGCCGCGCGATCTTTGGGTGGTGGTATCGAAGCCCCCGCTCTCATCCCAGCGCCATCGTCATCAGGAACTCCGCGTTCGTCTTCACCTTCTTCATCCGGCCCTTAAGCAACTCCATCGCCTCGACCACGTTCATATCGCTCAGAACCTTCCGCAGGCGGTAGACCAGCTCCAGTTCCTTCTTATCCAGCAGCAGCTCCTCGCGCCGCGTGCCGGATGCACCGACGTCGATCGCCGGCCAGATGCGTTTTTCGACGAGCTTGCGGTCCAGGTGCAGCTCGGCGTTGCCGGTGCCCTTGAACTCTTCAAAGATAACCTCGTCCATCTTCGAGCCGGTATCGACGAGTGCGGTGCCGATGATCGTGAGGCTGCCGCCCTTCTCGATGGCACGGGCCGCGCCGAAGAACTTCTTGGGGCGTTGCAGGGCGTTGGAGTCCAGGCCGCCGGTCATGATCTTGCCCGAGTGGGGCATCTCGGTGTTGTACGCGCGAGCGAGGCGTGTGATCGAGTCGAGCAAAATCACCACGTCGTCGCCGAACTCAACCATCCGCTTGGCCTTTTCGATCACCGCCTCGGCCACCTGCACGTGCCGCGTGCTCTGCTCATCAAACGTGCTGGCCACAACCTCGACGTTGCTGGCGGCGCAGTGGCGCTTGAAGTCCGTCACTTCTTCGGGCCGCTCGTCCACCAGCAGCACGATGATGCGAACCTCCGGGTAATTCTTCGTGATCGCCCGGGCCATCTTCTGCATGAGCACCGTCTTGCCCGTGCGCGGCGGGGCCACGATCAACATGCGCTGGCCCTTGCCGATGGGCGTCACCAGGTCGATGATGCGGCACTCGATCTCGTCCGGGGCCGTCTCCAGCACGTACCGCTTCTCGGGGTGCAGCGGCGTGAGATCCTCGAAATTCACGAGCTTGCCGATGCTCGACGGCACCCGCCCGTTCACGGTGTCCACGCGCAGCAGCGCGAAGTACCGCTCGCTCTCCTTGGGCGGCCTGATCGCGCCCTTGATGACCATGCCACGCCGCAGACCGAACCGCCGCACCTGCGACGGGCTGATGTAAATATCGTCCGGCCCCGGCAAATAATTCTGCTCGGGAGAGCGCAGGAACCCGAAGCCGTCGGGCATGAGTTCGAGGGTGCCCTCGCCGAACATGAGCCCCTGTCGTGTGGCCCGGGCCTTGAGGATCTTGAAGACCAGATCCTGCTTGTGCATCTGCTCGAAGCCCATGAGCCCTTCGCGGGTGGCGACCTTGTGCAGGTCCATGAGTTCCA
>JBGAOD010000120.1:0-10791 GCA_044221955.1 Phycisphaerales bacterium | reverse complement strand
CACCGCGATCAGCGCATCAAGCTCGTCCTCGGAGAGCCCTTTGATGGTCGTGTACGCCTCCACCTCGCTCAGTCGGTGAACGATCGCGCCGTTCATCGCGTGATCCTGAGCGGCGGTGTGTTCCTCGGCGATCAACGGATCGACCGTCCTGCGGCGTGCCTTCTGCGTCTCCACCAACGGAGAGTAAAACGATCCCTTCCGCTCAGCGTACTGCGTGGTCTGCGAAACCTCCCGGCGAACCGCGAGAGCGTCGGGAACAACCCGACCGTGCAACGCCAGCACGATCAGCCGCTTCTGCACCAGCCGATCGTGAGCGATCGCCTCGCGGACGGCCAGCGCCTCGTGCGTGAACGCCTCGGCCCGCTGCGTGGTCAACGCGGCTGCCTGTGCCCGCAGGAACGCCGACCGCTCGACCAGCGTCCCGCCGCCGAAGAGGTCGTGACTGAGTGAGGACCATTCCAGCGTGGTCACGTCAAACAACGCGTGCTCGGCGGAAATCCACTCGTTCTCGATCAAACCCCGGACCTGCTGAACGCTGCGGGGCTGCCCCGCCGTCTCCTTCCACAATTCCGCCTGCCGGTCCGTCGGCACCGCCGCGAACGCCTCGGCGACGGCGACGCCGATCTCGTTGCTCCGAAGTGCTCGCTTGATCTCCGGGGCCAGACCCGCCAGCTTTATCCGCTGGCGGACGTAGGTCTGGCTCACCCCGAACTCACCGGCGATCGCCACCACGCCCTTGCACTCCACACTCGCCAGCCGCGCGAACGCCTCCGCTTCATCGAGAGGGGAGAGTGGCTCCCGAACAAAGTTCTCGGCCAGACTCAGGGACGCCGCCGTATCGTCGTCGGCTTCGCGGAGCACGCACGACACCTTCGCGTCGTCGTTGCGATGCACGTCCCGCAACGCCGCCAGCCGCCGGTTCCCCGCGATCACGCGGTAGCGCCCGGCTTCGATCGCGCACACGACCAGCGGTTCGATCAGCCCGTGGGCCCGGATGGACGCCACCAGTTTGCGGTGTGCCTCTCGCTCGGGCTTGACCCGGCGGGGATTCTTCCTTGACGCTTCCAGCTTGGACAAATTCACTTCGAGATTCATAATGCCGCTCCGTCTTGGTGTCGGGCACCCCCTCCCGGCCAAGGTCACACTGACCCCGGCACACTCTGGGAGACGCCGCTGACGTGAGGGCACGGCGGCGTCTTCCCAGAGCTCCCCCTCCCGACGGCGGCGCGGCACGGCGGTCAAGCGCGCGGGCGAGAGGAGTGACAGGCCGGTAGCGCAGCGCTTGGCACGACGGCAGCACGCGGGCCAGCGGGGACGCGGTGGCGGAGGGAATGATCGGAGTTGATGCAGAGCATTCGTGCAAAGAAGCGGCTTGTACCCGACAAATGCTAACAAAATACAACCAGTTGGCCTTAGCGATTTTTTGAATGAATCTTCACATGAAATTTGAGACTTTTTCATTGATGATTCAAGCATCTCAGTCATCCAGGGTCGCTGAAACTTCAAAAAAGCCTATAAAACATGGACAATTTTCGTTCGAAGCAAAAAATGTCTGAAGTCAATACAAAATTGGAGAATTTTGTTGATTTTCGGGAATCAAGCTGTACAGTACAAGAATAAAATTCGATAGACGGTAGACAAAATCGATTGACTTACAGGAAGGGATCCGATATTCTTCGAAACTGAGCGTTTTCTTGGCCGGACGGTCCGACCGCAGTTTTCGAAGGGTGGTAACGATGCCGTCATCGAACGGGAATCAGAGCTGGGTGCCGTTTCGCGTGTTCCTCGATTTCGCATTGTCGCGAGGCTTTGAACTCATGAGGTCATGGGGGAATTACCGCGTGTTTTGGCACTCGGCTCAAAGCAGGACTTTCATGGTCGAAGTCCTGAACAAGATGGTCCGCAGGGATGACCTGGACGATTTCGACTTCTTCTCTCACCGCGGGAATTAGGCGGCGTCCACGCACGGGCCAGAAAGGATACGACGACATGTCAGGGTTGAATTCTGGAAATACTCCCGAAGGGGAGCGGGATATCTCACCACGGCTGGCGGGGCCACTGAAGGACGCGTTGCTTCGACAGGCGGCTGAACTCACCGCGAGATACAGGTTGACTCTTGAACAGACCCCGGCGGGAGAGTATTTGGCTCGATCGTCTGAACTTCCGGGACTTCGGATTTATGGTGCAAACGCACAAGAGGCAGAAAAGCGAGGCCGCGACGCGATGGTCGTAGCTGTGGCGACCATGTTGGAAGTCGGTGCCAAGCCACCACCGCCCATGACCGAGCGTCGTGCCCAGGTGAACGTTCGACTCTCACAGGAAGACAAAACACTGCTCGAAAGTGCCGCCAGAGAGCATGGATTCAACAATCTGTCCGAGTTCGTTCGGGAAGCTGCTCTGCGTCAGTCCAAGCAGAAGAGTGCTTGGACTGAACGGGTGTCTGACAATCAACAGGGCATGATCCGATGATTGGTAATTGGTTCTCAACGAAGTGTTTGCAGGACAAAACTCCCATCTGACTTGCTCCACTTCCCATGCAGAGTCGCTCTCGGCGGAGAACCGCGAGGCCGCTTGCACCAGGAAGGGTTTCGAGAATCGCAGCGTTGGTGCCAACTGACGACCGCACCGTACAAACTTCGGAGGAACGTATCAATCGGTAGACGAGGAGGCAGGAGATGGATTCGCGTCGCAGTTCCGATGTTGCCGTCCGCAAACTCGTGAATTTTACGCGGCGGTTTCAGGCCCGCATGGGCGTTGAGGCGGCCGACGCGGTCCTCACCCTCAGCGCTGGGGGGCACGTCATGTGTGATCACATGGGCCGCTCATTCTACCACGAGTTCGCAAGCGAATGCCTGCTTTTGGACATCTCTTCGCCGGAAGCGGCGCTGGAGGGCGCGCAGCAGGGTCTTTGCGAAGCGCAGCGCGCACTTCGTGACCTGCATGTACCTCACGCCAATCGTGAGGTATTGGCCGACTTGCTGAGCCCGATTATCGTGCATCATGTCCTGCTGGGGATCGAGCGACAGCTTCGGCTTATGGGGTGGCACGGAACGATTGACCAAGTACTAGGGTTCGTTCGCGAGTTCGATAAGCGAGAACTCGCATTTCGTCACCTGTTTGCGGCCTATTGGCGGGGTGTCCTCGATCCCGAGGCGTTTGAGTTCGTGCTGACCTCTCTCCTTGAGCACACGTTCAAGCGCGGCTGGCCTCAACGGAGATTCGGGTGGTCAGTGGATCGTGTTCGAGCGGAGCGTGTGGTCTTGGAGACCCTTCGCGAACTGCGGGAAGCACTCCAACGGGTAAATCGCACGTCCGATCAATACTGGGAAGCTCTGATCTGCATCTGGGGCACGCACTTGCTGCGTGATCGTGCGTTGAGCCTTGCCGAGGGGTTCGATTGCGGACGCCGGCTTGCGGGCTGAATCACGGTCCAAAGAACATACGCGCCGCAGTCTAGAACTTGGCCTGCTCGGGCAATTGGATCCGATTGATCTCGTCCAGCGTGATCCGCTCGCTCCGCCGATCGTACGTCTGCGTGGTCTTGATACTCGCGTGGGCCGCGATGTTCCGAGCGTTCTCGATCGTGCCGCCGTTTTCAAGGTACACCGTGATGCCGGTGGCCCGGAACGTGTGATTGGTGGTGTTGGCCGGCAGCCCGGCGTCCGTGGCCCGACGCTTGACCATCTCCCAGGCCGCGAACCGGCTCATTCTTGTGTCGCCGTTGTTGTTCATGCACAACTTTGTGCGAAAGAGCGCCCCCTGAATGGGGGTGCCTAGTGCCTGGAGTGCCGCCAAGTACGCGTCCACACACTCCTCGGCCCGGTGATGAACAGGCACGGCGTGTTCCTTGCCGCCCTTCTCGCGGAGTCGGACCCACCGCCGCGTTCCCTGCAGGTAGTAGTCTTCCACGTCCATGCCGATGACGGCCGAGATCCGTCCGAAGGTGTAGATCATCATCGCGATCAGGGCGCGGTCACGGAGCCCGGCCAACGTGCTTGTGTCGATCGACACCAGCAACCTCCCCGCCTGCTCCGCCGCGAGCACCGGCGTTCGCCCGGTCCTGACGACGTGCTTGGGCCCGCGCACGCCCACGGCAGGGTTCTCGATGGGACGCCGCAGGAAGTCAAAGAGCATCCGAAGAGCCGCCAGGTTCTGCTTGACGGTCGGTGCCGAGTGAACCCGCGTCAGGTGTTCGACATACGCGGCGACGTGCAACCGCTGGATCTGCTCCAACGCCCCGATCGCGTTCAGATCGCACCAGGCGAAGAACTTGCTCGCGGCCGTCAGGTACGCGGCGCGGGTGTTGGGGTTGCGGATGTTGGCGGCGAAGAACTCCAGATACCTGAGGGTCGTGTCCGACCCGGCATCGGCGATAATGGTTGGAACCCGGGTTGACGATGCCACGAGCATCGCGGAGCCGGGCGCTCCGGCCAGTTCTCCGCTCATGCCGCCTTGGCCAGCAGGCTGACGCGGTCGTAGACCTTCAAGCCTCGCTCGTGCAGGGTTCGATCGGCGGTGAGCAGGGTCGCGTCCAGACTCTTCGCCGCCGCGATGTAGAGGCAATCGGCGAGAGCGTGCCGCGAGCGGAATGCCAGCTCAACCGCGGCTTGATAGAGCGTGTCCACCGGGATCAGGTGGACAAACCTGTCCTCGACGATCCGGTTCCACTTGTCACAGGCCGACCACGCCAGCTCCTCGCTGAGCGTGCCGTTGCGGAACCTTCGCAGCACCGCCCCGGCAACCTCGATCTTGATGAGGGCAGGGGCCGCCAGCCGCTGGGATTTCTCTAGGAGTTCGTTTGCGGCCGCGCTCTCGGCCTCGCCCAGCACCCACTTGGCGGCGACGCTGGCGTCTACGACAACTAACTCCACCGGTCGCGCTCCTCGCGGATGATTGCGGTGGAATCCGGGAGATCCCCATACGTCTCACGCATGAGCTTCTGGTGCTCGCGGAGCTGCGCGAGCAACTCCAGCTTCGGCC
Organism: Phycisphaerales bacterium; assembly: GCA_044221955.1. Lineage (GTDB taxonomy): Bacteria > Planctomycetota > Phycisphaerae > Phycisphaerales > UBA1924 > CAZCPB01. The sequence continues at coordinate 5,811 of JBGAOD010000120.1, read as the reverse complement.
GCTTGGCCTCCGCTGTGATGACCTGCCTGAGCAACGCCTCGACGCTTGTCTTCTCTCGTTGCGCTCGTTCCTTCAACTCCAGGACGACCAAGTCGTCCAACTTCCGCACTCGCACCTCCGCCATACTCCCTCACCGATGTTGTTGCCGATGTGTTCACCTTGCCATAAATCACAGCGAAGTGTCAAGTGAAATCGGTGTGGACAACGTAAGCCGTTGACAGCACTACCCGTCAAGCCAACATAACACCCTTTATGTTGGGTGGTGAACATGCCGGTGTTCGTGCCCACCATCAAGACTGTGTTCACAGCAATTTCGTTTGGCTCTTGGCTCTTGCCAGTCGGACAGACCACGCACCGGAGCACACTGAAGCCGGCGGTGCGCATCGTGACTTCCGCGGATACCCGAAGGGATCGCGGCGATTCACAGCTCAACGGCACACCGTCAGCGGCTCGCCGTCGATCGCTGAGAACGCGAGCGGAGGGAGCGCTGGATTCCCTTCCAGACTCCGAGGTGGGCGCTCTCGCGGATACCCCGCTCGTCCTCCCAGAGAACGCGCTCCCACAACGGGAATGCCTTCAGCGGGGTGCGTGCGCCGATCGGGGCGTATCCGGCCCGCCGCATCCAGCCGTTGAGTTCTTCGAACGATGACGGGGACAGAAGACGCAGGGGTCGAGATTCACCGAGGTCGGGAACGTCCGAGAGGGCCGCCTGCTGGCAGATGAACAGCCGGAAGGCGTGGACGACCGGCGACACCCACCGGAACGGACGCCCGCTCGGTGGTCGGCGGGCGACGCCCTCGACGAACAGGCTTGAACTTGTGGTAACACCCGGCGTGACCGGCTCGGTGAACGAGTCGATCTCTCCCGCCCGCAGTCGGAGGTACTCGGGCTCCGCGAAGGGTCCGGCGATCGAGCCCACGCATGTGGAGTGTTCACTCCCTCCCGCGACGGAGATCGTCCAAGGGGACGCCGACCACCAGCCGGCGCGCCTCTCCTGGTACTCGCCGAGGGACATGCCGAGATAGTCCGCGGCAATGGCGAGGGATTCCGGCTCGCTCACGTTGCGGTTCGCCAGGCGTCTCGCCACGTCGAGGTACAGCCAGCGGCAGACTGAGCGCACTTCCTCCACCGAGCCGCACGGCCGAACATATCTCAAAGGGTCGCAGGCGCTGTCGAAGAAGTTCTTGATCGAAGTCAGGGCATCGGCAAACGGTCCGGCGGCCTCCGCTGGCTCGGTCAGCATCACCAGCAGTGCTTCTGGGTTGCGCTCCTCGGCCGGCACGCCCCGCGTGTCGAGGAACTCCCGGAACGGTGCCGCCTCACGGTTGCCGCGATAACTCTCGTCGAGCAGGTAGTCGATGACGAGCGTCAGCGATGCGGCCCGGGCGGGCCGCCCGCTCGCGATCGCGGCGTACTCGCTGGTGCGGATCCCACGGCCGCGTGTGTCGCCGGCCCAGTCCAGGAAGCGCTGGCGGTCCTTGATCGGGCATTGGTTCAGGAACTCGAGGGTAAAAGACCGGTGCTCCATCGCTCGTGACCTCGGGCGGAAGCTCAGGCGGGGATGAACGCACGCGTGCTGTCTCCCGGAGTCTCCCGATCGGCCAAACGGTGGCGATCGGTTCAGGAATTGGAAAGAGTGTGCACAAGAAGAGTGTGCGGCGACGTTGATCCGACCCATTCTTGAGCAGAAAGGACCGCCATGAGCGCCCGACCGAACCCTCTCCCGTGCGACCGCTGGCTCGTGCCCGGCACACGGGCCTTCGGTGTCTTCTTCCCTGACCTCGATGCCCGCTTCCGTGCCGGGGGGATTCGCTACGGTGAGGCGCGACGGATGGCCGAGGAGGCGTTGCGCCGCGCGGTCCAGTCCGTGATGGCCCGGTACCCGGGCGCTCCGGTGCCGGTCGCGGACGCAGTCCAGCAGTTGGAGATCCGGGTAGCGGAGATGGACGCGGCGACGAGGTACGACCCCACGCGCGGCTCGCCGCGTGCGTACCTCGCCGGCATCGCCCGCCTGGTGGTGCTTGAGATCCTGGCCCGGAAGGGTCCGCTCGTGACGTCCATCGACCCGGATCGGGCGGCGAGCCCTCCCAAGCCATTCGCCCTCGATGAGGAGCGCGAGCGGCGGACGCGGCTCGCCGAGTGGCTAAGCAGCCTTTCGCCGCGAGAGCTGCAAGCCTTGGTCAACGAGTTCGGGCCGATCGGGGACCGGTCGTGCGCCGTTGGCGGTCGCCGTCGGGCGAGCAAGCGTCTCTCTCGCGCACTGGCCACCTTGCGTGGGCTCGGCCATCGCTCCCGGGCGGCGTCCTAAGCCCGGGACGATCGTGATCGAACCGAGCTCCGCTGGTGGCGCGGGCGCCTGGGCGTCGCATCGTCGTGCTCCCGTGATCCCGCACCGTCGTGGGATCGTTCTCCCGGAACGTCGTGCCGTCGTGAAATCGTGATCGGCCCGTTCGGTGTCCTCGGGTTGGAGTCTGGTGAAGAGATGATTCGGAGATTTTCTTCGCTCGCCAGGTAAGAACCGGCTGGCTGCGCTCAAGTAGATGTGGGCGTGCGTGCGTTCTTCCCGCACGCGTCCGACACGACCAAGTTGATCCGCTCTCGATCGATCATCTCATCAGCACCCGGAGCCGGGCCTGTCGCCCGACGCTCTCGGTGCGTCTTTCACGGAGGTTTTCGCATGGATCACCGTCACAACCCCAACCACTCGTCCGTCGGGGGGATGCTGCTCAAGGCCGCGTTCGTGATCGGCGTCGCGGTCGTCAAGAAGGCGATCGAGGACTCCTCCAAACGCAACAAACCGCCCGAGGGCGGCGCGGGCGTGGTCAAGCCCGGCTCCCCCGAGAAGGGAGGCCCGCGTTGAGCGTGCTCAGATTCTTCAAGCGGCGTTCGCGGCGAGGTAGCCCGTGGGATCCGTCGGTGGAGATCATGCGCTTCGCCTCGGGCGACGCGGTGACGCTGAAAGACCTGTACAGCGGCACGCAGATCTTCGGCAGCACGGGGTCGGGGAAGACTTCGGGTTCGATGGCCGCGTTGTGCAAGGGGCTGTTCTCGGTGGGCGCGGGGGCGCTGTGCCTCTGCGCCAAGCGGGACGACAGCGTGCTCTACCGCCAGTACGCCCGTGCCTGCGGGCGCGAGGACGACGTGATGCGGTTCGGCCCTGACAGCGGGCTGCTTCATTACAACTTCATCGACTCCGAGCTCTCACGCCGCGATTCGGGGGCGGGGCTGGTGACGAACCTCACCGCGCTCCTCTCCACGGTCAGCGCCCTGGGTGACGGCGGAAAAGGGGGTGGTTCGGGCAATGGCGAGAACGTGTACTTTCAGAAGGCCTCCGACCAACTCTGCCGCAACTCGCTGGAGATCCTGGTGCGGGCCAACGGCAAGGTCACGATCCCGGACTTGCAGTTGTTCGTGGCGACCGCCCCGAACTCGCTCGATCAGGTTGCCTCGCGGGAGTGGCAGGCCTCGTCGTACTGCTTCGAGTGCCTGCGGAGGGCGGAGAAAGCGACGAAGAACGAGAGCCAGCGGAAGGACTACGAGCTGGCGGTATCGTACTTCATGAACGAGTGGGCCCCGATGAGCGGGCGGACTCGCTCTTCCATCCTCAGCATGCTGACCAGCTCGCTCGACCTGCTCTCGCGCGGGGCCGCGCGTGACCTCCTCTCCAGCCCGGCCAGCAATGTCTCGCCCGAGATGTGCTGGGACGGTGCCATTGTCATCGTGGACATCCCGGCGTTGTTGTACCACGACGTTGCTCGCCTGATCGGTGTCATCATGAAGTTCTGCTGGCAGCGGGCCGCCATGCGGCGCGACCTCTCCAAGGGTGATCGGCCGATGGCGATCATCGTCGATGAAAGCCATCTCTTCGCCGCAGCCCCCGACTGGGAGTTCCAGGCGGTGGCGCGGGGAACCAACACCGCGACCATCTACGCGACCCAGAGCATCAGCAACTACTCCGAGGTCTTCGGCCAGAACTCCGAAGCCCGCGTGCATTCGCTCCTCGGCAACCTCCAGAACCAGTTATTCCATCAGCTCACGGATACCAAGACGGTTTCCTATGTGCAGGAACTCATCGGCCGTCGTCGCCAGACCTTCTTCAACGGCAGCATCTCCAACTCCGGCGGCTGGATGGACGCGCTCCTCCCCGGCAGCGACCGCCAGAGCGTCTCCGGCGGCTTCAGCGAGAGCTTCGAGCACGAGCTTCAGGCCCGCGACCTGAACAGCCTTGCCAAGGGCGGCCCGGCCCATAACTTCAACGTCAGCGCGATCCTGTATCAGGGCGGCAAGACCTTCAAGGCCACCGGCCGCACCTGGATGCCGATCACGATCAACCAGCGCGGTTGATCAGCACGTTCCGTTGTCTGCTCGTTCGCAGCACGATCGCTGTTCGTTCTCAAGTCGTCCCGCAACCAGCCCGGAACACGCAACGCGGTGGCTTCGATCGGTCGTCCTGCGCTCCCATCGCGTGTGCGGCATCACCAAGGAACACAATCCTCATGCCCAGTCCCAACGAGCCCCCGCAGCGGCAAAGCAGTGTCTTCGACGACATGCGCAACGCCGCGTACTGGCTGGCCTTCATCACTCAAACCCTCGCCGTCTCCGTCGAGGTGCTCCTGCACCGCCGCATGGGGTCCAGGTCCGTCCATATCCGCGGCTTCGCGGCATTCCTGCTCATCCCGATCTGGACCGCCTTCTTCCCGCACGACAACCTGACTCCGATGTACTGCTTCTGGCTGCTCTTTATCCTCGGCTGTGCCCGACAGCGGCTCTCGTCGCTCCGCGGCGACCGAGGCCACTCCCGCTACACGGGCGAACCTTCTTTGCAACGGCTTTTCCCCAAGTGCGGCGAGATCGTTGTCAAGAAAACCATCGAGCCCCTCTTCGTCATCGTCGCCGGCCTCTTCTGCCTGGACCTGAGCCAGGCTCTCGGCAGTTACCTCATCACCGCCGGGATCGGCCTCGGGGTCTCGGTCGGCCTCGGCGAGGCCGTGAACAAGGCCAAGGTCCGCGAGCTCAACGACGCACGCCTGGAGCAGCAGAGCGTCATCGACCGCTTCCGTGAGCAGCACGGCGAGAACTGAACGGAGTCAAAGACCAGCGATCTTCGCCATCCTCATTACTTTGCAGAAAGGAGCAGATTGTGAGCAAGAAACCCGTCCCTGGAGTCAATCAAGAAAGGGAAGCCACGTCCAGAGAAAGCGCGGCGACCGAAGTCACTCGGAGCGCCTCGCCCAAGATCGGCGAGGGCCACGCCAGCGCCATGCTCCGGCAGGGCTTGAAGGAACTCCGCGGGGCTCTCTACCCCGACAGCAACGTCGCGCAGCCGACCGAGTACGGCATGTACGGCACCAAGACGCAGGGAGAGATCGCCGACGAGCGCAGCGGCGTCGACCCGCACACTCGCTCCACGCTGGACGAGCACGTCCAGCGTGCCGAGTCGCAGGTCGAGCAGAAATCCCAGAGCCGCGCGCGAGGCAGCCGGGACCACGGCTCCCAAGAACAACAGACCGAGCGTGACCGCCAAGGCCCCGAACTCGAAATGGAGTAACCCATGCCCGAGCACGCGACCCTGCTCGATATCCTCGGCGTCCTGGCCATGTCCTCGGTCTTCGCCGCGGTCCTCTGGGTGACCTCCGTCATCCGCAGACGCGCCCGCCGATAGCTCATCAGAAGGGAACAGCATGGGGACAGTGTTCAGCGCGATCGCCATCGCGTGGGTCTTCTGCGCCTTTCTCCTGCTCGGCTCGCTCGCGTGGGCACACTGGGACAAGGACAAGAGCAAACGCTGATGGTTCTATCGAGAGCCGGCGC
>JBGAOD010000119.1:0-10928 GCA_044221955.1 Phycisphaerales bacterium | reverse complement strand
GCTTCTTCCAAGCCCGCCCTACGTGGGCGAAGCCCATCCACGACCTCATGCGTGACACGGGCGTCACGATTTTCTTCCAAGGCCACGACCACCTCTACGCCCGCCAGGAACTCGACGGCGTGGTCTACCAGACCTGCCCGAACCCAGCCGACCCGACCTTCACGGCGTTCAATGCCCAAGCCTACAAAAGCGGCGACATCTTCCCGAACTCGGGCTATCTGCGTGTGACCGTAAACCCGGAATCGGCGAAGGTGGAATATGTGCGTTCGTTCCGCCCGCAGGATGAGGGTGACGGCAAGACCAACGGCTCGATCGCGCACTCGTATGTCGTGAGGCCCCGAGTGCCAGCCACACCTGCGCCATCGAAGCCCTCGGAGCCGAGGCGATGAAACACCGCGAAGGTGTGGCCGCCCTCTTTCTCGCTTGTGTGATGGCGACGGCCTCGCTGGCTCACCCGCCTGGATCCGACGGTCAACACGATGACGCGGGCCACCACCACGCCGATCCTGCGTCGATGCGCACTTGGACGAACGCGAAGACGGGCGAAGTCGTGCGAGGAGCATTCCTGGCGGCACGCTCGATCGACGGCGTGACAAAGGTCAGCATCGAACGCGAGAATGGCGACGTGATCGTGTTCCCCCTCGCGGAGTTGGCGGCGGCGGACAAGGCTGAGGCCGAGAAGCAGATCGCCGAAGTCAAGGCGATCAATGATCGGCTGGTGGCCAACACGGCGGCCCAACCTGTTCGTCCGGTTCAGCGGCCGAGTATGCCAGATGCCCCTCCGGAGGCCGGGCCGTTCAACGCGTTCGCGCCGTTTGTGAGCACGCGCTGGGACGGGCGTTGGCTCTACGTTGAGAGCGACGGGTTGCCGCATGTTCCGGGTGGCAAGCCTGGGACGTACGTCTTCTCGCACCCGATGATGGTCGGCATCAAGGCGTGGCAGCAGCAGGTGCCGCTGCCGCAGGCGTACGTGGGCGAGAACGCGTGGCGGATTCCGCTCAGGCCCGAGTTCGCGGACAAGCCTGTGTCGGCAAAGGAGCAGCTCTTCCGCGGGGCGATCGCACTCGCTGCCAACGGCGTGCCAATCTTCAACCCGATCAAGAACGACGGCAAGACCGACACGTTCCTCGCGGGCGAACTCGACGAGTTCGGCGGGCATTGCGGGCGGGCCGACGACTATCACTACCACATCGCGCCGCTGCAACTTCAGAAGGTGCTCGGCAAGACCACGCCCGTCGCGTACGCACTCGATGGGTTTCCGATCTACGGGTTGTTCGATGCGTCGGCGAAGGTGGGTGAAGAGAAGGCATGCCCGCTGGGCGGCACCGACAAACTCGATGAGCTCAACGGGCACCTCGGGGCGCCGACCAAAGGCCCCGGCCCCGACAACGGCAGCACCGTCGCCGTGCCCCCCTCAACGGGCCTGTACCACTACCACGCGAGCGTGGCGTACCCGTACATCAACGGCGGCATGCGCGGCAAGGTGACGGTGAAGGACGACCAGATTGATCCGCAGCCGCGGGCGAACCCCGTGCGTGAGGCGGGCAAGCCGCTGCGCGGGGCGAGCATCTCGGGTTTCAAGCCGCTCGGGGACAAGTCGTGGTCACTCGAATACACGCTGGGCGGCAAGAATCACGCGTGGAACTACCGGATCGAGGGTGAAGGAAAGGAAGCGAAGTACATCTTCGAGTTCGTCGAACCCGACGGCACCAAGAAGTCCGAGACGTACACGGCGCGCCCCCAACGGGGAGGGCCGCCCCCGGATGGCCAACGTCCCCCACGCGGCCGTGGTCGCGATGGCCAGCCCGGCGACCATCCTCCGCCTCCGCCGCGTGAGGGTGAACAGGCTCCGCAGCCCGCCGCGCCCGCTCCGAAAGTCGAGGCGTCTGGCTTCACGCTCACAAGCCCCGCCGTCGGCGTCGATGGCAAACTGCCTGCCGAGTACACGTGCGACGGCGCAAGTATCTCGCCGCCGCTGGCGTGGACCAAGCCGCCCGCGGGGACGAAAAGCTTCGCGGTCACGATGCACCACATCCCCGGACCGCCCCGGCCCGGTGACAAGCCCGGCTCCCCCAGCGAGGACAAGCACGTGTACCTCGTGCTCTACAACATCCCCGCCACGGCAACCCTGCTCGACAAGGCGCTTACGAAGGCACGAGAAGGCCCGTCATCGGCGTGGCGATGGGGCGTGAACACCGTCAATCGCCGTGCCGAGTACGCCCCGCCTTGCTCCAAAGGTCCGGGTGACAAGAAATACACGCTGACGGTCTACGCGCTCTCGAAGGAGCCGACGATCGCGCCCGCCGACAAGCGCGGGGCGACGATGGACGAACTGCTCGCCGCGATCAAGGACACGACACTCGGCACGGCGACGCTCGACGTGACGTATGCGCGGCCGAGCAAGTAGAATGGATGCTTGCACACGATGACATTCGGCACTCGTATTTTCCGTTCTGTTGTGACCGCGCTGTGCTTTGCGGCAGTGATCGCCAGCCCTCTGAGTGTCGTTCTTTGCTGCGACCAGACCGCGAAAGCGCAGCAGCCCGACCGCCAGACGCCGGCAAGCCGGGATGAGCAGGGCCCCTCTGCCCGGCGACGCGGGTTGCTGGCGGAGATGGCCGCCTTCAAGACCGATGTGCCCGCGCACCCGTTCGACATCGTGCTCGTGCGGCCGACACGCGACTCGATGACCGTCAGCGTCGTGTGCTACGAGAGGGACGTGTGCGAGGGGTACGTCGAGTATCGGCGCGACGACAGTGCCAACCTGGACCGCTGCGCAACGCGACCGTTGCCCAAGGGCGAGACCGTGCTGTTCACCCTGGAGCACCTGAGCCCGGATACCGCGTACGTCTACCGTTTCAAGCATCGACGGATTCCCGCAAAAAACGCGCCGGGGGCCAAGCCGGAGCCTCGCGAGCCCGAGGCGTTTTCGTCGAGCGAGTATTACACGTTCCACACACCCCGTGCCGCAGGTGATTCGTTCACCTTTACCATTCAGGCCGATTCGCACCTGGATGCAAACGTGACGCCTGCGGTGTACTTGCAGACGCTCACCAACGCATTGGCCGACAAGCCCGACTTCCATATTGATCTGGGCGACACGTTCATGACGGATAAGCGGGGGCGAGAGTTCAAGGACACGCTGCCGCAGTACATGGCGCAGCGGTACTACTTCGGGCAGTTGTGCCATTCAGTGCCGCTGTTCATGGTGCTTGGCAATCATGATGGCGAGGTGGGCTACGCCAACGACGGGCCCAACAGCATGTCGCCTTGGTCGTTCGCAGAGCGAACCAGGTACTTCCCTGCTCCCGAGATCATGGACGGCGGTGATGGCAAGGCCATGTACTCCGGCCGCACTTCGTATGCGAAAGGCCAAGGAGCCAACTACTACGAGTTTACATGGGGCGACGCGCAGTTCATCGTGCTTGATCCGTTCTGGTTTACGACTGCGAAACCCCGCGGTGGTGGCGGGCCGGGGGCAGGACGCGACAAGAAGGACGCTGATGTCGCCAACACCGACGAGAACTGGACCCGCACGCTCGGCAAGGATCAGTACGACTGGCTCACACGAACGCTCGAAGGCTCCAAGGCGAAGCACAGGTTCGTGTTCATCCATCATCTCGTCGGCGGGCTTGGCAAAGCCAACCGAGGCGGCGTGGAGTCCTCCGTCTTCTTCGAGTGGGGCGGCAAGAACGCGGATGGCTCCGCCGGTTTCGCAGAGCATCGACTTGGCTGGGCGATGCCGATCCACGATTTGCTCGTGAAGCACCATGTGTCTGCCGTCTTCCACGGGCACGACCATCTCTACGTCCGGAGCGAGCGGGACGGCGTGGTGTACCAATGCGTGCCGCAGCCCGGGAACGTCGCTGGGGGCACCCGCAGCGCGGCCGAGTACGGCTACAAGTTGGGAACGATATTCGGCAGCCCGGGCTACCTGCGGGTTCGCGTCGCCGCCGAGAAGGCCACGATTGAGTTCATCCGTTCGGCCGTCGTGAACGTGGACGATGCGGGGAATCGCCGAGGCGATCCCCGCAATGCCGAAGTCAATGGAACAGTGACGCACGGGTACATCATCGCACCCCCAATCGGGAAATAGCCCGTCCCGTGGTTCTCCGACGAAGAAGATCCGGGGAAAGGCAGGCAACGGCGAGTGGCCAGCGCTCCCGCGGGCTCACGGTGCTTCGCCGAGCAATAATCGCGTTTCTGGCTTCCAAAGGCAGATTGCCTTCACAAAGAATTCAAACCATGTCCTGTCACCTCGATTTGGATAGAAGCGCCCGTGGGCGTGCGCTCGCGGGCGTTCTTGTGGATGAGGGCTGCATCGCTCTCGTCCACGGGCGACTATTTCGATGTTGGTGCCGAGCCGATCGACGCTTGGCGCCAGTCGCTCACGATCACAAGCCGCGGATCGTCGCGGGGTTCGTCCTCGATCGCGATGAGGAACCGTTCGCGTGCCATGTCATAGTCGAGCACGCCGATCTGCTTGTCCAGGGGCTGTCCGTTGAACATCGGCTTGGGCACGCCAACGTCGATGCGTCCGTCCTTGAATGTGATCGTCGCGCTCCACGCTCGTCGTGATGTGTCCACCCATGACAACTCGCCCGGGCCGATCCACACGCCCGAGTTGAGGGTGACGGGTGTAGCCGAGACCTGAACCGGGGCCGAGGGTGTCGGATAGCAGACGACCTTCAAGACGGAGTTCGCGTCCTCTTCCCCCGCGACGGTGTAGGCGACAAAGTCACCGGCGGGCGAAAATCGTGGGCCCCACTCCCCTTCGGTGGTCTGCATGAATCGTTTGGTGGGCTGGTCGCTGTCGAGGCTCCGAGTCATGATGTCCGGGAGCTTGTCGGTCATGGAGGTTTGGGTGAAGAGAAAAGTCTTGCCGTTCGGCGAGACTGAGGTCGCCCAGTATTCGAACCCGACCTCACCTTCGACGACGCGGGTGCCCGGTCCGCCGCTCGTCGGGAAGCTCACCAGGGACTGGACACCGGGCTTTGTATCGGTACTAACGATGACACTCTGCTCCCCCGGGGCCCACAACCCGCCATAGCTGAACGGGACCTTCGGATCGCCGATCGGTACTTTGATGCCCCGTTCAAGATCGACGATCAGGACAAACGCCTCGCCGCGACTGCCCGCGATCTCGACGACCGCGCGGCGGCCGTCCTTGGAGAGCGATGCATAGTTGCTTCGGATGGCCAGCGGCTCCGCCGGCACGGGGGTTCTCTCGCCCTTGCGATCCAGCCACGCCAGTTTGAGCTTGGCCGGCGGATTGACAGCCTGGTAGATCAACGTGCCGCGCGACGAGACCCCCGCGTTGATGAACGCGCGCCTCTTTTCATACTGCACGTCGGCGGCGATAGGCCGGGCGGTGCCGGTGAGTTCCAGACGCCGCACATCGAACGGCTGCACCATGAGGTTCTCGTCGCGGGCGAACACGAGCATCCCCGGCTCGACATAGGTCGCCTCCGCCTCACCCCCGGGGCCCGACAGAATCAACCGCGATTGTTTGGTCGACGGGTCGAACGCGTACACGCCGGGGGCTTCGCAGTTGTTGACGACGTAGAGAAACCGCTTCCCGTCGGGGAGCATCTGGGGGACACGGTGGGACTCCCCGAGTGTGGTGGACTTGGTGATGGGCTCGGGCGTGCCGCCGGCTTCGCTCACGATGGAGAGACCGCCGCCGGCGCTCGGGGCAAAGACGATCGTGCCCGCGGTCCCCCAGGACCCGCCGCGGCCTGTCGGGGCCTCGCACAGCACGCGCACGATGCCGTCGGCCAGGTCGAGCCGCTTGAGCTTGCCGCCCGCGAAGAAGGCGATGGACCCGCCGTCGGGCGACCAGAACGGCAGGGACGCCCCCTCGGTGCCCGCGAGCTGGCGGAACTCAAGCCGCGAGAGGTCGCGCAGGAACAGCGACGGCGGCGTCAGGCCATCCTTCGCGACGAGCGAGAGCACCACCCGCGTCCCATCGGGCGAAACGGCGACCGCCCGCAGGCTCTCCAGCAGCGTCATCCCTTTGGGAAGAACCAGAGCCGCGCGAAGCACTGTTTGCGCGCGATCGGACGTGTCACGGGCGGGCCGCAATCGCACCGCCGATGCCACCACCGCGAGCGCGATCAACGAGGCCGTGGCGAGCACTCCTGCCGAGCGCCACCACGGGCGGGCAACTGCGGGGGCGTGCGCGGGATCACGCGGCTCCGCCATCGCCCGCTCGAGCTCCAGCCGTGCATCGCCGATGTCGTGCAGGCGCTGCCTGCGGTCCTTTGCGAGGCAGTTGGTGAGCAGGTCGCGTACGCGGCGGGGCGTGGTTGCCGGCAGGAGCGCGGGGTCCGTGTCCTTGTGCAATGTGGCGCCGATCGCATCGGCGACGGTCTCGCCGCGGAAGGGCATCGACCCGGAGAGCATCTCGAAGAGCACGCAGCCGAAGGAGAAGATGTCGGAGCGTTTGTCCACCGCCTTGCCGCGGGCCTGCTCGGGGGACATGTACCCGGCGGTGCCCATGATGACGCCGGGGATCGTGGGGCTGTGCGCGAATCTTGCGGGCGAGGTGACGGTCGGCGAGTCGGCCATCGCTGCGGCGTTTGCGGTCGAGGACGGTGCGCCCTCGGCGGTGCGTGCGAGGCCGAAGTCGAGGACTTTGACGACGCCCTCCGAGGTGACCATCACGTTGCCGGGCTTGAGGTCGCGGTGGATGATGCCCTTCTCGTGAGCCGCTTCGAGGGCTTCAGCGATCTGCCTGGCGAGCGTCAGCGCATCGGAGACCGAGAGCGGTCCAGCGGCAAGACGATCCGCGAGCGTTTCGCCTTCGATGTACTCCAGAACAAGGTACTGATGGGCGTCGGCCTGTTCGAGCCCGTGAATACCGCCGACGTGCGGATGGTTGAGCGCGGCGAGGATCTTGGCCTCGCGCTGGAAGCGTGCGAGTCGATCGGGGTCGCCCGAAAGGTCGGCGGGCAGGGCCTTGATGGCGACCTGGCGGTCGAGTCTGGTATCGGTGGCGAGGTACACCACGCCCATGCCGCCCCGGCCGAGTTCGCGTTCGATCTTGAATGGGCCGATGGTGGCGGGGTGCATGAGCGGAGAGTGTACGGGTTGGGCGCGTTGCCGGGCCGGTCCAGGGATTTCCGACTACCAGCGAAGGACCGGTCGTGGTCGTCCTGGTGCTCGCGCGCACCAGCGGAGTTCTGCTGGGGGCTCCCCGTGCTCCGGGAGGGGGTGTGCAGGACGTTGGCGGCCTGTTCTCGGCGGCGGGCGCGGGGTTCGTTTGGAGAATCAAGATTCCTTTAAAAAACACCGATAACATCCATGCCCGAACAAGCCCGTGTCTGGCGCAGTAGGATTCATGCTCTCATGCAGATCGTCATCCGCCTCATCCTTGCACTGCTTCTGGTGATGCAGTCCCTCCGGGGGGCAGCGATGATGCAGTGCGCCCCGATGGGCAGCATGGGTCCTGGCAGCACGGGTCCTGGCAGCACGGGTCCTGGCGGCGAGGCGATATCGTCAGTTCACCCCGCCGCATGTCCTTGCTGCTCGGGCGGCGACGAATCCGCCGTGTCGGCTTGTCCGACCGGCCCGGCGGTGTGCTCCTGCGGCGAGCAGCAGCAGGACGCACCGAAGGCTCCTCTCGGCGATCCGGGGAGTAAGGTTTATCAACTGCTGGTGATCCTTCCAGCGGAACTCGGATTCACCTCGCCGGAGCCGATGTCGGCGATGGTGGCGAGGCCAGCGGTGGAAACCGGGCCTCACCGGCCGACAAAGTCCATCCAGTCGCTCCTGTGTGTATGGGTGGTGTAGGCACGCGTTTCCTGAGCGCCCTTGCGCGCTGAGGAAGCTGTCGTCGCCCGAATCGGGGTTCTTCCGCGCGCGTTTGGTCGCCTGGGAGCCCGGTCCCGATCCCACAACCAGGAGCTTGCATTATGTCTGCCGAACGCACCGCCGGTGCGCCCCGCGACGGAGAACGCCTCCGGATCGGGCCGTGTGCTGCGAGATACGCCCTTTGCTCTCCCGCGTTTGTGATCGCCTGCGCCGTCGCTCTGTCCGGGTTTGCGGGCTGTGAACTCACGCCCTCGGGCTTCAAGTCGGAGCAGGCCCGGCTCGCCGAAGCTGGCGGGCCGGTTGAGCCCAAGGGTGAGGAGCGAGAGCTTCCCAAGCTGTCCGCCGCGCCGACGTGGCAGGACGTGCTCCATCGAGCGTTCCTGGCCAACGGCGATTTGGAGGCCGCCTATTTCGATTGGAAGGCGGCAGTCCAGCGGATTGAGATGGCGTCGGCGTACCCGAACTCAAACGTTTCAATCGGCTACTCCTCCATGTTCTCGTCGGAGCGCATGAAGTCCTTTGATCGGCAGACGTTCTCCGCGGGATTCGACTCTTCGATGAACCTCTCGTTCCCGACGAAGGTGGTCAAGAAAGGTGAGATCGCGCTTGACGAGGCACGAGCGACGGGCGAGCGGTTCCGTGCCGCGAAGTTCGATCTCCAACGAAGGGTGCTGGTTGCTTGGGCCGATTACGCGCTGCTCGCGGAGCGGCTGCGCATTGGACGCGAGCAGATCGCACTGACACGGATGTCCGCTGACGCGATTCGGGCACGTGCTCAGGCAGGGGGAGCCCAGCGCGACTTGCTGAGGACGTATGTCTCGGTCCGGGCAGCGGAAGACTCGATCACGAGCATAGAAGCGGAGCTCTCGGCCTCGCGTGCCATGCTCAACGGCATGCTGTCCCGCGAACCGGGCGCGGTGCTCGATCCGCCGTCGGCTGTGCCAACGCCGAGGCCGATGTCTGTGGGCGACGACGTGTTGCTGGCGGCGGCTGTGGATCGGAACCCGGAGCTTGCCGCACTTGCCCATCAGGTTCAAGGGCGCACCGACGCGCTGGAACTGGCGAGGCTGCGGTGGATCCCGGACATCAGCCCGACGGCGATGTTCACCGGCGGCGTCTCGCAGGCTTTCGGCGCGGCGTTCATGCTGCCCACGAACGTCGTCGAGATTCGTGGCGGTATTCGCGAGGCCGAGGCCATGCTCCGAGGCAGCGAAGCGATGCTGCGACAGGCCAAACGCGACCGCGCCGCATCGCTGGTTGCGACGCTCGTGGCGTTTCGGAACAGCGAGCGTCAGGCCGATCTCTTTGACACGGGCATCATCCCGCTCACCGAGCGGCTGGTGACCAACACCCGCCAGGCTTACGCGGGCGGCTCGGCAATGTACGGAGAACTCCTGGATGCACAGCGAACGCTGCTGGATGCAAAGCTGGTCGTTGCACAGGCCCGGGCGATGCGAGAGAAGCAACTCGCCGAGCTCGAAGCTCTCTTGGGCACCGACGCCGAAGCACTTACCACCGCCGCCGTGACTGAACCGACGACGGCCCGCGAGCAGGAGTCCCGCCATGACCGTTGAAACACCATCCCTCCGTCCTCGCACGGGCCGCCTTGGTTCGATCTTGCTGATGCTCATCGTCGCCGTTGGGAGCGCGTACGCTGGCATGCGCTGGCATACGACGCTGGAACGATGGCTCGTTCCTCGCGTGGAAACCGCAAGTCCGTCCTCGCCGTCATCGACGGACACGAGCGAGCCCGCGGGAGTCCGGAGACCAGTGTGGACGTGCGGGATGCACCCGCAGGTCATTCAGGACCATCCGGGCGAGTGTCCGATCTGCCACATGAAGCTGACGCCGCTCGTGGGCGCAGCAGAGGCCGCCTCGCTCGGGAGCACCTCCGGGGTTGTGATCGACCCGACCGTGGTGCAGAACATGGGCGTGCGGACGGTCGAGGTAGCCGAGGGTCGTCTTGAACAAACGGTACGTGCGTATGCGATGATTTCGGAGGCCGAGCCCGGGCGCCGCGATGTGAACCTGCGCGTGTCGGGCTGGATTCAGGCGCTCTATGCCAACACCGACGGGATGTCCGTCAAGAAGGGTGACCCGCTCTTTGACCTCTACAGCCCGGAACTCAAGCTCGCCATCGAGGAACTCATCTCGGCTCGGCGTGCGGTCAAGACGGGCGCGAACGACACCAATGGTTCCTTGCGGGAGACAGGCGAGTCGCTCATCGGCGCCGCTGAAAGCAGGTTGCTGGCGCTGGGGCTGACTTCCGAGCAGATTGCCGAGTTTGGCGCGATGGAGCACGCTCCCAGCGTGGTCACGTTCGTCTCGCCCTTTGATGGGCACGTCACCGAAAAGGCCGGCGTGTATGCGGGCTCGTCGGTGATGGCGGGCCAGCGTGTCTTCCGATTGGCGCAGCGGACCACCGTGTGGGTCGAGGGGCGAGTGCGCGAAAGCGACCTGGCGCGAGTCCACATTGGCCAGAAGATGCGGGCGAGGGTGGATGCGTATCCGGGTCGCGTGTTCGAGGGCGAGGTGAGCTTCATCCACCCGCATTTCGACGAGACGACCCGCACCGCGCTGGTGCGGATGACGCTCGAAAACCACGACATGGGGCTGCACGAGGGGATGTACGGGACAGTCGACATCGAGGTGGGTGAGGCCGAGCCCGCGGTGATGGTGCCGCGGGAGGCGATCATCGACTCGGGCGAGTCGCAGATCGTCTTCGTGAGCAGCGGCAGGGGGCGGTTCGAGCCGCGCCGCGTGGTGATGGGCAAGAGCGGGGGGCGCGGGCTGGTGCAGATCGAAAGCGGCCTCGCACCCGGCGAGCGGGTGGTCGCCAGCGGCCAGTTCCTGCTCGACTCTGAGAGCCGCCTCCGCGAGGCGATCGCCAAGTTCCTTGGTCGGCAACCAGTGGGCGCGGCGAGCACTCGATCGAGCGTCCCGCCTCCGCCTACCCCGGTCCCGGCCATCGCGTCCTCGCCGGCCGGGGTGGATGCGATCGTGGCCGCGTACCTCCCGCTGGTCGAATCGCTCGGCGCGGTGCAGAAGGAGAGCGCGCCGCTGAACGTCGATGCGCTCGCGTCCGCAGTTCGTGCTCTGCATGGTGTGGTGAC
>JBGAOD010000118.1:0-11134 GCA_044221955.1 Phycisphaerales bacterium | reverse complement strand
AGTCCTTGAGTACCACGTCGATCTTGTCAGCGGTCGGCAGGCTGTACTCGAGTTGCCACAGTGTCAATCCCGCCTCCCCCAAGATTCGGGACGGGTTTTGGGCTATCGCCATCTTCAAGGCCATGTGTGCAGGCCCCTCACCACCGCCACCGAATCCCCTTTGACGCGATACCTTCTCTTTGATGGCCGCGTCTGGCCCGGTGGTGAATGCCAGAAACTTCTGTTCTAGTTGTCGAAACTCTCCTTTGCTGAGCTCCTTCAGCCCTGATTGCTCTTTGCCAAAGCCTCGGAATACATAGTCCTGTGAATAGCCGAGCACGCGAGCGACCTCCTGGCGAGGAACGTACCCAGCGGAGTTGATGGTCTTCGCGCGCGCTAAGAATCGCCACCAGCGTTTGCTTCCGTCTGCGTATGACTCCACGCCACACTCTTCTTGCTCGGACGGCTTGTCGAGGATTTCGGCTAGGGTCACAATTCCCTGACGTCCGGGGAGGCGCGGTATCACCTTCGTAGTCTGGTCTGGGCGCTTCTCATGGATAGTCTGTCCGCTGCCCGCTTGGTAGATCAGGACTAGGTCCCCCTGCTCCATCCCATCGGCCGCGTTTGCCTTACCGTCCTCAAGCCAGACACCGAGCGGTACTGCGACACCATCCGATCGGGGCGGCCAATGAGTGGTAAGCCAGTACCTCATGAACAGCCTGCACTCTCGTACTCGAGCATGACCTTGACGTAGTGGCTGGCGTGCCAATCGCAGTGGTAGTAGAAGCTGCCGGTTTTCTTCAGCACGCGAGCGAGCTGCTGGCAGCGTGGGCGCATGTAGTCGATGTAGGCCTTGGTGTTGGCGTGGCGGTCCTCGAAGGAGCGTTTTTCTTTGGTCTCGCCCCAGAAGACCTCGTAGTTGCGGTTGGAGTTGAAGGGCGGGTCGATGTAGATGAGGTCGATGCAGGCATCGGGGAGTTTTGCGAGTTGTTCGAGGTTGTCGCCGCAGTAGACGACGCGGGTGTCCAGGAGGGATGAGGGGCGTTGGGGGCGGGGGTGAGAAGCGGGCGAGGGTGCGGGAGCTGTTGAAGGCCACGTCGCCGCGTGCCCGTCTTTTTGAGGGTGGCTTGAGCGCGATGCCCGGTTGCTCGGGGTCTTCTTGCTGGAGGGTGCTTTGCGATCGGCGGTTTGCGACTTTGACGGCGGTTTTTTGCTCACGCGGAGACTGTACCCGGGATCGTGGGTGCTGCGCAGGAGGGCCGTGCGGCGAGGGCGGGGTGTCGGGATGGCCTCATCGTGTATCATGCGAAGCTGGCTCGGTCCTGGTTGGCGTCGCCGACGGGTTTCGGGCGGACTGAGGGGTTTTTCATGGGGTCTTCTCGTGATTCGCGGCGTGCTGAGAAGCGTCGTTCCAAGTCTGGTGAGGGCAAGCCGAGCGTGTCTGGGCCGAGCGTGAGTGGGCCGGTTGGGTCGGGGTCGAGCGGGCCTTCGAGTGGGGCTTCGAGTGGGGCTTCGAGTGGGGCTGGGGCGGTTCCGGGCATGGCGAGCGTTTCGAGTCCGGGGAATGCGAAGCCTGTGTCATCCAAGTCTGCGGGTGTTGCCGGGCCGGGCACGACCGCTGATGACACGCCCACTGTGGAGACCCCGGCGGATTCTGGTGAGATGAGTGTTTCTGGGCCGTCGGTGCGTGCGCGGTTGGGCGAGCACGCGGGGATGAGCATCGGTCCTTACAAGCTTCAGCAGTTGATTGGGGAGGGCGGGTTCGGGTCGGTGTTCATGGCGGAGCAGGAGAAGCCGGTCGCGCGGAAGGGTGCGCTGAAGATTATCAAGCTGGGGATGGACACACACCAGGTGGTGGCGCGTTTTGAGCAGGAGCGGCAGGCGTTGGCGATGATGGACCATCCCAACATCGCGCGGGTGCTGGACGCGGGGGCGACGGAGGCGGGCAGGCCGTATTTCGTGATGGATTTGGTCAAGGGCGACCCGATCTCGACGTACTGCGACAAGAACAACCTGAGCATCGGGGCGCGGCTGGAGTTGTTTGGGCAGGTGTGCTCGGCGGTGCAGCACGCGCACTCGAAGGGGATCATCCACCGGGACATCAAGCCGAGCAATATCTTGGTGTCGACCTCTGACGGCAAGCCGATGGCGAAGGTGATCGACTTTGGGATTGCGAAAGCGACGGCGAGCAAGCTGACGGAGCGGACGCTCTTCACCGAGCACCAGCAGTTGATCGGGACGCCCGAGTACATGAGCCCGGAGCAAGCGGAGGGGTCGCTGGATATTGATACGCGGACGGACGTGTATTCGCTGGGGGTGCTGCTGTACCAGTTGCTGACGGGGAGCACGCCGTTTGAGGGCGAGGACCTGCGTTCGGCGGCGTATGGGGAGATCCAGCGGATTATTCGGGAGGTTGATCCGCCCAAGCCGAGCACGCGTTTGTCGGAGGCTTCGGAGGGCATCGCGAGCGTGGCGGCCAAGCGTCAGACGGAGCCCAAGCGGCTGGGGGCGGTGGTGCGTGGGGAGCTGGATTGGATCGTGATGAAGGCGTTGGAGAAGGATCGGGCGCGGCGTTACGAGACGGCCAACGGTCTGGCGATGGACGTGCAGAGGTATCTGAGCGGGGAGCCGGTGCTGGCCGCGCCGATCAGTCGGGCGTATCGCGTGCGGAAGTTTGTGAGACGGAATAAGGGGACGGTGGTCGCGGCGGCGGTCGTGGTGGCGGCGATCGGGGTGGGTGCGGTGCTCTCAACGGCGGGGTTCGTGCAGGCACGGCGGCAGCGTGATCTGGCGATCGAGGCGGAGAGTCACGCGAGGTCGGAGTCGGAGCGCGCGGCGACGGCGGAAGCGAAGGCGGTGGAGGAGGCCCGCAGCGCCACGGCGATCTCGGACTTCATGGCGTCGATGCTCAAGGGTGTGGGCCCGGAGGTTGCGTTGGGTCGAGACACGACGGTGCTCAAGGACATCATGGAGAAGACCGAGGGTCGGGTGGGTAAGGAGCTGACGAGCCAGCCGCTGGTGGCGAGCCGGATGCTGCGGATTATCGCGGGGGTGTACAACCAGCTCGCGGATCAGGAGAAGGCGGACGCGAACGTTCGGCGTGCGTTGGAGCTGGCCAAGAGCGCGCCGGGGGATAACCGTTTGGAGATTGCGCGGGGCACGAACGATCTGGGAACCATCCTGGAGATGGGCGGGAAGTACGACGAGGCCAAGGCGAAGTTCCAAGAGTCCTACGGGCTCTTCGTGGCGGCCGGCGCGGGAGAAACGTCCGATGCTCTGGCCGCGCTGATGGGCGTGGGGGGCGTGCTGTACCGCACGGGGTACTACGACGACGCGGAGGCTCATTTTCGCAGGGTGGCCGATGGTCGTCGGAAGCTCGCGAAGAACGGCGATTCGTCGGAGCTGGCCTCGTCGCTGGACCGCCTGGCGATCGTGGTGGATCGGGACGGGAAGAACAACTTTGAGGAAGCGGAAAAATACGCCCGCGAGGCGCTCGCGATGCGGCGGCGGCTCTTTGGGGATCTGCACCCGGACGTGGCCTTGAGTTTGTCGAATCTTTCGTCCATGCTGAGCGGGAAGAAGCGGTTTGACGAGGCCGTCGAGCTGAGCACGCAGTCGATCGAACAGCACAAGAAGATTTTCGGTGAGCGTCATCCGCGCACGGCCGCGGCTTACGACGCGATGGGGAGGGTGCTCGATGGGGCGGGGCGCGTCGCCGAGTCGGTGTCGATCTACCGACGTGCGCTGGACATCAACCTTGAGTCCCTGGGCGCGGGTCATCGTGCGACGCTCAACTCGCGGTTCGCCCTCGGGTCGGAGCTGGATCGGGCGAAGGATTATGCCGGGGCGGAGGAGCAGTATCGAGCGATGCTCGCGTGGGCTCGCGCGAACTACAAGCCCGGTGATGCGCGCACGGCCGGGACGATCATGCTGGTTGCGGCGGCGGTCGGCAATCAGGGTCGGCACGCCGAAGCAGAAACCCTGTATCGGGAGGCGCTGGATGGGTTTGTTGCGAACCGGCCCGAGGGGCACCCTTCGATCGCCAAGGCCCGCAACGCGCTGGCGGACAGCCTGATCGCGCAGGGGCGCCGTGGGGACGCCGAGCCGCTGCTTCGGAGCGTGGAGGCGCAGGCCCGGGCCGGCAAGGCGAGCAAGGCCGAGCGGGTGGCGGCGCTGAAACGGCTGACGGATTTCTTTGCGCAGTGGAACGAGGCGGAGCCCAATGCCGGGCACGACAAGGCGGCCGCGGAGTGGAAGGCGAGGGCGGACGCGGAGGAAGCGGCTCCGGCGAGCGGTGGGTGACGGATTTCCGTGGTGCGGCGGGTCGATGGTTGCTGGCGAGAGCTACGGAGTGTCTTGCTCGGGCTCGTGCCGCGTCGGGCCGAGCGTCAGCTGGGATGGTCTGTCGGTTCCCAGATCGCGACGGGGTTTGATTTCGAGTTCGACGATCGGTGGGAGTTCTTTGGAACTCTTGGCGCCTTCTTGCTCGAACTTGCGGAGCGTTGGTTCCAGCCTCTTTTCATAGCTTCCGACGAACTGGTTGTACGCGTCCACCGCTTTTCCGAGGTTCTCGCCGACCTTGACGATGTGGGTGTACGCGACGGCCGCGCGTTCGTGGAACTCCTTGCCGAGGCGGCGGAGTTCCTCGGCCGCTTTGGCGAGGCGTTGCTCCTGGTAGCCGATCGCGACCGCTCGCAGGAGTCCGATGAGCGTGCTGGGGCTGGCGAGGAGGACGCCCTGCTGGGCGGCGGATTCGAGGAGGTCTGCGCGGCGGGATAGGGCCGCGTCGATGAAATGGTCGCCGGGGATGAACATGACGACGAACTCCGGGGAGCCCTCGTAAGCGGACCAGTATTTTTTCTTTGCGAGCGCGGCCGCCTGATCGGCGACGTGCCCGGCGAAGCGCTGGAGGTGGGCCTCGGCTTCGTCGGGGTTTGAAGCTTCGATTGCTTCCAGGTACGCGTGGATATTCGTCTTGGCATCCACCACGATGGTGCGTTCGTTGGGGAGTGTGACGATCATGTCGGGGCGTGTGACGTTTCCGTCGCGGTCGTTGGATTGATCCTGCTCCGTGAAGTCGCACAGGGCGGACATCCCCGCCAGTTCCGCGACGCGTCGCAACTGGATCTCCCCGTATCGGCCGCGCACGTGGGGCTTTCGGAGCGATTGGGAGAGCTTGCTGGTCTCGTCGCGCAGTGACGCGCTGGCGGTGGTCATTGTTCGGAGTTGCTCGCCGATTGCGGCGGCGGATTCAGCGGGATTTCGTCGAACTCCGCCAGTTTTTCGTCGGTCCTTCGCAAGGATTCGGCGATGGGTTTGACTAGTTCCTCGACGGACTGCTTGCATGAAGTTCAATAAGTCCTGGGTTGTTGGGTCACCAGCCGCTCTTCTGCGAGCTTGAGGAACTCGGTGTTCGATTTGCTGAGCACGTCCGAGGCCAGGGCTCGGAAGGTGCCGCTCATGCGTTCGTCGAGTTCACGGAGCTTTCTTTCGCGTTCTTCCAGTAACCGCTCGTGCGATTTCCGTTGCTCTTCAAACTTCGATTCCTGGGTCTTGCGTTGCTCGTCGAACTTGGACTGCAGCGTGTTGAACTCGAGATCGAAACGTTCGAGCGCCGCCGTGTGCTGGGCCTGGAGGCGGGCGTGCTCGGATCGAAGCTCGGCCTCGCGTTCTTGCTGGGCGTCGGCGTGTCGGCGGAGTTCGGCGGCGACGTTGTCGGCGTCGTGCATTTCGGTCGCGTGGCGTTCCTCATCGCGACGGCGCTCGTCTTCGGCCCGGCGAGTCTCGGCCTGGGCGGCCGCGACCTCGGCCGAAAGCCGCGCCGTGAGCGCCGCCCGTCCGACAAACAACCACACCGCCACCACCAATGCGCCGCCCGCGACCACGCCCAGAACGATCAATGCAGGGTCCATGAGCGGACTGTAGCGACCCCGATCAAGAACCGATCAAAGTGGGCCTGCCAAACCGCGGCCTGAATTTCGATTTCGTTATCGATCAGGCAGCGCCGGGCGATCCACACCGCCACTTCGTCTCTCCGTCCCTGTCTCTCTCCGTCTCTTCCCCCACCCCCCTGCCGATTTGGCACCACGGTCGCCAACGGTTCGTAGCGCTGGCAGCACCCCAACGGCGTTTTTGGTGGTGTTGGGTTGGTTTTGCGAGACGATCTGGAGTCGCGGTCCCGGCATCGAAGTTGTTTGGCGTTCCGTGTGAAGAACGTGCGCCCAGACCACGCCGGCTCGTCCGACCCCCGAAAGGGCGGTGGTTCGGGCCGCGCTCCGGGTCAGGGCTCTTGCGATGGTTCGGGTTCGGGGCAGTCACCGGGGCGGAACGCCACCGGATCAGTTGGCCCAGGTGGGCGTCTCAACCTGCTGCTTTCGTATGCGGGCTGGCAGTCTGAATCATGGGTGGATGCCCTCCCGCGGCTGCTCGAACCGATGGGTGTCGTTTCCCTTCGTGCTGGAACGGGCCGCGAGGCTTCGGAGGTCATCCGTCGCAACCCGATCCATATCGCCATTGTGGATCTGGGGTTGCCGCTGGAGACCAAGGCCGCGGGCTCGGCCGCCGCGTCCGACTCTGAAGAAGGCGGCCCGCGTCTGCTGGAGATCCTGCGTCGCCAGGCTCAGCCGCCGCCGACGGTGGTGGTCAAGAGTTCGCGGACGCACCGCGACGACTGCCGCGAGATCTCGGCCGCGCTCCGCGCCGGGGCCTTCGCTGTGATCGACCGCCCGCGCGACGTGATGGACCTCGAAGTGATGTTGGAAGTGATGCGTCGGTGTCTGGGCCGGTTCTATCAGGGCCGCTGGCCGGGGCCGGTGATATAAGATCCATGTTCGTTGTCGGTCCGAGGCGAGTGTTCGTCCCGGGCCGTTTTCGTCGGGCGCGGCGGTGGTCGCCGCGTCAGACAAGTGTCCGCGAAGTGCGTTCCTGTTCGATCGTTCTGTTTATCTGAGAAAGTGGAGATCTGATTATGGCCAAGACCAGCAAAGCGTCCGGGAGCATCCGGCCCCTTCACGACAAGATCCTCGTCAAGCGCGACGAGGCCCAGAACAAGACCGACTCGGGCATCTTCCTGCCCGAGACCAGCAAGGACAAGCCCAAGACCGGCACCATCGAGGCCGTGGGCGACGGGGCGCTGAACACCGACACCGGCAAGCGCATCCCGCTTTCGGTCAAGAAGGGCGACAAGGTCATCTTCTCGTCGTACTCGGGGACCGAGGTCAAGCTGAACGACCAAGAGCTGCTCATTATGACCGAAGACGACATTCTTGCGGTTATTGACTGAGTGTGGGGTGGGAGAAATTGCCGAAGTTCCAAATGGCCAAAGTGCCAAATCGGAACGGAGCATCAAGTGTTTGAAAGTTGAAGCCGTTCGCATCTAGCTTCTGCATTTCTTTAGCCATTTGGCCATTTCCCAATTTGGCAATTTGGACCCCCCCCATGAACCCCACAACCATCGCGTCCGTCCTCGACCTCGCGACCCGGGACAAGGGCACGGTCGAGATCATCCTGGGCTCAACCTCTCTCACCGTGAACCCCTCGGCCTACAAGCTCGTCCCAATCGATAAGTCCAACCCGCACTCGGCCGTCAGCCCCACCTTCCACGTCAAGGGCAAGCTCCTCACCGCAGGTGAAGAGGCCGTGGACGGCGTGCTCTCTTTCGACGCCGCAAATGTCACCGGCGTGTTTCACCTCAACGGGAAGCTCCCATGACCAGCGAACAACTCCGTCAAGCACTCCGCGAGCTCGACGGCGAACGCGAAGCACTCTTCGCGTTCTTCGACATGGCCGAGCACTCGACGGGGCTGGTCGTCAAAAACGCCATGCTCATCCCCGACGAGCCCGACCACATGGTCAAGGTCACCGACGGCAAGCACATTTATATCATCGACGCGGAGCGCATCGCGTTTGTCCGAATCGCTTTGAAGACGAAGTTGAATTGAAGGAAGACAATGGCCAAATGGCCAAAGGGCCAAAGTGCCAAATGAAGAGAAGATAGTCGTTGCCTTTGAATTGATTTTGTAAAAGGTCTGAGAGAAACATTCACACCGCACCCGCCATTTGGCCATTTGGCCATTTGGCACTTTGGAGATTTCACCATGGCAGCCAAATCAATCGCCTTCAACACCGACGCCCGCGAGCGCATCCTCCGCGGCGTTCAGAAACTCGCCCACGCCGTCAAGGTCACGCTCGGCCCGTCGGGCCGCGTCGTCGTCCTCGAAAAATCCTTCGGCGCACCCACCGTCACCAAGGACGGCGTCACCGTCGCCAAGGAGATCGAGCTCGAAGACCAGTACGAGAACCTCGGCGCCCAGATGGTCAAGGAAGTCGCCAGCAAGGTTTCCAAAGACGCCGGCGACGGCACCACCACCGCCACGATCTACGCCGAAGCTATTTATGCTGAGGGTCTGAAGAACGTGACCGCGGGCGCGAACCCGAACCTCATCAAGCGCGGCATCGACCAGGCCGTGGCCGCGATCGTCGAAGAACTCAAGAAGATGTCCAAGAAGATCGAATCTTCCAAGGAGATCGCTCAGGTCGGCACCTGCAGCGCCAACCAGGACGAGGAGATCGGCAAGATCATCGCCCAGGCCATGGACAAGGTCGGCAAGGACGGCGTCATCACCGTCGAAGAAGGCAAGAGCCTCAACACCGAGGTCGAGCTCGTCGAGGGCATGCAGTTCGACAAGGGCTACCTCAGCCCCCACTTCGTCACCAACCAGGCGACGATGGAGTGCGTGCTCGAGAATCCTTATATTCTGATCTTCGAGAAGAAGATCTCGAACGTGAAGGACCTCCTGCCGCTGCTCGGCCGCATCGCCGAGGCCGGCTCCAGCCTTCTTATCATCTCCGAAGACCTTGAAGGCGAAGCCCTCGCGACGCTCGTCGTCAACAAGCTCCGCGGCGTCCTCAAGGTCGCGGCCGTCAAGGCCCCGGGCTTCGGCGACCGCCGCAAGGCCATGCTCGAGGACATCGCCACCCTCACCGGCGGCAAGGCCCTCATGGAAGAGCTCGGTATTCAGCTTGAGAAGGTCGAGCTCACCGATCTTGGCCGTGCGAAGAAGGTCAGCATCGACAAAGATAACACAACCATCGTCGAGGGCGCGGGCAAGACGGCCGACATCAAGGCCCGCATCGAGCAGATCCGCCACCAGGTCGACATCACCACCAGCGATTACGACCGCGAGAAGCTCGAAGAGCGCCTCGCCAAGCTCGCCGGCGGCGTCGCGCAGATCAACGTCGGCGCGGCCACCGAAGTCGAAATGAAAGAGAAGAAGGCCCGCGTCGAGGACGCGCTGCACGCCTGCCGCGCGGCCGTGGAAGAGGGCATCCTCCCGGGCGGCGGCGTCTGCATGATCCGCGCCCGCGCCGCGCTCGACAAGATCCGCAAGAAGGCCGAGGGCGACGAGCGGGCTGGCATCGACATCATCAGCCGCGCCATCTCGGCCCCGATCAAGCAGATCGCCGCCAACTGCGGGCTCGACGGCTCGGTGATTGCAAGCAAGGTCGAAGAAGGCGAAGGCAACAACTTCGGCTTCAACGCCCTCACCCACGAGTACGGCGACCTCGTCAAAATGGGCGTCATCGTCCCGACCAAGGTCGAACGAATCGCCCTGCAGAACGCCGCCAGCATCGCGGCCCTGCTGCTGACCACCGAGGCGGCGATTGTGGAACTCAAGGAAAAGAAGAAGCCAGCGGGCGGACATGACCACTCGCATGATGATATGGATTATTGAGAACTATTCGAGGAGGCGACGGAAACGCCGCCTCTTCGATTTGATGCAGTCGAACGGTCGAACGAAGCCGCCTCAGAAAGTTCTTCAAGCTCTTAGAGCGGAAGTTGGGTTTCTGTGTCCCGTACCGCACTGTGGTTCGCCTTTCTTGACATGGCATCACTTTGATCCTCCGTGGCACCAAGGTCGCGAGCACAGGTTTGAGGGAATGGTTGCACTGTGTCCCACATGCCATAAGCAGGCTGATCATGGTCGATGGAGCAGGGGAGAATTACAGAAATTCAAATGCGTTCGAGCGCCCGCGGCCGCATATAGGGCGCGACTTCCTTGGTCCGATCGACCGTTTTTGTTACGCGTTGGAGGAATTTACTGTGTGGAATCGCCAGCCTTAGTTCGGCTTTCCAATCGCACTGTTCTTGGCGTTAACAGGCAGAGCTCCGGTTGTTTTAATTTAAGCCTTGTTGTGCCCTCCGCAAACAACGATATTGCGATCGAAATACAAAACAATATTGTGTATACACCAGAATCTCCCTTTGATATCTCACTCGCGCCGAGTGCAAGATCTCTACAAGTACGCATTGAGGCCGGTGAACCGTCGCTCAAGATGTTCTTTCGTCGATTGACGGTTGACGCATTATGTCGCAAGGTAGTAGATGAACACGTCAAGACGTATAGCCGATCCCGCGTAGTGAACCTGCGTGAGTGTCGTCGATTGGGCCTTCCTGTCCTACCGGCTGCTTCCCCTCCTTCGTCGAAGGATCTTGTTGACAGTGTCGTCGCACTTGCTAGAGAGCACGTCGGATTTGATGATGAAAATAAAATAGCAATCGTCGATGTCTGCCGATTTGAGGCGAAGGCTTTGGGACATCAAGTCAAAATTGATCATGGAGTGCAGCTCGATGGGGTGCAGATATGTGGTGGAATAAACCGAATGGGGTCATTTATTGCTGGGCGCGACTTGGGATTACCGAACGGAATGGCGACAGCTGTTTGTTCGTGGACTGAACACAATCCGTTCACGCCAACAAGGTTGCTTGGTCCATCGCCCTACACCCAACAATTCACACTTTATAGTGACAAATGCTCGTCGTAGCTCTCATCATAAGGCCCGCCGGTGGCATGCCTTTGGCTCCGAGCGTGCACGGTGAGCGACCTTTACACCATCTCAAATCTGCAACTCCCCTCTGCATCCCGGAGGGATGCCCGAATGTTGCCAGGGGTGGCTCGGCACCCCTGGAAAGCAACCACCGCCCACATTCTTCTTTCCATTCTTTGCACCCCAGCGGGGTGCGCGACCTTACCTCAAGCCCTCCAGTACACTGCCGAAATGCCCAGTTCCTGGACGCAGAATCTTTACCACGCCGTCTTTTCCACCAAGCACCGCGCCGAGCTCATCACCCCGGCCGTTGAGGACCTCCTCTACC
>JBGAOD010000117.1:0-11490 GCA_044221955.1 Phycisphaerales bacterium | reverse complement strand
GAGCGCGTGGCGGGCGTCGGGGCGGAGGAGGTCTTCGACGGAGAGCATCAGCAGGCGCGGATTCTTTCTCTCGGCGTCGGCTCGCCATGATTCGAAGGCGGTGGGCTCGGCGATTGAGTCGGGGATTGGAGATTCGAACCAGTTGACGAGTTGATCTTCGTCGATGATCGCATCGCGGCGGCGCAGGCGTGCGGCGGCGGTGCGGGACTGCTCGTGGGCTTCGCGGTTGTGACGCATGAAGGGCGCGTCGAGGTTCCACTTTCCTTGCGCGAGCGCTTCGCGGATGAAGATGGAGCGGGCCTTGAGGGGGTCGTGGGGAGCGAGGTCGGTGCGGCGGCGGGGGACGACGACGATGCCGCTGATGCTGAGGCGTTCCCATGCGGAGGGTTGGCCGGTGTCGGCGTCGAGGTGCGGGTCGGTGATCTGGCGGCGGAACATGTGGGCGGCGAGCTGTTCGATCCAGTCGGGGTCGATCTTGGCGACGGTGCGTGCGTAGAGGCGTGTGGTTTGCACGACCTCGGCGGCCATGATCCACTTGGGGCCTTTTTTGAAGAGCGCGGAGCCGGGGAAGATCTGGACGACGTTGCCGCGCACGCCGCGGTAGTCGAAGGAGCCGTCGCCCTCGCGGCAGGCGACGTTGGTGATGAGGCCGGTGAGGAGTGCTCGGTGGACCGCGTCTTCGGACGCGGGTTTGGTTGAGCGATTGAGCTTGAGTTCTTCGGCGACGTCGGCGAGTTGGCGGGCGGTTTCGGACCACTCGCGCATGCGGGTTGGTGAGAGGAAATGATCGCGGCACCAGGCGGCGAGTTGGCCTTGGGAGGTGGTGCCGGCGGCGTGGGTGTACTGGTCCCAGAGTTTCAGGAGCGAGAGAAAATCGCTGGATTCGTGGCGGAATATGGAGTGGGCGCGGTCGGCGTCGTCCTGGCGGCTCATGGGGCGTTCGCGCGGGTCCTGGATCGAGAGGACTGCGGAGAGGACGATGAGTTCGTTGACCGCGCGTTCGTTCTCGGCGGCGAGGAGCATGCGGGCGATGCGTGGGTCGAGGGGGATGCGGCTGAGGCGGGTGCCGATCTCGGTGAGCTGGCTTTCGGGTGTTGCGGAGTCGAGCGCGCCGAGTTCGAAGAGGGTTTCGTAGCCGTCGCGGATGGAGGCGGCGTCGGGCGGGTCGAGGAAGGGGAAGGATTCGACGGTGCCGAGTTCGTGGCCGAGCGCCTTCATGCGGAGGATGACGCTGGCGAGGTTGGTGCGGCGGATCTCGGGGTCGGTGAAGGCGGGGCGTGCGTCGAAAGAGTCTTTGCTGTAGAGGCGGATGCAGACGCCCGCGGCCACGCGTCCGCAGCGGCCTGAACGTTGGTTGGCGGAGGCGCGGGAGATGGGCTCGATGGGGAGTGACTGGATTTTCTTGCTGGGGTCGTAGCGGCTGAGGCGTGCGAGGCCGGTGTCGACGACGAAGCGGATGCCGGGGACGGTGAGGGAGGTTTCGGCAACGTTGGTGGCGAGGATGACGCGCGGTTGGCCGGCAGCGTTGCGGTGGAAGATGCGGTCCTGCTCGTCGTTGGTGAGGCGTGAGAAGAGCGGGAGGACTTGGAGGTTGAGCTTGCGGCGTGCGATGGCGTCGCCGGCGAGTCGGATCTCGCGTTCGCCGGGGAGGAAGACAAGCGTGTCGCCGGGCGGGCCTGGGAGGAGGAACAGTTCTTCGACAGCGTCGGCGATGGCTTCGACGTTGAGGATGTCGGCGCGATCTTCGCTGGAGGATGTTGGTTGGTAGCGTGTTTCGACGGGGAACATTCGGCCGGAGACTTCGATGACGGGGGCGATGGTGGGGCCGCCGAAGTGGTCGCTCAAGCGGCGGGTGTCGATGGTGGCGGAGGTGATGACGAGCTTGAGGTCGGGGCGTTTGGGGAGGAGGAGTTTGAGGTAGCCGAGGAGGAAGTCGATGTTGAGCGAGCGTTCGTGGGCCTCGTCGATGATGATGGTGGAGTAGGCGCGGAGTTGGGGGTCGCTCGCGAGTTCGGCGAGGAGGATGCCGTCGGTCATGACCTTGATGGCGGTGCGTGGGGAGGTCTGGTCTTGGAAGCGGACCTTGACGCCGACGAGGCCGCCGAGTTTTTCGGAGCGTTCTTCGGCGATTCGCGCGGCGACGGCGCGTGCGGCGAGGCGGCGTGGTTGGGTGTGGCCGATGATGCCCTCGCGGAGGGCGTGAGGAGGGCGGGATATTGTGGGGGTGGGGCCGCTGGTCAGTTCGTAGAGAATCTGCGGGAGCTGGGTGGTTTTTCCTGAGCCGGTTTCGCCGCAGACGACGACGACCTGGTGGGAGCGCAAGGCGGCCTCGATTTCGGCTCGACGTTCGAGGATTGGGAGGGCGGCGGGCGGTGGGGGCATGGGTAATTCAAGCGTACACCGGGGAGGGGTGGGTTGATTTGAAACGGGTTCTGATGCGGAGTTGAGTGGGGTTGCGGGAACTTCGAGCAGGTTTGATGCAGAAATGGTCGGGGGTTTGGTTGTGTTCGGTTAGAATGTAATCGGCCCGCCCATTCGGGGCGGAGGTTGTGTCTTCTTTGCTCTTGGTTACGTGGGGACTTTGAAGAGGAGCATCTTATGGTCGGTGTTGCGCGCGGATTGTTCCTGGCTGGAGCTTTGCGTCTGTCGGCTTGCGTGGCGGTCGGGATCTCGGTGTCGAGCGTTTCGGCGGCTCATGAGGCAGGCCGGGGCGGTGTCCGAGCCGGCGATCGTGTATCACGGCGAGGCGAAGGCTTTGAAGTTGGATGCGACGTGTGTGGCGGTCCGGGTTGATCGCTCGGATCGGGGCGTGGCAGCGTCGCGTGTGGAAGCGGCGGTGGTTGCGGCGGGCGTCGCGGGGGCTGTGGTCGAGGCGCACCCGATCTCGGGTTGGTTTCTGGTTCGGCTTCCGGTGGTGCCCGGTGTTGCGGCGCGGGACTTGAACGCGATCCGCGCGATCGTGAATGGGGTTTCGGGATCGGGGTTGTACACGACGCCGGTGTTTGTGGATGATTTCGGCGGGCCGTTGCTGATTGCGCCGGAACTGATGGTGGGCTTTGAGCCGGGGACTGCGGCGGAGCGGCGTGACGCGGCGCTTGCGGTGTGCGGCGCTGGGGCGTTGATCGCGCGGGATTGGAACGGGCTCGCGGGTGTTGACTTTGTGATCGGCGGATCTCTCGATGGGTTCCGCGTGCTGGAGATTGCGAGGGCGCTGGCGGCGATGCCGGGAGTGCTGTTCGCGGAGCCGGACACGGTGTTTACGGGGCGGAGCTCGCAGATTCCCAACGACCCGCAGTTTTCGCAGTGCTGGGGGTTGCGGAACACGGGGCAGAGCGGCGGGCTGCTGGACTTTGACATGGACGCGGAGGAGGCGTGGGATCTGAACACCGGCTCGCCGAGCGTGATCACGGTGATTATCGATGTGGGGGTTGACGCGAATCACCCTGATTTGAACCTGGCACCGGGGAACGACTTCACGGGCGATTCGCCGGCGGACGGGAATCCGAAGAATCAGTTCGACAACCACGGCACGGCGGTGGCCGGGTGCGTGAGCGCGAAGATCAACAACGGGCTCGGGGTGGTTGGCGTGGCGCCGGGGACGAGGAGCGCGTCGGCGCGGACGTTTGTGGGGATCAACTCGAGCGGGAACTGGAACAGTCAGGCGAGCTGGACGGTGAACGCGTTGGCGTGGGCGTCTTCGATCGGTGCGCGAGTGACCAACAACAGCAACGGGTACGGGTTCACCTCGTCGGCGATCGAGGCGGCGTACGCGAGCACGCGTGATGGTGGGATCGTTCACTTTGCGAGCGCGATGAACAATGCTTCGCCGAACCTGGGGTACCCGTCGAGTCTGCCGACGGTGAACGCGGTGGCGGCGACGAACCGATTCGGGCAGCGGGCGAGCTTCAGCAACTGGGGTGTGGGGCTCGATTTTTCTGCGCCGGGGCAGGACATCAACTCGACGGACCGGGTGGGGGCGGCGGGGTATGTGTCGGGTGATTACGCGGTGGTGAGCGGGACGTCGTTTGCTTCGCCGTACACGGCGGGGGTTGCGGCGCTGGTGGTTTCAGAGTGTGCGGGGTTGTCGGCGGTTGAGGTCGAGCAGGTGTTGCAGCGGAGCGCGACGGAATTGGGCACGGCGGGGTATGACACGAACTTTGGCTGGGGGCATGTGAACGCTCGCGCGGCGCTGGATCTGGTTCGGAAAGATCCGATCACCGCGCAACCGAGCGGGGTGACGGTGTGCGCAACGGGAGTTGCGAATTATTCGGTGACGGCGGTCGGGGTGTCGGCGCTTTCGTACCAGTGGCAGTATCGAGGGGGGCTGGCGGCGGATTGGATCAACCTCAAGAACGGGGCAAACTTGATAGGGAGCCAGTTCGTCTTGAACGCGGCGGGCGTCGCGGCTCCGTCGTTGTCGGTGAATCATGCGCCGAGTCGGTGGACGAACTCGGGCGAGGTGCGTTGTGTTGTGAGCGGCGTGTGCGCGAGTTTCACGAGTAATGCGGCGGCGTTGACGGTGTGCGCGGCGGACTTTGACTGCAACGGGTTTGTGACCGGGGACGACTTTGACCAGTATGTGGCGGCGTTCGAGCTGGGGACGCCTGCGGCGGACTTTGATGGAAATGGGTTCGTGAATGGCGACGACTTTGATGCGTATGTCGTCGCGTTCGGGGAAGGTTGCTAGTGGGGCTGACGAGCGGTGCCGCGGGGCGATGGTGTACACTGGTCTGATCGGGCTCGGAGGCTTTCTTCGGGGCTCTGGTTGGGCGGTGCTTCGGCCGCGTTCGTTCCCTGGGAATTCTCATGGTGAAGCTTGGTTTTTACGGCGCGGCGGGCGAGGTGACGGGGTCGTGCTACGTGCTGACGACCGATCGTGCGCGCGTGATGATCGACATGGGGATGCACCAGGGGGAGCGGGAGGCGGACGAGCACAATCGCCGGATGCCTCCGGTTGTGGCGAGAGATCTTGACGCGGTGGTGCTGACGCACGCGCACCTGGACCACTGTGGGCGGCTGCCGATGTTGGTGCAGGGGGGGTTTCGCGGGCGGGTTCACTGCACGACTCCGACGGCGGAGGTTACGGGGATTATTTTGCGGGATTCCGCTGCGATTCAGGAGGAGGATTGCCGGCGGTACAACGCGCGGCTGCGGCGTGGGGATGAGCCGTGCGCGGCGACGCTGTACAGTGTTGAGGATGCGGAGCGGACGCTGCAGAGCCTGGAGCCGATGGGGTACGAGCAGACGAAGACGATCGCGGAGGGCGTTTCGATCCGGTTTGTTGACTCGGGGCACATTCTCGGGGCTGCGAGTGTTTTGATGGAGGTGAAGGACGGGGTGCGGACGCTGAGGGTTGTGTTTTCGGGGGACGTGGGTGTTTCAGGCTCGCCGATCCTGCGTGATCCGAAGACGCCGACGCCGGCGGATGTGGTGCTTCTTGAGTCCACGTATGGGGATCGCGATCACCGGTCGCTCGCGGCGACGCGGGATGAGTTTCTGTCGATTTTGCGGGAATCTCAGGCGGCGGGGGGCAAGGTGCTGATCCCGGCGTTCGCGGTGGGGCGGACGCAGGACCTGGTGTTCCATATCGGGGAGTTTTTGCGGGCGGGGATGCTGGGGCCGATCAGCGTGTTCGTGGACAGTCCGATGGCGACTTCGGTGTCGGACTTGTACAAGCGTCACCCGGAGGTATACGACGAGCGGGCGAGGGAACTGCTCAAGAACGGCACGTCGCCGCTGAGCTTTCCGGGGCTGACGTACACGCGGACGAGCGAGGAGTCTCGGAAGCTCAACGACGCCAAGGGCGCGATGGTGATTATTTCGGCGAGCGGGATGTGTACGGGGGGGCGGATCATGCACCACTTGTACCACCATCTTCCGAAGACGAGCACGCACGTGGTGATCGCCGGGTACCAGGGGCAGGGGACGCTGGGGCGGCGGCTGGTTGAGGGTGCGCGTAGCGTGCGGATTTTTCGGGAGGACGTGCCGGTGCGCGGGAAGGTACACACGCTGGGCGGGTTTTCGGCGCACGCGGGGCAGTCGGGGTTGCTCAAGTGGGCGGAGCCGTTCGCAGGGACCAGGCCGCGGATGTTTTTGACGCACGGGGAAGATGGGCCGCGTGGTGCTCTTCGTGCGCAGCTGAGGGGGCGGTTTGGGATCGAGGCGGGGATGCCGGCGTATGGTGAAGAGGTGGACCTGAGTTCGCTCGCGCGGTAGTGCGCGAGCGGGGTTCGATCGGGTTCAGGATTATTCGGAAGGGTTTAGCATGTCGCAGACGATTCGGCTTCTGGCGTTCGCCGGGAGCTCGCGGAAGGACTCGTTCAACAAGGCGCTGGTGAAGGTTGCGGCGGGTGGCGCGCGGGCGGGCGGGGCGGAGGTTGCGTTTGTGGACCTGAAGGATTACCCGCTGCCGATCTTTGATGAGGACTTAGAGAAAGCTCAGGGGTTGCCGGAGAACGCGAAGAAGCTCAAGAAGATGTTCATTGCGAGTCACGGGTTCTTGATTTCGTCGCCCGAGTACAACAGTTCGGTGTCGGCGTTGCTCAAGAACACGATCGACTGGCTGTCGCGGCCGGCGGAGGGGGAGGCACCTTTGGCGGCGTTTCAGGGGAAGGTGGCGAGTTTGTTGAGCGCTTCGCCGGGGGCGCTGGGTGGTCTGCGCGGGCTTGTACACCTGCGGGCGATTCTGGGGAATATTGGTGTGATCGTGCTGCCGGATCAGATCGCGGTGCCCAAGGCGCACGAGGCATTTTCGAGCGATGGGCGGTTAAGCGATGCCAAGCGGCACGCGAGCGTGGAGGAGCTTGGGAAGAAACTCGTCGGCGTGGCGAGCAAGCTTGCGGGCTGATTCGGGGCTGAGGTCAGGTTTTGAAGGTGGTGACGGAGGGCGGGTCGGGGACTTTGGGGTTCGCGAGGGGGTGGCCTTGGAGGAGGAGGGGGTTGCCGGTGTTGAGGTAGGCGGACATTCGTCCGCGGCGGGGGTCGTTGGTGGTGTTGGTGACGATTCGGTTGAGCTTGAGGAATGCGAAGTTGTTGGGGTTGAGGCCTGGGATGGTGTTGCCGGGTGTGCCGGAGAGGATGCCGACGAGTTCGCCCTGCTCGTTGAAAACCCCTCCGCCGGAGAACCCTGAGCCGCGTGTGAAGTTGAACTCTCCGTAGGCGTAGACGTCGCCTTGCTGAGTCTGCGGGTTGGGGCCGGGATCTTTGAAGAGCTTGAACGCGCAGGCCTGAGTTTCTTCGCCCTGGTTGGTTTTGAAATCGTCGGGATGGCCGATGAGCAGGAGTTCCTTGGTGATATTCGTGCCCATCTTCGGGAAGACGGGGACGCGCGGGAGTGTGACGACGCCGTTGACGGCGTTGAGCCACTTGAGACGGATGAGGGCGTAGTCGAGGTCGTTGGAAGAATCGATCTCGAGGGTTTTGACCTCAACGGCCTGGGCGGCGGTGGCGAGCGGTGTGCAGGTGGGCCACGAGCCGCGGTACTGCGAGAACATGCCGGGGGGCGCGGTGGCGGCGCTGCACTCGAAGCACATCAGGGCCTTGACGCCGCCGGCCGAGAATCCTTGTGAAACGCTGTGCGCGGCGAAGAGTGCGACCTCGGGGGCGATGAGGACGCCGCTGGCGACACGGAGATCGGGCTTCGACGGATCGTTGAAGTTCACGCCGGTGAGTTGGATGCAGCTCGAAGCGAGCTTCTGGACCAGGGCGAGTGGGAACTTCGTCCCGAAGGTGGCAAGACCCTTCCCGTTGATGTGGCAGCGCTCGCCGAGTTTGCAGACGGGGACGGGTGAGACGACGGGCGGGGCCGCGGGCGGGGAGAAGATGCTCGGTTTTTTTCCGCCTGGTGCCATGGGATGGTTTCTCCGGGATTGGTCTAGGAGTTCCGTTCGGGCTCGTCGTTGAGGAGGTTGTCCTCGGAACTGGCGTGGACGTCGCGGAGGAGTTTCAGAGTTGCATCGTCGAGGACGCCGCTGGAACGGAGGGGCGGCTTGGCGAGTTTGCCGTAGTCGCGTTGGAATGCGGCGACGTTGTCGGGGAACGGATTGTTTTGCGGGTAGGCAAGGTTATGAAGTTTTTGCTGGGCTTCGATCTGGCGATCGTCGGAGTCGGCGTCGAGGAACATGTCGTTCTCGAAGAGCAGACCTTCGGGCTGGTCGGGGTCGCGTGGCGGGCGGGGCGTGGCCTGTTGTGAGTTGAGTGCTTTAGCCTGCTGGTCGGAGTCTGGCGGGAATCCCCATTTGATGCGGACTTGGTTGGGGATTTCGATGCCGGGGACGATGGCCACGCCGTCGGCGTTGGCGCGGTCTCTGATGGGCGGGCTGGTCCCGACGGTGAGCTCGAAGGGGGCGAAGGGGATGAACTTTCGTTCCAGGTCGTAGAGGCGGACGGAGAAGGTGATGACGATGCGTTCGCAGGGGGATTTGTTGGAGAGGCGGTCGTAGAAACGGCAGGCGAAGGTGTCCTCGGTGTCCTTGAACTCGCGGCGCTTGGCTTGGAAGGAGCGGCGTTTGTCGGCGTCGGACCAGAAGCGTTTCTTGCACGCGCCGACGCCGTCTTTGGCGGCGGGGCAGGGCCAGGCGGTGGGCTTGACGTGAACGCCGGGGCGGAAGAGGAAGACGAGTACGCGGCGGTTGGGGGCGTTCTGGCGGTCGCGTTCGGCGTGGTTGGGGGGCTTTGAGAACTCGTTGTTTTCTTCGGCGGAGAACATTCGGATGGGGTTGAACTCGCCGCAGCCTTGGAAGTCGCCCCGGCCGTGGGGGTCGAGGCCGGCGGCGAGGAAGTCGGTTTTCTTGAGGATGAGTATTTCGGGCTTTCCGTCGCTGCCGAGGACTGCGTTTCCGTTGAGGTCGCGGACGGTGCAGAGGGCGTCCATGTAGTCTTTGTAGAGGGCTTTGCGGGCACTGGAGTTGGGGCGGTCGGTGGCTGGTCGTCCGAGGGCGGACTCCATGGCTTTTATGGCGGCGGGATCCCAGTTGTCGCGGCCCTGGGGGTGCGCGAAGAGGTTTTC
The DNA here is from genome assembly GCA_044221955.1 of Phycisphaerales bacterium. Classification (GTDB taxonomy): domain Bacteria; phylum Planctomycetota; class Phycisphaerae; order Phycisphaerales; family UBA1924; genus CAZCPB01. The sequence goes on along the minus strand of JBGAOD010000117.1, from coordinate 2,483 downwards.
CCAGAGATCGACATCGCGTATGAGCATGCCATACATCGCCTGGGCGCGGCGGCCGCTGAGGGACTTGTTGTAGTCGTCGTTGCCGGTAGGGTCGGCGTGGCCGAAGACGGAGAGGGTGGGCTTGTGGGTCGGGATGCCCTGGAGGTTGGGGAGGGTGTGCTTGTCGATGAGGAGCTTGAGGGCGGCGATCTCGGCGCTGATTTCTGGTCGGAGGAATGAGGAGTCAAACTCGAAGCGGACGTCGTCGGCGCGCCAACATGCAAAGGGGATGACGGAGAGTTGGATGGTGTTGCGGCCTTTGGTGTCGGAGGCAGGGGCGACGAGGGAGTCGAGGACGGGGAGGGATTGCTGGAGCGCGGCGACGCCGCCGCCGGTGGCGCTCTGGATGTTGAGGGCTTGGGTGTTTGTTGGCTGAGCTGTGGGCTTTGGATCGCTCATGGGTGCTCTTGCGAACGGGAGAGAGGATTAGGAGCCGTGGCGTTCGAGGAGCTTGGCCTGGGTGCTCTTGCCGCACTTCCCGTCGACGACCTGTTTGATTTTGGCGGCGTCGTTGTTGCTCATGGCGTCGCATTGGAACTCTTCGACGGCGGAGCGGAACTGCACGGACTGGCGGATGGTTTTTTCTTCGTCGGAGGTGAGGGCGTGGTCGGGGATGGTGCCCGCGTTGTAGCCGAGGTTGTTGAGTCGGGCGATCTGGCCGGAGAGTTCGGTGACGGGGTCGAGGTGGCCGATGCGGAATCCAATGGTTCGTTCTGAGCGTGGCCGGTCGGTGCCGGGGGTGCCTTCGGAGGTTGGGCCGCGGTCGACGAGTTTTCCGGTGGCGGCGTTGATGGGGATTTTCTTTTCGAGCAGGCCGTCGCTGGGAGTGGGGATCTGCTGGGAGTCGTTCTCGACGAAGAGCGTGCAGTCGTGCCCGGCGAGGGGCTGGTTTGCGGGGTCGCTGAGCACGATTCGGAGGTGGAGCGGGCGGATCTTGGCGACGAACCTGTGGCGGTGTTCGGTGGCGCACTGTTCTTGGCGGGGTTCTTTTTCGGGGATGTGGATCACGTCGCCGGGATAGAGGACGTCGGGGTTTTTTCGGAGGTCCTTGAGGTCTCTGTTTTCGGGGGCGTTCCAGATGGTGTCCCAGTTGGTGTAGCCGTGGGCGCGTGCGATGAGCGCGAGGTGCTGGCCTTGTTGAACGACGTGGGAGCGGCTCATGGAAGGAGTCTCGGGGGCAGGGGCTCGTGCGTACCGGCCGGCGAATCATGGTACCAGAAGAGCCGAGCGGATCGATCGGAATCGCACGTAGAAGAGAGAGACACAGGCAGGGCGCCTGCGCCACGAGATGTCGTAGGGCTGGGGAAGTTCTTCAGAGCTGGGCGAGGAATCGCACGTCGTTGCCGAAGAGCAGGCGGATGTCGGGGATGCCGTACTTGCTCATGGCGAGTCGTTCGACGCCGAATCCGAAGGCGAAGCCGGTCCATTGCTCGGGGTCGATGCCGCAGGCCTGGAAGACGGCCGGATCGACCATGCCGCAGCCGCCGAGCTCCATCCATTTTTTCGGGGAGTCGGGCGTGAGGCGGACGTTGATCTCAAACTGGGCGGAGGGCTCGGTGAAGGGGTAGAAGGTGGGGGTGAAGCGGATCTCGGCGTCGCTGCCGAAGTAGGCGCGGACGAACTGGAAGAGCGTGGTTTTCAGGTCGGCCATGGAGACGCCGCGGTCGACGTAGAGCCCTTCGATCTGGTGGAACATGAAGGAGTGGGTGGCGTCGACGGTGTCGGGGCGATAGACGCGGCCCGGCGAGACGATCTTGACGGGCGGGCCCCAGCCCTTGGCGACGGCGTCTTCGAGCACGCGGATCTGGACGGTGCTGGTTTGCGAGCGGAGCATGCGCGGCATGGGGTTGGTGCGCGGGTCGTCGACGTAGAAGTTGTCGATGGGGTCGCGGGCGGGGTGGCCTTGGGGGATGTTGAGCTTGGCGAAGTTGTGCTCGTCGTCTTCGAGCTCTGGGCCGTCGGCGACGGCGAAGCCCATGCGAGCGAAGACATCGACGAGTTCGTCGCGGACTCGGGTGAGGATGTGGCGGCGGCCGACGGCGGAGCTGGTGATGAGCCCGGGCTCGGTCATGTCGATCTGGGCGGGCTGGGCCTTGGCGGGAGCGGCGGTGCCGAGCGCGGACTTGCGCGTTTCGAGGGCCGCTTCGAGGGCGGCCTTGATCTGGTTCAGGCGCTGTCCGACGGCGGGCTTCTGGTCCTTGGGGACATCCTTGAGCCCGGCCATGGCGGCCTTGAGTTTGCCGGAGTTGCCGAGGTAGGCGAGTCGCCAGGCTTCGAGCGCGGCGGGGTCGGTAGCGCGGGCGAGTTCGGCGGTGGCGGTCGATTCGAGGGTATTCAGCGCGTCCATCATGCGGGGAGAGTGTAGACCCGCGTAGAATCTGCGTTGCTGCGTGTGGACCCCCGAGAACTGCTGAAAAGCGTGGAAACTTGCATGGGCCGGGACC
>JBGAOD010000116.1:0-11006 GCA_044221955.1 Phycisphaerales bacterium | reverse complement strand
CACGCCGGCGTGCCGATGCTGCGCTCGCTCAAGGTCCTCGGCGGGCGAAAATCCGACCCCGCCATCTCGGAGCTCTTCCGCCAACTGGCCGACGCCGTCTCTGAGGGCGGCGACCTCGCCGCGTCGATGGAGCAACGCCCCGACGCCTTCCCGCCCGTTCACATCGCCATGGTCCGCGCCGGCGAGAAGGGCGGCTTTCTCGAAGCGGTGCTCGCTCGCCTGGGCCAGCTCGTTCTCGCCGAGGCCGAGCTGCGCGGCAAGATCATCGGCAACCTCGTGTACCCCGTCGTCCTCATCGGATTCGGCACGCTCGTCCTCGGCGTGATCTTCGGCGTCTTCATCCCCAAGTTCCGCCCGATGTTCGACACCATCCCCGGCGGCCCGCCCTGGGTCACACGCTTCGTCTTCGCCATCAGCGACGCCATCAGCACCTACGGACTCATCACCCTCGGCGTTCTCATCGCCCTCTTCTTCCTGCTCAAGCACTTTTCCAAACGCCCCGACGTCCGCCGCACGCTCATCCGCTGGAAAACCTTCGCGCCGGCCCTCGGCCCGCTGGTCCGAAACCTCGCCGCCGCTCGCTTCTGCAGGATGCTGGGCACCATGCTCGCCAACGGCGTGCCGATGCTCGGCGCGATGAAGATCGCCAAAGAAGCCGCGGGCAACGCGATCATGGAGCACGCGATCGACCAGGCCGCCGAAGCCGTCAAGGCCGGTCAGTCCCTCGCCCCGCCGCTCGCTGAGAGCAAGCTCTTCGACGACGACGTGATCGAGATGATCTCGGTCGGCGAATCCGCCAACAACCTCGACGCGGTGCTGACGACGATCGCCGAGACCATCGAAGGCCGCGTCGATCGCTTGCTGACGACCCTGGTCCGCCTCATCGAGCCGCTGCTGCTGATGCTGCTCGCGGGCGTGGTCGTGCTCGTCGCCGTTGCGCTCATCCTGCCGATGACCCAGCTCTCGCCGCAGATGTAGCCGAACTCGTCTCTTCGTCTCTTCGTCTCTTCGTCTCTTCACTACCCAATCTAGTGGCACAGGCTTCCAGCCTGTGTCCTCTGTTTTCCCCTACAATCCCAGCTTCTTCCTACTTCCCGCCCTCTCGTGCCCAACCGTCCTTCAACGTCACCGTCCGATTGAACACCAGGTGCCCGGGCTTCGAGTCCTTATCCACGCAGAAATACCCCAACCGCTCGAACTGAAACTTCTCCCCGACCTTCGCACACGCCAGGGCCGGATCGACAAACGCCTCCACCACCTCCAGCGAATGCGGGTTCAAATCATCGAGCTGGTTCCCCGTCCGCTTGCCCGGCTCTTCCGCGTTGAAGAGTCGATCGAACAGCCGCACCTCGGCCCGCGCCGCGTGGGCCGCGCTCACCCAGTGGATCGTCCCCTTCACCTTCCGCGGCGGCTCCCCATTGGGCCCAACTGGCGCGTCCCCTCCCCGCGTCGCCGGATCAATCGTCGCGCGCAACTCGACCACATTCCCCGCCGCGTCCTTCACCACGCCCACGCACTTCAAGAAATACGCCCAGCGCAGCCGGACCTCAACGCCCGGCGCCAGCCTGAAGAACTTCTTCGGCGGCTCTTCCATGAAATCCTCGCGCTCGATGTAGAGCACCTTGCCGAACGGGATCTTCCGCGTACCCGCGGCCGGATCCTCCGGGTTCACCACGAAATCCAGCTCATCGACCTTCGCCTCGTCCCAATTCTCGATCACAACCTTCAACGGCCGCACCACGGCCATCACGCGCGGCGCACGCTTGTTCAAATCACTCCGGATCGCGTTCTCAAGCCGCCCGACGTCGATCACGCTGTTGGTCTTGGTCACGCCGACCTCGTCGCACAGCGCCCGGATCGATTCCGGCGTGTACCCGCGCCGCCGCAGCCCGCTCAGCGTCGGCATGCGCGGGTCGTCCCACCCGCTCACGCGCCCTTCCTTCACGAGATTCAGCAAAAACCGCTTGCTCATCACGGTGTACGTCAGGTTGAGCCGCGCAAACTCGATCTGCTGCGGGTGATGGATCTTCGGTCCCCACGCGCTCCCCGGCCCGCGGCCCTCGTTGATCGACGCGATGAACCAGTCGTACAGCGGCCGATGGTTCTCAAACTCCAGCGTGCAGATCGAGTGCGTGATCCCCTCCAGCGAGTCCTCGATCCCGTGGGCCCAGTCGTACATCGGGTACAGGCACCACGCGTCACCCGTGTTGTGGTGCGTTTCATGCACGATGCGGTACATCACCGGATCACGCAGGTTGAAGTTCGGCGAAGCCAGATCGATCTTCGCACGCACCGTCTTGGTCCCGTTCGCGTGCTTCCCGGCCTTCATCTCCGCGAGAAGCTTCAAGTTCTCCTCGACCGGCCGATCGCGGAAGAAACTCTTCCCAGGGATCGACGGCGTGCCACGGTTCTTGCTCACTTCCTCGGCCGTCATGTCGCACACGTACGCCTTGCCCTTGCGCACAAGCTCTTCGGTGTACGCGTACATCGTGTCGAAGTAATCGCTCGCGAAGAACAGCCCGCCGCCGTTGGGCCCCTCGAAATCGCCGCCCAGCCACTTCACGTCGGCCTTGATCGAATCGACATACTCCTGCTCTTCCTTGGCGGGGTTGGTGTCATCGAACCGCAGGTTGAACTTCCCGCCGTAGTTCTCCGCAATCCCGAGATTCAGGCAGATCGACTTGGCGTGCCCGATGTGCAGGTACCCGTTGGGCTCGGGCGGGAAACGCGTATGCACGCGCGGCCTGCCCGCGCGAGCCCCGTCCGACGCTGGCCAGGTCCCCCACTTCCCGCTCGCGTTGTCCGCGTCGACAATCTGCTCAATGAAATTGGGCGGCCGCTCGCTCGGCACGGAATGTTCAGCACGATTCTCAGCACCACCACTCATCGCTCGTTCTCCAATGTATCGCCGATCGCGGCCTCTCTTAGGGGCCAATCCTAGTTCACCCGACAGTCAGCTTTTCCAAGTTCCCGCGAGGCACGGGCTTTCAGCCGCCGGGGCGCGATCCGCCCACCCCGTTGATCCCCGGCCGAGACAACTCGGGCGATGAAGTGCCTTGAAACCGGGATCATCGCCGATCATCAGCCGTCGGAACCCGAGGCGACCGCGACCTCGCGCGGGCTCGGAACTCAAGAGCAGCCCGGTCGATATCGCCCGCGCGCCCGCAGGCACCCGGGCACGGGCAGCACCGACGGAGCGCGGTTCACCCCGCGCCAACCTCAGCGAGTTCTCAGATCACTTCGCTCACCCGGGCCGGCTGCTCGATCTCACAACCAAGTTGGTCGTCCAGACCGTGGGACCGATCTCGGCCTGCGGGTGCTCGATCCGCCGGATCAGCCCCTCGATCGCCGCGTCGGCCGCCTGCGCCGTCGGCACCCGCACGGTGCTCAGCGCCGGGAAAATCAGCGCCGACATCGGGTGCTCGCCGATGACCACGATCCGCAGATGCTCGGGCACAGTCAGGCCGGCACGCACGAACACGCTCATGATCGCGTAACCTATCTCCGGGCTCCCCGCCAACACTCCCACAGGCCGCCGCGGGTTCTGCGCAACGGTGTGCGACGCCCATTCCGTGCCCCACTCCAGCACGTCCGCCCCGAATGTCGCCTGCTCATCATCCGGGTTGTGCCCGGCCTTGGCGACCGTGCTCAGGAACGCAGCCGCCTGCCGCTGCGTCTCGGGCTGGTCGCTGTCGCCCGCCACGAAAAAGCAGTCCGACGGGCCGACGCTCTCAAGCAGATGCGTGGTCGCCTCGGCCACACCCGCGGCGTGGTCGATCGCCACACTGATCGAATGCGATTCGCGCGGGTGCGGATCAAAGCTCACGACTGGAACGCCCGCGCCCCGTGCCTGCTCCCACAGACGCTGCCCCGGTCGGCTCATCAAAAGAGCCAAGCCATCCACCTGCCCGAACGGCAAGCCCGCCTGCGCGCTCGCGCCGAGCTGCGCCGCCTCGCGATCCGAGGCGGCCGGCGAGCTCACAACCGTGTGGTATCCGTGCCGACGGGCCGCCTTGGTCACCGCCATCAGCAGCTCCGCGTTGGACCCGGGCCGCCCCTCGGGCAGCACCACGCCGATCGAATAACTGCGACGACGACCCGCCAACGCCTGCGCCGAACGGTTCGGGCTGTATCCGAACTGTCGAACCGCCTTAAGCACCCGCGCCGAGGTCTCCGCTGACACGAGGTGGGGCGAGTTCATGACCCGGCTCACGGTCGCGATCGACACTTCCGCGGCTTGGGCAACCTGACGAATGTTTGCAGGACGGGAGGGCCGGACAGCGTCTGATTCAGACTCGTCCACCGATGACTGGCTTGAGAAGCGAGTTTCCATCGGAACCCACTATAGCCATGTAACTGTTCCAGAATCATCGCGCATGATCGCACCGCCTCCAACTTTGCGCTTGGGACACCAAACAAACTTCGATTATCGAACCTCAGCGCGGCGTCAGCATCGCACGGCGAGTGCTACTGACCCTGAGCGAGGGAGTACCCCTTCACGCCGTCAAACGTGCGCAGCAACTCGTAACTGCACACCGTGAACTTCTCAGCGATCTTGTCCATCAGCGCCACGGTCCGCGACTGCCCGAACTGACCCGGCGCGATGCCGTCGCGCAGCTCGAAGCGGACCCGGTAGTAATCCACGCACTCCGTATACACACTTCCCGTCGGCCAGACCTGCGTCCCGCGGTTTGAGATCAGGGTCAGCTTGAACGGCGTGTCCTCGCAGACCCGTGTCATCTCGTCGGCGACCGAGATCGGGCTCAGCGGCGTGTCGAGATAAATATCGCACCCAACCACGTGGGTCACCACGTTTGTGAACGTGCGGATGACCTGCTGCGACACCGGCCGCGCGGGGCGCACAAAGCACGTCTCCGTCGCTTCGGGCACCGCCGCCGCGGGCACGGTCTTGGGCTTCTCGCCCAGACGGTTGATGATCGCCTCGCTGAACTCGGCCGTTCCAACGCTGGGCTTGGCACGATCGCCAAAGTCCCCGGTGTGGACACCCGACTCCAGCGTCGCGAGCAGTGCGTTCTCGATGATGGACGCGAGCCTGCCCAGGCACACGTGCCGAAGCAGCATGATCCCCGACAAGATCAACGACGTGGGATTCGCCAGCCCGCGCCCCGCGATATCCGGCGCGGTCCCGTGGACCGCCTCAAAGATCGACATGTGCTTGCCGATGTTGGCCGAGGGTGCGAACCCCAGCCCGCCCACCAGCCCGGCCGCCAAATCGCTCACAATGTCGCCCTGTAGGTTTGGCAGCACCAGCATCTGGTACTGCTGGGGCTTGAGCACCAGGTTCATGCACAGCGCATCGACGATCACGTCGCCGGATTCGATCTCCGGGAAGTCCTTCGACGCGGCCCGGAACCGATCCAGGAACAGCCCGTCGGTCATCTTCATGATGTTCGCTTTGTGACCGCAGAAAACCTTCTTGACTCCGATCTTCCGAGCCGTCTGAAACGCGAACCGATGCACCTCATCACAACCCGGCGCGGAGATCAGTCGCTTGCACTGGATCATGTCCGAGCTGAGCCGGTGCTCCACCCCGCCGTAGGTGTCCTCGATGTTCTCGCGGACGATCGAAAAATCCAGGTTGATCCCTGCCTTTGAATAAACCGTCGAAACGCCGGGCAGCGTCTTGAATGTTCTGAAGTTCGCGAACGTGGACCACAGCTTGCGGGCCGTCACGTTGATGGACTTCCCGCCGCCGCCCTTGGGGGTCGCCATCGGCCCTTTGAACAGGATCCCGCAGTCCTCGGTCACGCGAACCGCCTCATCGGTCATGCCGCGCGTGTTCCCTTTGGCGAAGACCGTCTCCCCCATCTCAACCGGCACGAACTCCGCGTGCTCCATCACACCGGCGGCCTTGAAGATCCGAAGCGTCTGATCCATGATCTCCGGCCCGATGCCGTCACCCGGGGCCAACGCGACTCGAAGCGATTGAGGCATGAAAACAAGCTCCTGAAGGGCGAACACTCGGCGTTCGGGATCGACTTCTGGGCGAAATCCGAGCGCCGAACCCGAGGGATACACTCGGGCCAAGACAGTAGTCGGCCAGCCGGGGTGGGTGAACCACTCACGGCCCCAAGAACCCGGCGCCATCAAGATCGTCATCGCCCACCGATCAGATTCAGGAGATTCCCATGGTCCCCACCGCCAAACAGGCCGCTCTCGAATCCGTCGCACTCGCCCACGGGTTCCTCGTCAAGATCATCGACAGCTTCCCGCCCGACAAGCGCACCTACCAGATCAGCCGCGCCGATAACCATGTGATCTGGACGCTTGGGCACCTCTGCACCACCTACGAGTGGCTGACGGGTCTGCTCAAGGAAGGCGGGACCAAGTTCCCCGCCGAGTACCAGGCGTTGTTTGGAATGAAATCCGAGCCCAAGCCCGACACGAAGGTCTATCCCGCCTACGACGTGCTTCGCAAAAGCTTCGACCAATCGTACAACGCGTTCATCGCTGCCTTCCAAGGCACCAGCGACGCCGACCTCGCCAAGCCGCCGCTCAGCGACACCGGCGGGTTCATGTCCACCCGCCTCGCGGCCGCCGCGGTTGTCACCTGGCACGACGGGTGGCACAGCGGGCAACTGAGCACGCTCCGCCGCTCGCTCGGGCTGCCCGGCGTCTTCGGCTGAGCAACCAGAACCTGACCCACCCCACTATCGTCCCGCGTGGAGATTCGCTTCGAGCACCCCGCGTGGCTGTGGGCGGCGCTGGCCAGCGTGCCCTGCGTGGTCTTCACGCTGCGCTGGCTGCACGCGATGTCGGGCCCGCGCCGATGGTCCGCCGTGCTCGCGCGTGTTGCGTTGATGGCGCTCATCGCGGTGACCCTCGCTCAACCTACAAGCGTTCGCCGCACGAATCGCCTGTCCGTGGTCGCGGTGGTCGATGTGTCCGAGTCGGTCCGCCGCCTCACGACGCCGACCGGCATCCTCGACCGGGTGCGCGAGTCGCTCGCTCGCGGCACCGCGGCGAGAGGCCCGGAAGACCTGGCCGGGCTCGTGGTGTTCGACGGGCGGGCGATCACCATCGCCACGCCGACCACCGGCCCCATCGCCGACCGCTCGCTCGACGTGCGCAACACCGAGGGAACCAACATCGCCGACGCCCTCTCGCTCGGGGCCGCGCTCATCCCTCCCGATTCCACCGGGCGGTTGCTCCTCATCAGCGACGGCAACCAGACCGCCGGCGACGCCCTCGCCGTTGCCCGGAGCCTCTCGCGAACCAGCGCAACGGGCGTGCGCCGCGGGCTGGTGATCGATGTCGTCCCCATCGAGTATGAAATCACCAACGAAGTCCTCGTCGAGTCCGTCGATGCCCCACCACGCGCCGCGACCGAATCCACGATCAAAGTGCGCGTTACGCTCGCCTCGACGGGCGCGAGCCGCGGCACGCTGCGACTCTTTGACAACGATCACCCGATCAGCACGAACGCGGATTCATCGGGAACGGACCCGAAGGGCACGCCACCGGTTCTTGCCCGCGAGGTGACGCTCAAGCCGGGCCGAAACTTTGAAGTCTTCACCGTCCCCCTCGGCTCCGAACGCATCCACCGGTTCCGCGCGGTCTTCGAGCCCGCGATCGGAGCGGGCATCAGCGTGCACTCAGGCACGCTCCCCGCCGACACGCTCCCCGAAAACAACTCGGGCGAGGCTTTCACCATCACCCCGGGCCGAGGCCGAGTCCTCATTGCCGACGGGATCGGCGACGCCGGGCTTGACGGCGGCGGAACGACCCTCGCCGACACGCTTCGCGAGGGCGGCATGGACGTGGACCTCATCTCTCCGTCATCCTTGCCCGAGAACCTCCTGACGCTCCAGGAATACGACCTTACCGTTCTTCAGAACGTTCCCGCCGACGCGGTGAGCGATCGCGCCTTGCAAGCCCTGATCGCCCACACACGCGACCTGGGCGGCGGGCTCCTCGTCACCGGCGGCAAGTCCAGTTTCGGCGCGGGCGGGTGGCGTGGCACGCCGCTTGAACCGCTCCTCCCCGTCAAGCTCGACCTGCCGGAGAAACTCGTCGCCCCCGAGGCGGCCGTCATCTTCGTCATCGACAACTCGGGCTCCATGGGGCACCGCGTCATGGGCTCGGGGCACACCCAGCAAGAGATCGCCAACGAGGCCGTCGCGCTGGCGATCCGCTCGCTGGATACCGCCGACCTGGTCGGCGTGATCTCGTTCACCGACGACGCGCAGACCGTCGTGCCGTTCGGGAAGAACACGGACGCGAAAGCCGCGGCCGAGAAGGTCCACGAAATCACCCCCGGCGGCGGCACGAACATGCTCCCCGGTCTGCGAGAAGCCTTCAAAGCAATCCAGTCATCCGACGCCAAGACCAAGCACGTCATCGTGCTCTCGGACGGGAAATCCCAGAGCGAGCACGAGCTCCCTGGGTTCGCCGCCACGATGGCCGCCGCCGGAGTCAAGGTCTCCACCATCGCCATCGGCGACGCGGCCCAACTGGAATCCATGCACGCGATCGCCGAGCGCGGCGGCGGCGTGTACTACCAGGTCATCGACCCGCAGACTCTCCCGAAGGTATTTCTCAAGGCCGTACGCGTCATCCGTTCGCCGCTCGTCCGCGAGATCCCGTTCACGCCCATCATCACCGCGAGCGCATCGCCGCTGACCGCTGACCTGCCCAAACCGCCGCGACTCGGCGGGCTCGCGCTGACGCAGTCCCGCCCCGAACCCACCATCACGCTCGCGATGGTGACGCCCGACGGCGAACCGCTGCTCGCCCACTGGCCCGTCGAACTCGGGCAGGTCGCCGCGTTCACCAGCGACACCGGCGCTCCCAACGGCGGATGGGCCAAGCCCTGGATCGACGCGCCGATCTACCGCCAATTCTGGACCCGCGTGGCCCGGACTCTCAGCCGGGCCGAGCACGCCGGCGGACTCGCCGGGCGCGTCGAGTACGCCGACGGCCGACTCCAGCTTTCTCTCGAAGCCGTCGGTGATAACGGCGCAACCATCGACCGCCTCACCGTCCCTGCAACCATCTACGGACCCCACGGCGAGACCATCGATACAACGCTCACGCAGACCCAACCCGGCCTTTACGAGGGAGTCGCAAACATCGCCAACGCTGGCGGGCTCACGGGTGTGAGCACGGGCAGCACGGTGGGGTCATGGATCGCGGTCATCAAGCCGACCGACGGCCGCAAGCGTCTTCAGCCCGTGCTCGCCGGCACTGCCATCACCTCGGGCGTCGAGACCCGCTCGCTCCGCTCCGATCGCGCTCTCATGGAACAGATCGCGGCAACCACCGGCGGGCGAATGTTCACGCTGGAAGGGCTCACGCACGAAGCCCTGTTTGATCGGGCCACCGTCTCGCCGCACGAGTCGTCCTCGCCGCTCTGGCGCGACGCGCTCGTCTGGGTATTCGTCGTTCTCATGCTCGATCTCGCGACTCGCCGAATCGCCTGGGACCGGTGGCTGAGCAGGGAGTACGGAGTCGAGCTCGGAAGAGAGGCCGCGGAATCAGTCCGCGATCGGAGCGCGCAGGTCGGCGCGACAATCAGCGGGCTGCGCGGCACACGCGGACCGCACGCAAACACCGCGCCAGCCGAGTCACAAGCGCTGACCGAGCGTGACGCCGAACTCCTTGCACAGGCTCAGGCCGATCGTCGTCGCGCCGCTCGCCTTGCCGGGCTCCGCGATCTTGCGGTCACGCCCACCGCGAGCGGGACCGCCGCGCCGCACGAAAAGACGGGCGGCGAGATGCCCAACGACGCGCCCGATGGACCCGGGGCGCTGAGCGCCGCCAAGCTCCGAGCGCGGGCACGCTTCGACGAGTCCCAGCCCGGCCCGCCCCAATAGATCCGCGCGACCATGGAACGAACCTGCGCCCGGCCCGTAGCATGTGCCCATGCCACCCACGAGCGAATCGCAGATCTACTCCATCCTCGGCGAAGACGGTTTCGCCCGCCTAACCGCCGCCTTCTACCGCTCGGTGGCAAACGACGCAGTGCTCGGCCCGATGTACCGCGCCGCCGTCACCGCCTCGGGCGAGACCATGGACAACGCCGAGCACAAGCTCCGCGGCTTTCTCATCTACCGCTTCGGCGGGCCCGACACCTACATCCAAACCCGGGGCCACCCACGCCTCCGGGCCCGCCACATGCCCTTCCGCATCGACCCGACCGCCGCCGATCGGTGGATGGAGCTCATGGAATCCGCCATGGCCGAGGCCGCGATCCCCATCGAGGCCGCGGCCGTGCTCCGCCCGTACTTCCGCAGCACCGCCGACATGATGGTCAATTCCTGATCTCCCCCGGCGACGCGGCGACGATCTTGTCCGATACCATCCCCGCCGATGACGCCGCCGAAACCTGCCTCAATACCATCTCCCCGATTCGACCATCGTCGTTTCCTTGAACGCCACGGCGCGCTGCTCGCCTTGATCGTGCTCTTCATCGGCACCGCCGTTCTCGAGATCCTGCTCAAAGACCCCGAGCAGCGCGCCTTCCTAAAGCCGCGGAACCTGATGAACATCGTCAGCCAGTGGTCCTTCGTGGGCATCGTCTCGGTCGGCATGACCTTCGTCATCATCCTCGGCGGGATCGACCTTTCCGTCGGCGCGATCGTGGCACTCTCGGGAGGAGCCGCCGTATACGTGCTCAATGCCGTCGCCGCGAGCGGCGGCGAAGCTCCCGCCATCGTTCCCGCGACACTCGCCGCCGTCGCAACGGCGATCCTGGGCGGCACGCTCCTCGGCTGGCTCAACGGGCTCATCATCGCCAAAGGCCGCGTCGCGCCCTTCGTCGCCACGCTCGGCACTATGGCCATGTTCCGGGCCCTCATCCTCGCCAAGGCCGACGGGAGCGAGATCCGCTCAACCGTCCCCGCGTTCAACACCATCGGCTCGCAGGGAGTTGATCTCCCGATCTGGCTCGGCGGGACTGCGGCCAAACTCGCCCAGGACGGCTCGGTCCTTTCCGCCGCATCCCCAATCACTGCCCGATACCCCGTTATCGGTTTCCTCGGCAT
>JBGAOD010000115.1:0-11067 GCA_044221955.1 Phycisphaerales bacterium | reverse complement strand
CGAACTTGACGCGCGCGGCGAGCAACTTCGCCACCAGCGTCGTGTCGTACACCCCCGGCTCCGGCGTCGGCGCAGGGTACAACGACCCGACCCGCGCGATCGGCGAGCCGACTCGCCTCACCGGAATCGGCACCGATTTTCAGAGCACCACCAACCCGTTCGCGCCCGCGTACGAAAGCTCCAACCTCGTCACCGTCGGCCGCGGCGGCTCGCTCGTGCTCGCCTTCGATCACGCCGTCACCAACGACCCCGCCAACCCCTTCGGCGTGGACCTGCTCGTCTTCGGAAACTCGTTCTACACCGACAACGCCGGAGTGGTCGACGGGCTCTTCGGCGGCGTCGGCACCGTCGAGGTCAGCGCCGACGGATTCGACTGGCACCTCATCACCGGCGTCGCGGCCGACGGCGCGTTCCCCACGCTGGGCTACAGCGACGTCAGCGATCCGTTTCAATCGATCGCGTCCGTGCCCACGGACTTCACGCGCCCCGTCGATCCCGCGTTCAACGCCACCGGAAAAACCTTCGCCGAACTGATCGCGGCGTACGGCTCATCCGGCGGCGGAGCGGGCGTCGATCTCGCGGCGGTCGGCCTCGACTCGGTGTCGTTCTTCCGGATCAGCGTGGCGAGCGACTCGGCGTTCACGGCCCAGATCGACGCGATCTCGGATGTCGCGGCCGTGCCCGCGCCGGGCACGCTCTCGGCGCTCACGGTGCTCGCGCTCGGCCTTTCGAGGAGGCGTCGCTCGTGAGCTCGATCGGTTTCATCAACACGTTCTCTGACTTGTCCCGCCCCTTCGGGAGAGGGGGCGGGGCCTTGCTCCGTGGCGTTGGGTTTGTTGGCACCGCGTTTTCAACTGTTTTTTTAGGGATCTTTATCACAAGCCCGACCCTCGCCGGCCCGGAATGGCCGCAGTTCGGCGGGTCGCGCGGCCGTGTGTCCAGCAACGACGCCGGGCCCACCTCGATCTCGTCGCCAACGTGGACCTTCGCCGCCGACACCAGCGGCAACGCGATCACGTTTGTCGGACAATCAGGCCCCGTCGTGTCGCGCGACATCGTCCTCGCCGTCGGGTCGATCACCGTCGCGTCTCAGAAACAGTACAAGCTTTGGGCGATCGATCGCCGCACGGGACTTCAGAAATGGTCGGCCTCGATCGCGGCGCCAGCCTTCGATTCGTGGTCCTCGCCCGCGATCGACCTCCGCACCAACACCGCGGTCGTCGCGTCGGGCTCGACTGTGGCCGCGTTCGATCTCACGAGCGGCGTCGTGAAATGGCAGACCACGCTCGCCGCGCCGATCGTCAACGCTTCACCTTTGCTGACATCCGGCCACGGCGTCGGTGCGCAGGGCGGCCAGTGGCACGGCGGGCTCGGGCTCGCCAACCGAATCTTCGTCACCGAGTACGACGGCTTCGGCACCGACGGCTCGCTGACGTGCATTAACAGCGACCCGTACCACGCCGGGGCGAACCCGCACCAGCCCGGCGCGGTGTTGTGGTCCGTCCCCATCGGCGGCTCATCCGGCAACACGCCCGCGTTCGCCAACGGCATGGTCTACGTCGCCACGCTCGGGAGATCCGGCTTTGGCGCAGGGCAGATCCTGGCCTTCCGCGCCGACGCGACCGCCGCGCGCGACCCCGTGTGGGCGTTCGACAACGTCATCGAAGAAGGCTTCTTCGGCGGCGTGTGCGTCGTGCCCTCGTCTAACGCGACCAACGCGCCCGCCTCGATCTTTGCGGTGTCGTACGCGTTCTCCGGCGCGCGGACCTCTTCGAATCTCGTCAAGCTCGACGCCGCGACCGGCGCGTTGCGCTGGTCGGTCGGATGCAACCGGACCTCGGCCACGCCGATCGCCCTGCCCGACGGCCGCATCATCCTCAGCGGCGGCATCCGCGGCTTCGGCTCGGTCCCGACGATCCAGGTGTTCAAGGACCAGGGCACGTCCGCGACGCTGCTGTGGGACTCGGCCGCCGCGACGTGGGTGGACACCAACGGCAACGGGATCATGGACCTGGGCGAGTACACCGTGCTCGGCGGCTGGTCGATGCAGCCCGCGTTCGCCTCGTCGCCCACTGCGCCGCGGCTCTTCGTCGGCGCAATCCCCACGAACCCCGCGAGCACCGCCGCGTGTACCGATCTGTACGCCATCGATACGAGCAAGCTGCCGTTCAACACCGGCAACGCGGCCCAGCCCGGCTATCTCGCCATGCACCTCGTCGGAGCGGGCAGCACCCCCGCTCTCGCGGACGCCAACCTCTACACCGTCGGCGCGGCCGGCCTGTTGGCGTTCGGCCCGCCGCCGCCGCGCTGCGACGTGAACGGCGACGGCGCTGTTGACATCGAAGACCTGTACTCGTGGTCCCGGGGTGCGGGCCTGCGCGACGTGAACCTCGACGGGCTCATCAACGACGCCGACCGCGCGGCGCTTGAGGCCGAGCTGCGCCGCGACGAGGTCATGGACATGAACGCGGGGAGGCGGCCATGAATCACCGCTTCAATCCTCTTCTTTCCTCGTCGAGAGCGCCTCTGCGATCCAGCGCGCCCCGACCCGCCTTCACGCTCATCGAACTCCTGGTCACGATCGCCGTGATCGCCCTGCTCATCAGCATCCTGCTCCCCGCGCTCGCCGGCGCGCGCACGGCCGCACGCACCGCGGTCTGTCTCTCGAACCAACGCCAACTCGTCACCGCGTGGACGCTGTACGCCAACGCCTCGCGCGATCGCGTGATGCCGCTGGCGTACTGGAGCGAATCCGACATCGGCGCCGGGCCTCAGGTCTTCTGGTGGGGCACGCACGGCAGCGCGACCGAGCCGCCGGACTACTCGCGCGGCTTCCTCGCGCCCTATCTCGACACTTCGCTCACGCCGCGCTCCGTGCTGGAGTGCCCCGAGCAGGCGTGGGGGACCTACCGCCCGCAAGGGCCGTCGCGCACGATCACCAGCACCTACGGCTACAACGGCTACTACCTCTCGCCCGCGAAGACCCCCGGCTGGGGCGAGCAGATCGCAAACCAGCGATGGAAGCGCCTCGGCGAGATCGAACGCAGCACCGAGGTCTTCGTGTTCGCTGACGCGCTGCTCGCGGGCTCCACGCCCAGCAACACCGCGCTGCTCGATCCGCCTCAGTCGTTCACGCGCGGCTCGGGCTGGCAAACGAACAACTCTCCCACCACCGCCTTCCGTCACGGTCGGCGCGGCTCCGCGCTCAGCACTTCACCAGGCCGAGCCGTCACCGCCCGCGCCGACGGGAGCGTTCGATCCGTCGCGGCCGCGGAGAGCTCGATCGTCGATCGCAGGTGGGGAATCGGCTCTGTCGCCCCGGAAAACTCGCCCTCCTACGTTCCCGACTGGCGCGACTGGCGCTAGCGTTGCGGCAACGAAGTCCCCAACGAGCCGGGGCTGTCAAGCCCCGGTCTCTGGATTGTCAACGAACGCCGATGACCGCAGAAGACCCCGCTCGACAGCCAAGGCTCGCTCAGTGCCGGTTCTTTGTCACGTCGTCCAGCGCCGCGAATGATCGATCCACCATGGCCATCGACCGCTGCTACTGCCATCAGGTCCTCTTCCGAGATCTGAAAGTTCTCGCCGAAACAACCGGCGCGGGCCTCGACCAACTTTGCGAGCAGACCAAGTGCGGCACGGGCTGCGGGCTGTGCCTGCCGTATCTCCGCGTGATGCTGGCGACTGGGAAGACCGATCTCCCGGTCCTGTCGATGGCGGACGTGGAAAGGCTCTGTGCCGGATCTGGCGGGCCGCTCGGTCCGGGATCATCGCTCTGACTTTGCGCCGTCGGCCCCCAGGGTATCGCAACGCCCCGAGGATTCGAACCTCGGCCACCGCCGCAATCCCCGGCCCGTGCCTCCCTCCAATGATGCAAGGTCGTGGTCACGCGTTTGATCACGAACGATCGCGCGACACGCACCCCCTTCAACGCGCAGGCCTTGAAAGGTGCAGAGAGAGGGGACAGAGCAGCCGATGTCCGAACCGCGGACCAGTTCGAGCCATGGTGAGAAGCCGTCGCCGTCTGCGCCGGCGGGCCGCCCCGCGCACGTCTACCGCGAGATGGACGAGTTGCGGCTGCTCCGGTTCCTCAACGACCTCGACACCCAGCTTCGACCGGCACGCGATGTCGAGCGCGCGCTCAAGGTCGCGATGCGCGCCACCGCCGCGTTCTTCGCCTCCCCCGCCGCGTGCGTCGCCGCCGTCAACCCCGGCTCGCGCGTCGCACGCTTGCTCGTGTCAGACCAACGCGGGAAGGAATGGGACCTGGGCACGCTCGCCGCCTTCACCCGCGGCGAGGACCACCCTGCGCCCTCGGGCCTCATGCTCGCCACCATCCGCCGCCGCAATCGCCCCTGGGGCGTTCTGGCCGTCCAGCACGCGACGGGCCTGCCCAGTTCGCGCGAACGCGATGCCCTGAACCGCGTCGTCGCCGTCGTCAACACCTGCGTCGCCCACATCGAACGCGAGCGGATGCTCGAAGTCCGGGCCCGCATCGACCGCAAGATCCTCGTGCAGATCAGACCTCAGGATCTTTTCTATCAGATCCTCGACGGGCTCCGCTCGCTCACCGAGTACGACCACTCCGCGACCCTCTTCATCGGCGATGAGAACGACCAGAGCTTCGAGATCGTGGCCGAACAGATCGCCTGGCGCAAGGGGAAGAGCGAACGGATCGGGCGACGCCTGCCGATGAGCGACGCGGTGATCTCCGCGGCCGGCGACGGCAAGGTGTGGGGGATCACGCGGCGCAACGCGGTCTGGGTGCCCTGGTCCGACGAAACACCCGGGGGCCTCGCGTCGCTCGTCGGCTTCGATGCGGGGTCGGAAAACCCGGACGGCGCAGCGTCGAGCAGATCCAACGCCCCGGGCAGCGCCGCCTCCGGGATGGAGCACGAGATCCTCTGCGCACCGCTCCGCCTTCGCGACGGCCCGCTCGCGCTGCTGAAGGTCTCCGCGCTCCACCCCGGCACCTTCGGCCTCTACGAAGCCCAGTTGCTCGCCGCGCTCTTGCCCCAGGCCTCCGTTGCGATGCAGAACTCGCGGCGCACCGAGACGCTCCACGCCAAAGTGCTGGAGACGGAACGAAGACAAGCGATGGCGGACCTCGCCCGAGGAGTCGCCCACGACGTGAACAACGCGATGGGCGCCGCCCTGCCCCTGGTGCAACAGCTCCGCGAGGAGGTCGAGACGGGGATGTTCGATCCCGAACGCTCGGCCATCGACCTCGCGCAAATCGAGCACTCGATCCTGGTGTGCTGCAGGATCTTCGGCGGCATGCTCAAGTACGCGCGGCAGGCCGACAGACCGTCGGGCACCGGCGACCTCCGCGTCGCCGTCGACTCCGCCCTCGCCATCCTCGGCGACGGGCTCGCACGCCGCCGAATCGCCGTGCACGACCGCGTGCGGGTCGGCATGCCCGCCGTGCCCGTCAGCCAGCACGAGATCGAACGGGTCTTCCTCAACCTCATCTCCAACGCACGCGACGCGATGACCACCAGCGGCCAGCTCTCCATCGATGCCGCCGTCGAGAACGACGCGGTGATCGTCGAGATCGCCGACAACGGCTGCGGGATCCCACGCGAAAACCTGCAACGAGTGGTCGAGCCCTTCTTCACCACCAAGCCCAACGGCAACGGGCTCGGCCTGTCCGTCTGCCGCGACATCATCTGGGCCGCGCAGGGACACCTGACCTTCGAAAGCAATGTCGGCCGCGGCACGACAGTTCGAGTCGTGCTGCCTATCGAACCTTCATCCTCGCGGACCATCCCGAACCCGCCCACCCCGAGCGCCCACGCCACGAACGAGCCCGTCACGAAACCGGGGCCTTCGATATGAAGACATCCGCACAAACCAGCATCTTCTCCACCGGACGGAACGCCCGCGTCCTGATCGTCGACGACGAGCCGGGCGTGCTCCGCGCCGCCGAGCGCGTGCTGGAATCCCACCACTCCGTTGCTGCCGCCGCGTCGCCCACGGAAGCAATCGCGCTCGCGCCGAGCTTCCGCCCGGACCTGGTCATCTGCGACATCCGCATGCCGGGCATGGACGGCTTCGAGGTCGTCGAAAGAATCCGTGCCGCACGCCCCGGCGTCGATGTCATCTTCATGACCGGATCGCACACCGACCCCGACGCGCAGCTCGTCCGCTCCATCAAGGACCGCGCGTTCTACTTCATTCAGAAGCCCTTCGATCGCCAGGTGCTGATGACGCTGGTCGAACGCTGCCTCGAACTCCGCCGCCTGCGCGAGGCCGAGTCCTTGCACCTGCGCCGCATCGAGCAAGAACTCGCCGAAGCGAAGATCGTGCAGGGCGCGATGCTCGCGCCGGCCTCGGGCGAGTTCGACGGCATCACGGTCCACGCGCGGTACCAGGCGTGCAGCGAGCTGTGCGGTGATTTCTACGACTACGCGCACGTCGGGCCGGGGCGGCTCGCCCTCATCATCGCCGACGTCTGCGGGCACGGCGTCTCGGCGGCCCTTCTCACCGCCAGCGTAAAGTCCGCGTTCCAGACGAACATCTCCGATCACTTCGACCCTCTCGCCGTGGTCGATCGCCTCGCGGACACCATGGCGTCGTTCACGCCCGATCGGTTCGCTACGGCCTTCGTTGCGCTGATCGATCGCGAGGCTCGCGAACTCACGTTCGTCAACGCCGGGCACCCCGCCGCGATCCTCCGCGGGAACGATGGAGCGCCCAGGTCTCTCAGCTCCAACGGCCCATGGATCGGGTCGGCCTTTCCGCTCAAGTCCTGGGCGTCAGACCGTGTTCCGCTTGATCCGTGCGGTCGGCTGTTTGTGTACACCGACGGCGTCACGGACGCACGTGGTCCCGAGGGACGATTCGGAGTTGAACGACTGATGAAGGGAACGACGCAGGCCCCGTCGGACGGCGCGGGGTGTATCGATCGGCTCGCGTCGGACCTTGCGTATTTCACTGCGGGAAGGCCGTTGACGGATGACTACACCCTGGTCGAGGTCTTCGTGCGAGACGCGTAGCGCAAGGCACGCCGCGGTGCGCAGACCGCGATTAGAAAAAATCGGACATCCATGGCGTGCTGCCCGCAAACGCCGCGTCGCCGGCATCGACAGCCGCTTCGTCACCCGAGACTAACCCGAGCAGTGCGGCCTGCCGCGCCGAATACAACCCCGAGTACACGGCCGCAAACCCTCGGATGTCCGTGTGGAGCACGGGCAGGCCAGGAGTTCCGCGCGCCGCACGCTCCACGGCGCACCGCCCGTTCAGGATCGCCAGAGTCCACAACCCCGCGTTGGCCGGTACCAGCGCGTCGGAGATGTCCAGGCCAAGCGATACCCGCACCGACGCCGAGTACGCACGTGCCGTGAGCGCACCGGCGAGGTCCGTGATCCGCAGCATCCAGTAGTCGCGCTTGGAAACCTCGAACGATTGCTGCGCGAGAAGACTGACGATCGGGTGCATCGGGCCGCCGTGCAGGATCACGCTGTCGGCCATCGTGCCGAACCCCGCGAGAAACGCCACCAGGGCGCGTCCCGCGTCGGGAGTCAGGAACGCGAGGTCAGACACCGTGAGGTCGTGCTTCCCGCTTGTTGGCTTCCGCGTCTGCGCAAAGAACACATGCCCGGCCAATCCGCCCTGTCCGTCGTCGATCCCGAACCCGTGGAAGACCTCATCCCGCCACTTGCGGATTCGATTCCAGATGTACTCCCCGCGATCCAGCGAGCCGTTGAACTCGCGAGCAAACCGCGCGTGGCACCCACGGACGAGTTCCGTGTCCGCGTCGGTCAAGGGACGGACTGTCAACGTGCGGGACGCGGGAACGGCGGTCTTCAACGCATGGATCGGGATCGTCGTCGCGAACCGGTGCCCGGCCTGCTCGAAGCCGACCTGGCGGTAGAGGGCCTGCGTCGAAGCGTACAGCGCGGTCAGCGGCACGCCCTCGCGTGCTACCTCGCGCACCAGCTCGCTCATCATGCTCAGCGCGTGCCCACGCCCGCGCGATTCCGGCGCGACCGCAACACCCGCCACACCAACCATCGGCACCGCTCGCCTCCCGAAGTACTGCCCCATCGGGATGCGCAGCAGGCACGCCGCGGGGTCATGGCCGGGTATCCCCAGGACGCGGATGTTCTCTGACGGGCTCGCGCGAAGCCATTCCGTCGCTTTGTCGGGAGGGGATGCGAACGCCAGCGAGATCAGGCGGGCGACCGCCAGCATCTCCGATTCAGCATCGAACACGCGATAGCTCGCTTGACCCATGGACCGAGTGTACCGGCTCCGGGGTCGCGGGCATCAGGGCTCGCTGACCATTGCCACGATCTTCCGAACCACCGGGACGACCAGGTACGCGGTAGGCCAGGCGACGACCGCCGAGAGTCCCCAACTCCTGAGCCACCGGAGGGCCAAGAAACCGTCCGGGCCGGAGTTCAGCAGCGTCATGGCCAGTGAGATCACCAGGGACATGGCGAAGACCATCAGCGTGATGAACAGGGCGTGGGCGTGCCGTGGGGAGAGCTTCATGCGATCCACAGCGTATCCGATTGCTCTCCGATTTCCGTCCACCCCGCCCGACAACCCTACCTCAGTGCCGGCGGTAACACCGCTTGCACCCAACACGGACGGGCGGTACGGTACATTCTTAGGGATCGGAACCCCATACTCGCATAGGAGCCACACATGCTGCGCACGATCGTTCTCGCTGGGGCCGCGGGCCTCGCCACGCTCTCCGGGTGCTCTTCCTCGCCCCGCGCCGTGGGCACGCCGCCCGCCCAACAGGTCGCGATGTTCGATCGCCTGAAGTCTCTCGCGGGCGAGTGGACCATGCCCGACGAGAAGGGCAACGTGATTACCGCCAGCGTCTATTCCGTGACTTCCAGCGGGACCGCCGTCCGCGAGGTCATGTTCCCCGGGCAACCCCACGAGATGACCAACGTGTATCACATGGACGGGCCGTCGCTGGTTGTCACGCACTATTGCTCGATGGGAAACCAGCCGCGCATGCGCTGCGTGAAGACCAACGCCGACGGCTCGATGACGTTCGGCTTTGATAGCGTGACGAACCTGAAGTCCGACGACACGCACTACATGGGCAGCCTCACGCTGCGCACGCCCGACGCCAACCACCTGGAGCAGGACTGGATCAGCACTAACGAGGGCAAGGAAATGAAGGAGCACGCGGTCTTCAAGATGACGCGGAAGGGCGCGTGAGCGAAGCTGGAGGATGCTTTTGGGTGATGCTGCGCGGTAGGTAGGCTCCCCGAGCCGCCTTATTGTCAACCCATGGAAAAAAGTCGGCTCGGAGAGCCGACCTACCAAAATCTATTCAAGAAGACCTACCAACGCATCACGCCGACATCTTCGCGGCCTTGGCCTTGGCGTCGTCGAGCGACCCGACGTACATGAACGCGCCTTCGGGGAGGTTGTCGCCCTCGCCGTTGCAGAGGCGCTCGAAGCTGTCGATGGTGGTCTCGAGCGGGCTGTCGACGCCCTTGAAGCCGGTGAACTGCTCGGCCACGTGGAAGGGCTGGCTGAGGAACCGCTCGATCTTGCGGGCGCGGTTCACGGTCTGCTTGTCGTCTTCGCTCAGCTCGTCGACGCCCAGGATGGCGATGATGTCCTGGAGATCCTTGTAGCGCTGGAGGATGCGCTGGACGCGCTGGGCCACGCGGTAGTGCCGCTCGCCGAGGATCTGCGGGTCGAGGATTCGCGATGTGGACGCCAGCGGATCGACGGCCGGGTAGATGCCCTTCTCGGCGATGCTGCGGCTGAGCACGATGAACGCATCCAAGTGCGCGAAGGTCGTGGCCGGGGCGGGGTCGGTCAGGTCGTCGGCCGGCACGTAAATGGCCTGCACGGACGTGATCGCGCCCTTGCTGGTGGACGTGATGCGCTCCTGCAACTGACCCATTTCCGTCGAGAGCGTCGGCTGGTAACCCACGGCGCTGGGCATGCGGCCCAGCAAGGCCGACACTTCCGAACCGGCCTGCGTGAAACGGAAGACGTTGTCCACGAACATCAGGGTTTCTTTGCCGGAGGCGTCGCGGAACTCCTCGGCCATGGTGAGGGCTGAGAGGGCGACGCGGAGACGCGAGCCCGGCGGCTCGTTCATCTGGCCGAACACCATGGCGACCTTGTCGAGCACGTGGGCCTTCTTGCCGGCCGCATCGGTGTACTCGGCTTCCTTCATTTCACGCCAGAGGTCGTTACCTTCGCGGGTGCGCTCGCCGACGCCTGCGAATACCGAGTACCCGCCGAAGTTCTTGGCGACGCGGGCGATCATTTCCTGGATGACGACGGTCTTGCCGACGCCGGCGCCGCCGAACAGGCCGATCTTTCCGCCGCGGACGAAGGGGCAGAGGAGGTCGATGACCTTGATGCCCGTGGGGAGGATTTCGGTGTTGGGGTTGAGCTGGGCGAACTGCGGCGGGGCCTTGTGGATCGGCGAGCGCTTGCCCGCAGCGACCGGGCCGCACTTATCGATGGGGTTGCCCAGGAGGTTGAAGACGCGGCCGAGCACGGCCTCGCCGACCGGGACGGAGACGGGGCCGCCGGTATCAAGGCAGGACATGCCGCGGGAGAGACCGTCGGTGGAACCCAGCGCGACAGCGCGGACGCGGCCGCCGCCCAGGTGCTGCTGCACTTCACCGATCAGGTCGATGGTGCCGCCGCGGGTCTGACCCTTGACTTCCAGGGCGTTGTAAATGTCCGGGAGTTGATCCGAGGGGAACTGAGCGTCAAAGGTGGAGCCGATGACTTGGGTGATCTCGCCGGTGGTAGGCATGTCGAAATCCTGTGATACGAGTGCGTCGTTCAACGCTGGAAGCAACCGCTGCTCAAGGCCCCTATCAAATCTCTAACTTATTCGAGAGAAGGGGGGGACAAGGATAGGCGGATTGGGCGTGCCGCGGCCTTGTGGCGCGAGAGGAATTGGAGGAAAATGGAGGCAGGAATCCGGCTGGATTCGGTGTCTGATTGGACAATTGTGCATGAGGCGGGCATCAGCGCGGGCGTGCGTCGGGTTGGGTGGCGCGTTCCACCCAGTCAGCGATTGCTTCCTTCTGGCCCGAGAGCGTGGCGAACATGAGCAGG
>JBGAOD010000004.1:0-77769 GCA_044221955.1 Phycisphaerales bacterium | reverse complement strand
GACGGTGCTCGGCATCAACGGACGCCGGATGTTCGAGACCTGGTATCAGATGGAAGAACTGCTGCTGAGCGGCCGGCTGGAACTCAACGACATCATCACGCATGAATTCCCGCTCGAGGACTTTGAGAAGGCATTCGAGACGATGATTTCGGGGGACGGGATCAAGGTGGTGATGAGTGTGAATGGGTAGGCCGTGCGTTGCCTTCCGCCGGTGATTGAGAAACGCAACGCAAGAAATTCAGGTGTTTTCTTTGCCGACGAATTGCATGCTGGCGGGCAGTATCGCGGCTTCCAGACGCGACGTCCATTCCCGCGTTGCGTTTCCCTCCTTGAATCGACCACGAAGGGCATCCGGCCGGGCGTGGTGCCGCGGCGCACGCTGCACTGACCTCGAACGTCGTGCCTAAGACATCCGCATGATCCGCCTCGCGATCAAGATGCTTCTCGAATCCAGGATCAAGTTCCTGGGCATTGTCGCGGGCGTGCTGTTCACGTCGTTTCTCTCCACGCACTTTCAGGCGATCTTCGCGGGGATCATGACCCGCACGTTCGCGATGATCAGCGATACCTCGGCCGCGGACATCTGGGTGATGGATCCGGCGGTGGAGTACGTGGATGAGGTCGCGAATTTGCCGGCACCGGCACTCGATCGCGTGCGGTCGGTACCCGGGGTGAAATGGGCGACGCGGCTCTACTTTGGTTCGCTCCGCGCCCGATTGCCGGGCGGGAGATTCCGCTCGGTGCAGATCATCGGGCTCGACGACGCGTCGCTTGTCGGGCTGCCGGAGAAGATCACGCAGGGAAAGGCAGAGGACCTGCGCAAGCCCGATGCCGTGATCGTGGACGAATATTCCTGCCGGAACCTCCTGCGTGCTTCGATCACCGAAGGCTGGGGTTCAGGGATCATCCTCGACTTCGCGGCCCCATCGCGCCCGCTGAGCGTGGGCGATGAACTCACGATCAACGATCATCGTGTGGCGGTCGTGGGCAAGGCCGACATCCTGCCGCGGTTCATCGCCAAAGGCACGTTCTTCATGACCTATTCGCTCGCGACACGAATGGCGCCGCCGGAGCGGAACCAGATGTCGTACGTGCTGGTGAAGGCAGCGACCGGCGTTGATCCCGAGGCTCTGGCACGGCGCATCGAGGCGGCCACACGCCTCAAGGCGCTGACCGCCGACGAGTTCGCGGCCAACACCGTCCGCTACTACATCAAGAACACCGATATCGTCGGCCAGGTGGGGCTCATGACGCTGATCGCCATCCTGGTCGGCACGATCATCACCGGGCTTCTGCTCTTCATGTTCACGGCGGAGAACCTCCGCTATTACGGCGTGCTCATGGCGCTCGGCGCGACATCGGGCACGCTGACGGCCATGGTCCTCGCGCAGGCGGCGTGCGCGGCACTGATCGGGTACTCGCTGGGGATCGGAGCCTCGACCGCCCTCGGAACGCTCATGAAGTACGGTCACCTGCCCTACCGGCTGATGTGGCCGAGCCTTTTCGTGACCGGCTTCTTCGTCGTGCTCGTCGCGGCGCTCTCTTCCTTTCTGAGCGTGCGTCAGGCCCTGCGGCTCGAGCCGGGCATTGTCTTCCGATCCTGACCGGGCGCGGGTACCCGAACCGATCGCACGCAAGGGCCTGCGGTATCCGAGGTCCCGATCGGCTTGCACCGCTGCCGTGAGCCGGCGTTCAATTCAATTCGTATTCGCCCGTCGCATCGGGACGCCTAACAATCCTCGATTGCGCCGGGCCGGTTTGCATCGGGTGGTGTGCCGGCGGCGTCCAGAGGAGGGGAGATTCACATGACTCACGGGACCTTTGTTTCTGTGTGTACGGCTGCGACTCTGATTGGCTCCGGCGTTGCCTTCGGGACGCCCGTTCCAGCAACGTTCACTTCGGGTTCGGTCACCGGCGCCGGATTCCCGGAGCCCCTGGTACAGCAGGGCTCGACATCCACGTCGATCAAACGCTCCGGCGGCGGCTCGACGGGCGGCGGGTTCGGCGGCACGGCCGCGGCCGCCGTGCAGGTAACGAATCCCGGCAACGACACGCTCGTCGCAATCTCCGGCACGGCCACGCACAGCGCCGAGTTCGGCTACACCGCGGCGTACACGGATCAGCAGGTCGTTCTTTCGCTCACGCAGGCCGCGAATTATTCGATCGCGAATCTGAGCCGCACGGTCGTGAACAGCACGACGACTCCTTTCATCCCCGTGACATTCCAGGGAATCACCGGGGCGATCACGCCGACGAGCGCGACCACCGGCAAGCTGACCGCCGGGACGTATCGTCTGAAGTTTGGCGCCGCCGCGGGGCGGCCGGATACGTTTAGTTTCAGCGTCGTTTCCGAGTGGTACAACCAGTTCACACCGACGGGCTGCGCATCGACCGTGGTCGACTGGAAACTCACGCTGAGGAAGCCGTGCACGGGCGATCTGAACAACGACGGCGTTGTGGACGATGCCGATTTCTCGATCTTCGTCAACGCCTACAACATTCTCGGATGCCTGCAGGCGGGGATGCCCCCGGGTTGTCCGGCCGATTTCAACAGCGACGGCGTGGTGGATGATGCCGATTTCGTGCTGTTCGTACCGGCGTACAACGCGCTGTTGTGTCCGTAACCGAACCTCGCGTCCGCTCGAAAGCGTGAGAGTCGGTCGCCCTGCCGGCACGCAAATAGTGCGGGTCGATGGGTGCATGGCGCGAAAGCCCACACCGTCTTCCAGCGAGCTCCGGCACCTCCCGGCCCGCCAGACCCCGTGAGTCGCCGGATTCCTTTCCAAGGCAGTCTTGCAGCTTCTTGCGCTCCCCGACCACGCATCTCGCTTGAGCGAAATCGCTCACGCGCGAATCCCATAGACCGGCGGGAGCCGCCGATGCCGCATTCACTACTCGCCCGCCTTGCTGTCTGGGTCGCTCTTGGCGCGATCCTGGCGCCCGTCTGCATATCTCAATCACCTGCCCCAATCACGTCGGACGCCGCACAATCCGCAAGCGCCCGCCCGGTCGTCGGCGGCGCACTTGTCTCCCAATTGCAGACGCTGCTGGCCGAACTCCACGTTGTCGGCGCCGTCGTCGTGATCGTAAGAGACGGTCAACCTGTCCTGCTCGAGGGGCTTGGCGTTCGCGACCTTGCTTCCGGCGCACCCGTCAATCCTGAATCCACCGTCTTCCAGGTCGCCTCGGTCTCCAAGTCGATCACGGCCACCGCCATCGCTTCCCTCGCGGCAAAGGGACTCCTTGATCTCGACACCGACATCAACGTGTACCTCAAGTCGTTCAAGGTGCCGGCAACGTTCGACAAGCCGATCACGCTGGGTCACCTCCTCACCCACAGCGCCGGGCTCAGCGAGCGCAATTTGGGCTTTGTGGCACGTACCGCTTCCGAAGTCCCGCCGCTTGCCGACTATCTGCGCGATCGCCTCCCGCCACGCTTCGCTCCGCCGGGCCTTGTCTTCAGCTATTCCAACCACGGACTCGGCCTTGCCGCGCTGGCAGCAAGCGAAGCAACCGGTGTGCCGTTCGATCGGTTCATCCGCGACGAAGTCCTCCTTCCGCTGGGCATGACCCGCTCTACATTCGCGCTTCCGCTTCCCGCCGAACTTGCCGCCGACGCCGCTTCCGGTTATCGCGTCGTCAACGGCTCGGCACAGAAGACGCCCGACGCCTTCCGAAACGTCGCGCCCGCCGGTGGTTTCTCGACCACCGCGCGCGACATGGCCAGCTTCATGATCGCCCACCTCGAAGCAGACCCCTCACCCACCGCCCCGCGCCTCGATCCGCGTGTTCTCGAGCTCACCCACACTCCCGCATTTCTGGACCGAACCGCAGCCCCAGGCGTCTGCCGCGGCTTCTTCGAGCAGATTCGTCGCGGCCATCGCGGCCTGGGCCACCCCGGCCAGACTCTGGGTTTCACCGCCGCACTCCTCCTTTTCCCAAGCGATCACGTTGGCGTGTTTGTTGCCTGCAATTCTTCATCACCGGAATTTCCCCGCCGTGCGACTGCCCTGTTGCTCGATTCACTTTTCGGCCCAGAGCCCGAACAAGCCCGCGCCGTGACGACACATGCGACCTCTCCCATCGCACCTCTCGGGGGTGCGTACCGCACGATGCGCTCCGGCTACGGCACCCTGGAGAACATCGCCTCGCTCTTTGCGGGTCAGGCCTTCGTTGAATCGCACGACACGACCATCTCCATCAACGGCTCGGACTATCACCCCGGCGCCGACGGAGTATGGGTCGCGAGCGGCCCCCTCTTTGCCCGATTCTTCCCGGCGCACGACTCGCTGCCGCCCATGATGCTCGCGACGAGCAACTTCGCCGGCGTGCACGTGCCAACCATGTTCGAGAAACTTTCCTACCTCGACGCGCCGCGTACCACCAACGAATTCTGGCTGAGTTGGCTCCTCATCTTCGGTCTTCTCGGGGTTCTGTGGCCATTGGCGCTCGCTATCGGAGCGATTATTCGGCGCGCCCGGTTCCGTCGGGCTCTGGTTAACCAGCCAGCCGCTCCCCGCGGCCTCGCCTGGGCTTCCGCTTCGCTCGCCGCACTCCTCGGCGTGCTCATGTTCTTGACCGCGGCCGGCCCGATCCGTGCTCTCGTGCACGCCGCTCAGTCCGGTGGCGGCGAACTCATCTTCGGCGCCCCGACCTGGTTCCGCGTCATGCTGTGGTTCCCGCCCGTTTCCATTCTCTCGACTCTTGCCCTCCTCATTGCGTTCGCCATGGCCTGGCGTCGCCCCTCACCCTGGACGCTCCGCATTCCGCTGTTCCTGTTCGTCTGCGTCCACCTTCTTTGGTGCCGATTCCTGATCCATTGGGACCTCGGGCTGCCGATCGCCTGAAGCGACGTACGGTAGTGCGTGGCACCCACGCAGCCCGTGATGATGCTGAGCCCGCTCCTCGCTCAAGCCGCCGTGCCCCACGGCTTCTCCACGCGCCGTGCGGGTGTCTCCTCCGGCATCTTCTCATCACTCAATTTCGGAAACCCGTCCGAGCTCCCACGCGACCAGCGCGATCCGCCCCGCAACATCGCCCGCAATCTGCAAATCCTCCTCGAAAGCGTCGGGATCGATCGCCGAGACGATAAGGAAATCGTGCAGGTCCATCAGGTCCACGGCGGGAAGGCCCACACGGTCCGCAGGGGAGCGCCTGCACATCCCGGGCCGCCGGACCCGATCACGGGCGAGATACTCGACACCAAGGCCGACGCCATCGTCACCGATGACCCGTCCCGCATTCTCTGCGTCCGTGTGGCCGACTGCGCGCCGGTTCTGCTCTCGAGCGACGACGGTCGGGTCGTGGCGGCTGTGCACGCCGGCTGGCGGGGAGTGATCGCGGGGGTCGCGCCCGAGGCGGTTCAAGCCATGCGCGATTTGGGCGCGACCGGCATCATCGCGGCCATCGGGCCCTGCATCTCGTTCGAGCAATTCGAGGTGGGGCCGGAAGTCGTCGCGGAGTTTCGAAAGGTGTTTGGCGCGGCAGCGCCTTGCCGGGTCACCGATCCGTCCGATGACCACTCCAAGGGATACGTCGATCTCCAGGCGGCTCTGCGACATCAGTTGGTCGCCGCCGGCGTCGGGCAGATTGAGACCATCGCCCGATGCACATTCGCCGAGCCGGAACTCTTCTTCAGCCACCGGCGCGACAACGGCCTGACGGGGCGCATGGTCGGGGTCATCACGCCGCGCGCGTGAAACCGCCTCGCAGGACGGCCCGGTGGCCGCACGGGAGTCTGCCGAAGCCGATTACAGCCGGATGACTTCGATAACCCGGAAGAAAGTCTGGAAGACGGTATCGATCGCGAAGATCACCGCGGCGATCAGGAAGAACGCCATGATGACCACCTGCGTCGAACCGACTACCTCCCGCCGGGTGGACCAGTTGACCTTCTTCATTTCCGCATCGGTGGCGATGAGAAAATCGACGGTGCTGGGCTTGCGGCCGACGGTCCAGAAGATCCCGATCGCGCCCGCGATCAGGAAGAGCCCCGCGCCGAAGGCCTGCAGGTACAGGCGTTGAAGGATCGGGATGCCGGTGGCCTTGCCCTCGACCTTGGCGGAAATATCCGGCTTGGCGGGATCGCGGACGGCCTCGATCTGGTCGTTCGTGTGCGTTCCCTCAAGAGCGATCGACCCGACAACCAGCACGTGCTGGCCCTTGGCCGCGGGTTCCCATTCGCGGGCCGTCGCCTGGCCGATCTTGACGTATTCGCCGTCGGCCGAGCCGCGCGTGAGCAGATCGACGCCCTGGCCGGTGGCGGGGGTGAAATCGGAATCGCGCACGACCATCTTCCACGTCGGCGTGGGCAGGCCGACGATGCCGAGCTGCTGCCAGAGCCAGCCCGTGCCGGCGGTGATCAGCAGACCGGCGAGGGCCGCGGTCATGCAGCGGACCCAGAACCCCTGGCCGGGCTTGTAGAACGGTGAAGAGTGAACTTCGGCTTCCATAACACGGCGGGAGGGACTTGAACCCGCAACCTGCGGATTTGGAATCCGCTGCTCTACCAGTTGAGCTACCGGCGTTCGTTCGCTCATGCCGTTCTGTGCCGAGGTTTCTGCCACGTCGGCTCACTTCCTCTTGAGCTTGTGGAGGGTGTGCTTGCGAAGGCGGGGGGAGTACTTCTTGAGTCCCTCCTTGAGGCCTTCGGGCGTGCCGCCCTTCACGTTGATCTCGGTCCTGTAGTTCAGATCGCCGCACTCGGAGCACTGAAGCCACACGTACTCCCGTGCCGCGCCTTTCTTCTTGGCCATGTCTCAGCCCTGCTTTCGATTCACGAGGTCCGTCGCCGGAGTCCCACCGGCCCGTACGACGGACGATCCACCAATCCCGTTGTGACAGCCGTCCGAGCGCCCCGGCCCCTCTTCGGGATCGGAACGCCCGGACGGCAACGAATCTTAGGCACGCCCCGTCTCAACCCTGCCACATCGACCGAAGCCCGGGGCGTTATGTACCGAACAGAGTGCGATTACTGGATGATCTCGGTGACGGTGCCGGAGCCGATCGTCTTGCCACCCTCGCGGACGGCGAAGCGGACGCCCTTCTCCATGGCGACCGGCTTATCCATGAGGTCGATCTCCATCTCGATGTTGTCACCGGGCATGCACATCTCGGCGCCGCCGAGGAGCTTGCAGGAGCCGGTGACGTCGGTGGTGCGGAAGTAGAACTGGGGGCGGTAGCCGCTGAAGAACGGGGTGTGGCGGCCGCCTTCTTCCTTGGTCAGGATATAGACCTGGCCCTTGAACTTGGTGTGGGGCTTGATCGAGCCCGGCTTGCAGAGGACCTGGCCGCGCTCGATGTCGTCCTTTTCGACGCCGCGGAGGAGGGCGCCGACGTTGTCGCCGGCCTGCCCGCTGTCGAGGGTCTTGTTGAACATTTCGACGCCGGTGCAGACCGTGTCCTTGTTCTCGGCGCGGAGGCCGACGATCTCGACGGTGTCGCCGACTTTGACGATGCCGCGCTCGATACGGCCGGTGGCGACGGTGCCGCGGCCCTTGATCGAGAAGACGTCTTCGATGGACATGAGGAAGGGCTTGTCGGTCTCGCGGGTGGGCTCGGGGATGTAGCTGTCGATGGCGTCGAAGAGGTCATCGATGGGCTTACAGATCTTGTCGTCCTTGGGGTTCTCGAGGGCGGCCTTGGACTGCCCGCGGATGACGGGGGTCTTGTCGCCCGGGAAGCCGTACTTGTTGAGGAGTTCGCGGATTTCGAGCTCGACGAGGTCGAGGAGCTCGGGGTCGTCGACGAGGTCGACCTTGTTCATGAAGACGACGATGTAGGGCACGCCGACCTGACGGGCGAGGAGGACGTGCTCGCGGGTCTGGGGCATGGGGCCGTCGGCGGCCGAGACGACGAGGATCGCGCCGTCCATCTGGGCGGCGCCGGTGATCATGTTCTTGACGAAGTCGGCGTGGCCCGGGCAGTCAACGTGGGCGTAGTGCCGGTTGGCGGTCTGGTATTCGGTGTGCGACGACGCGATGGTCACCGTCTTGTTGGCGTCACGGACGGTGCCGCCCTTGGTGATTTCGGCGTAGGTCTTGGGGATCTCGCCGTTCTTGACGGCCGAGCGGGCCGAGAGGGCGGCGGTCAGGGTTGACTTGCCGTGGTCGATGTGCCCGATGGTTCCGACGTTTACGTGCGGTTTGGTCCGCGCAAAGATGCCCTTGGCCATGACTAAAAACCTCCGAAAGACCCTCTGCGAGAACGCTCGAAAAGGGCGTATCCTGACAAATGTCCAAAGGCTCGGATCCGCCGCCGAGGCGAGCCCGTCCTCGAACTCGAAAACTATTTTCCACCACCCGAACCGATCACCCGAACCGACTACGCAAACCGACCACCAAACCAACGCACGTCCCCAGCGCGATCCGCCGGGGGGGTACAACATTATCCCACCCGAAGCTTCCCAACCACCCGCCGACCCGAAAGCGGGTCCGTAGCCCTGGGAAGGTTCCCCAAGCCGGTCCACCATGGAGGCCGGGCGGTAGGGATTGTATTCCGAACCGAGGTGGCAATCCGAGGCATTGCCCTGCCCGCAAAGAGCCGCTAGTGGGATTTGAACCCACGACCTCACCCTTACCAAGGGTGCGCTCTACCACTGAGCTACAGCGGCACCGACCACCCTTGCTGGGCAAGATTTCCCAGAGCCGGGTCAGGATGATAGGTCGGGGGGTTGGTGCGTCAAATGACAGGAGCGCATTGCGAGCGGGTATTGAGCGCACGGGTTGGGGCGAGACTGTTGTTCGGCGGTGCCGTGGATGGATCGAGGGCGGGGTTGGACCGATATGCTGGGCGGCGGGCGCGGGATGGACATTGACACAAGGGTCACGCGGAAATGGACGCAAGAACTTTCGATGGGCTGATCTCTCGGCTCGGCGGCACGGCGGCGGGCGCGGCGATCGGCGTGGGACTTCTGGTCGTCCTCCAGGGATGCTGGACGTTTACCGCGAGCGACCCCGAGCGTGCCACAGCTTCGGCCGAGTCGGTGCCGGTGTCGAGCGAGCTCCCGGGCGAGGCGTGGCCTGCGCGGGATATCGAGGTGGTGAGGCCGCTGATCGCGCGGACCCCAGAGAAGGTCTTTGCGTACAGGCCGTTGCCCGGCGTGGATGTCGCGGGGTTGGACGCGGAGGCGCGGAAGCTGGTCGAGGAGCCCGAGGTGGTCGTGACCTATTCCGGTCTTCACGGGCAGGGTTTGCTGCGCGTGTACGAGGGTCGGAAGGGGAGCGTCTTTGACCAGATCTTTGACGGGTTCACGCCCAACGCGTCGTTCGTGACCTCGCGGACGATGCAGGACCCGCGCGCGGTCGAGCGAAGGGCGCAGCGGCTGGAGCGGCGGGCGCTGCTGGCGGCGTTGCCGTACATGGGTCCCGGCAAGTCCAGGCAGTTCGAGCCGACTTATTCGTCCGAGGACGCGGAGTTGTACAGCGGGATGCAGATCCGCATCCCGCCCCCGAGCGACCGCGCCCCGCTGGGCGTGATGCTGCACTTCCCGGCGATTTTCGGGAACGAGTACGAGCGCGACGTGATGGAGGAGTTTGTGAGGCGTGGGTGGGCGGTGGTGGATTTGAAGCCGCCGGCGGGTATTCAGCCGCCGGTGCCCGAGGCGGACCGTCAGAAGATCAAGGAGTTGCAGGCCCAGGCGAAGATCGCGTGGGACGAGGCCGCGCCGCCCGACGGGAAGCTCAGGGTGGTGGATATGGAGGACCAGCGCTTCGGCAAGTGGCGAGAGCTGCAGGGGGAGATTTCGAGGCTGGAGTCCGGTTCTTTTCAGGTCTGCCCGGGGACGGATCTGAACGAGGTGGCGCGGGAGCTCGCGCTGATCATCGACCAGGATCTGGCGGGGTCGGCCTACGCGACCGAGGCGGTGGTGGATTACCTGCGCACGCAGCGGCCGGATTTGCCGCGGCATCCGATGGTGGCGGTGGGGTTTAGCGCGGGCGCGATCGCGACGCCGACGGTGGTGGCGCGGGTGCGTGACTCGCTGGACGCCGTCGTGATGATCGGCGGCGGGGCGGACGCTTTTTTTCTGTCGCAGCACAGCTCGTTTACGGACGGCGGGGTGCGGGTGAGGTGCGGCAAGGACAAGGTCGCGCCCGAGGTGATCGACCGGCTTGATGAGTTGTACATCCAGCACTCGAAGCTCGATCCTTACTTCACCGCGCCGCTGCTGCGCGGTTTGCCGATGCTGGTGGTGGACGCGCGGGGCGATACGTGGGTGCCGGCGGCGGGGGGGGAGTTGTTGTTCGATCGGTTGGGCAGGCCGGACCGGTTGACGATCGGGGCGGACCATGATCTTTTGTTTTATTTTCTGCCTTGGAAGGCGGGTGTGATCGCGGATTGGTTGGAGGGGGCGGTGGGGAAGAAGTAAGAAACAACGGGAGCGGGGGGGCACCTGGGAGCCTGAAAATCCAGTATGCGACGGCGTAGCCGTCACGGTGAATAGCCGTGGGTGACCGCGAAGGGGTACCCACGGAGGGCGGTTGGTGTGATGCCTGCACCGCGTCGCGGTGCGGGTGGAACTACGGCCAATTCCCGTGGGTGCGGCTTCGCCGCGACCCACGGCTATTGACCTTGGCCGCTTCGCGGCGGGGTGTGGGTGACGCCGGTTCCGATTGATGCCAATCAGGATTGAAATCCGGTAGAGAGGCCGTAGAGAATTGAGAAAGACAGGGAGCCCACGCGGAGCGTGTGGGTACGCGGGGCGAAGGGCGGCCGTTATGCCAGGCGAATCCACTTCCGCCCCAGCCACTCGGTGGTGAGCAGCAGCATCAGCGCGATGAGCACGATGGGGCGGTCCCAGAGCGTTCGGATTTCCGGCGTGCCCAGCAGGCGGAGTTGGCGGTTGGGGAGGAGCGTTGGCAGCTCTTTCAACTGGCTCACGGCGAGGATTTTTCCGCCCGTGTCTTGCGCGAGCGAGGCCAGGGCGGGGTGGTCGGTCTGCGGGGAGCGCATCTCGTCGTCGGAGGCGGCGATGTCGATGGTGGCGGTGAGGCCTAGGCCCGTGAGCAGCGGGTCGGTGAGTTCGACGGTCGCTTGGCCGGGCTCGGTGGGGAGGAAGGTTCCGGCGTAGAGGCCGGGGGCTTCGCGCGTGAGGGTGACGGGCGTCGCGGCGACGGGGCGCGGGTCGTTGATGAGCGGCTTGGGCACGACGCGGGCGGCGATGGTGGAGCTGCTGCGCGAGTCGCCCCGGCTGTCGATGAGCGCTTGATCGACGAGCTTGACGACGATGCGGACGGGTTGTTCGACGAGGGCGCGGTCGGGCGTGGCCTCGAGGATGGCGGACTTGCCGGTGCGAGCGAGGCTCTCGCGGGCGGCGAAACGGAGCAGGGGGAGCCAGAAGCGTTCGTAGAGGGTCTCGCCGCG
Organism: Phycisphaerales bacterium; assembly: GCA_044221955.1. Taxonomy (GTDB): domain Bacteria; phylum Planctomycetota; class Phycisphaerae; order Phycisphaerales; family UBA1924; genus CAZCPB01. The sequence continues at coordinate 66,408 of JBGAOD010000004.1, read as the reverse complement.
GCCGTAGCGCCAGCGCCAGAGTTCGTCGCTGGCGATGTAGACCACTCGGCCCGCGCCGAAACGCATCGAAAGAACGAGCGGGGTTGCTTCGGCGTTGATGGGCGTTGCGCCGGCGGGTGGGGTGGTGCGCGCGGGGGTGAGCCAGGCGAGGACTTCGGCGGAGGGTTTCAATTGCTCGCGCGGGATGCGCTGTGCCCAGCGCAGCATGGACCAGCCAAAGTCGGCGTTGCTGAGTTCCTGGGGCCAGCCCGCCGAGATCGTTTCGCCCAGAGCCAGCAAGCCGAGGCGGCGTGCGGCGGGGGCGGGGGAGGCGAGGACGGGCGTGGTCCACGCGGCGACGCCCGAGTCGGTGAGGCCGGCGGCAGCGAGGCTTCGGAGGCGTTGGGCGTGAACGGCAGGAGGTCGGCGAGGGGGCGGCCTCGGTAGCTGCCGGGGGTCGCGCCCGGGCCCCCGATCCAGACGAGGCCCGCGCCGCGGAGGGCGATGTGGTCGCGGAGTTGCTGGAGCTGCTCGTCGCTGAAGAGTTCGGAGCGGACGTCGCCCAAGACCACCACGTCGATCCCGGCCCAGTCGGTGGGCGAGGTCGGGAGGGCGACGAGCGGTTCGCTGCCGTCTTGGAGGAATTGCTTGTCGGCGGAGAGGAGCATGACGGCCGAGCGGATGGACTTTTCGCGGACCAGGAGGCTCTTGAGGTAGCGGTACTCCCAGCGTGGGTAGCCGTCGAAGTAGGCGACGCGGATCGGGCGATCGGCCAGCTCGATCGTGATGGAGCTTGTGTTGTTGTCGGGGCTGAGGTCGGGGGAATCGGGGACGAGTTTGATGGACCAGGTGCTCTTGCCGACGCGGTCGGGGCGGGCGGAGAGGGTGAGAGACGTGCGGTCGGGGGTGGTGGTGGCGGTGGTGTGCGTGCTGGCCGGAGAGAGTTCGCCCGGGTCGAGTCGGCGTTGGTCGAGGACGAGGCCGGTGGCGTCGTCGATGAGCTGGACGTTGGCGGCCATGGGTCCGGTGCCGCCGCTGCGCTGGATCTCGATGGTGACGGGGACGATGTCGTTGAGGTAGGCCTTGCTGGGCGCGTCGGCCTGGGCGAGGGAGTAATCGCCGAGGGGTTCGGGGCTGCCGAGGGGGACGGTGAAGACGGGGATCTGCTCGGCTTGGAGGCGACGGAGGAGGGCGCGGGGTGGTTGGTCAGAGGATCGGCCGTCGCTGAGGAGAACGACGCCGCTGACGGGCTTGGCGGCGACCTGTTGAAGGGCTTGTTCGAGGGAGCGGCCCAGTGAGGTGCGGCGGCCTTCGGGCGTGCCGAGTTCCACGGGAAACTCTGTTCCGCCGGGGCTGGTCGATTTCAGCGGGAACGCGCCGGCGTCGAAGCCGAGCCAGAGGACGTTGTGGTCGCGGGCGATCTGGCTCAGGGTTGGTTGAGATTGCAGTAGGGCGGAACGCAGTTGCGATTCGCGGCTGACGCGGGCCGAGGTTGGCGTGGTGCCCGGAGAATCGGCGATCGACATGGACCGTGAGCGGTCGGCCATGACGACGACCCAGTCGCGTTCGACGCGTTCGGTCTGGCGCACGAACTGCGGGCCGGCGGCCAGGAGGAGGATGGTGAGGATGGTGAGGGCACGGAGCACGGCGAGGGCGGAGCGCCCGCCGCGGTGGCCCGAGAGGTGCCAGTAGCTCCACCCGGCGACGAGCGCGGCGAGCACGACGGCGATCGCCCAGGCCCACGGCGGCACGGCGGTGGCGAAGCCGAAGCGGACCGTGTCCGCGGCCGCGGAGGTGCTGGCCGAGAAAGGCTCGATGCCGAAAAGCTGCTGCAGCCACGGGCTCATGCGGCACGCTCCATGACCTTGGGGGCCTGCACGGCGTTCAGGGAGCGGTGGACGCTGGCGTGGCTGAAGACGCGGGCCAGGACGAGTTCGATGAGCGCGACGGCGGCGGCCGCGAGCAGGAGCGGGACGCTGATGGGCGGGCGCTGGTCTTCGCCGAGGGGCAGCTTGTTGGGTTGAGGGGCGCTCGTGCCCGACGGCGAATCTGATGGCGAACCGGGTGCCGCGTCGGGAGTTAGGAAGCTGAGGCGGTCTTCGCCGGCGACGGTGCCGAGCCAGCGGGTCAACTGCGCGGTCGAGCGGGTCTCGGTTTTTCCGGCGGCGGGGTCGGCGTTGACGGCGAGCAGGCCCAGGGAGGTGCCGCGGGCGTCGAGGGCGCGCCAGAGGCCCGCGCGGCGGATGGGCGGGGCGAGGGAGGTGCCGGCGTTGACGGAGAGGAGGTCGTCGCTGTGCGTGAGGGCAGATGTGGACGAAGAAAGGAGACGCAGTTCGCGGGTTCCGTCGGGGACGGGCGGCGCGGACCCGGCCGGGCCGGACCACACGCCGAGAGACTTGCCCACGCCTTGGCGGACGAGCTCTTGCATGAGCGGGACCATGAGGGGCTTGGTGGGGAGGTCAGTCCATCGGAGGTCCGGCGCGACGGCCCAGAGCGCGACGAGGCCGCGGCCGGTGCGGATGGGTGCGGTGGTGTTGGGCGCGGTGGTTGCGGGTGAGCCGGGCGCGGAGATGACGAGCAGAGGCGGGCCGTCTTTGGAGCGGAGGATGGTTTCGCCGGCGTCGGCCTTGGTGTTGATGGCGAGGAGTTGGGTGAGGCGGACGGGCTTGAGGAGTTCGGGGAGCTCGCCGGCGAGGATGGCGAGGAGATCAGCCGAGCCTGACGCGGGCTGGGTTGTCGATGGGTTGGACGAGTTAGGCTCGGCGAGTTCGCCGCTGGTGGTGGGTTTGGGTTCGCGGGCGACGGTCCAGTCGAGGCCGAGTGCGGCGATCATGGCGTCGGGCCAGAGGTGGACCTTGGCTTCGGCGGGCGGGAAGACGACGAGGAAGCCGCCGGCGCGGGCGTAGTCGCCCAGGCGGGTCCAGGCTTGGGGTTCGAGCGCGTCGGGCGAGGTGATGAGCAGGGCGTCGAGGCCGGCGAGGACTCCGGGCTGGGCGACGGCGCGGGGATCGACGTCAATGAGTCGCAGGCCTGTGGTTCCGGACTCGCGGCGCGCGTCGGGGCGGTCGGGCTGGAGGGCGAGTCGGAGCCAGTCGACGGGGCGGAAGGAGGCGATGGTGGTGCCGGGCGATTGGCCGGGCGGGGTGAGGAGGCCGACTTGGATTGTGCGGCGGGTCTCGGTGGGGCGGCGGAAGGTGTTGTCGCCGGCGATGGAGTCGCGGTCGATCTCGGCGACGACGGCCAGGACGTTGGCGGAGTTGGCGGGTTGGCTGGGGATGGCGGCAGCGATGACGACGGAGGCCTCGGCTTGGCCGGGGATCCAGCGGATTTGGGCTTTGGCGGGCGTGCCAGGGGTTGGGCCGGAATCGATGCGGACGCTGACCTGCGTGATGGCGGCTGCGCCGACTCCCGGGCCGGAGCGGGTGAGCGAGACGCGGACAGGGTTGGTGGGCTCGGGGTTGTCGGACTGAGCAAGGCTGCTTTCGGAAGAGAGGAGGACGGTGCGGAGCGGTTCGGCGCGGGTGATGGTGATGTTGTCGGAGCCGACGGAGGCGGGGGGAGTGGCGAGCACCGAGAGCGAGCGTTGGATCGAAGATGCGGCGGCGAGGGAAGCGAGCGGGCGATCGATGTCGGCCGAGCCGGAGAGGAAATCGCTGAGGACGGCCAGAGTGGTGGGGCCGGAGGTCTGGTCGGACTTTGATGCGGCGGCCGAGTCGAGCTCGGATTTAAGGCGGTCGATCGCGCCGGGGAGGTCGGCCCGGCTGTCGGTGGGCTCGACAGCCTCGACAAGACGTGCGACGGCGGGGAGGTCGCTGGACGGGGGCATGACCACGGCCTCGGCGGGCGAGCCGAGGGTGACGAGCGCGGCCCGGTCGCCGCGGGCCTGATCGAGCTGTTCGAGAAGTTTGGCGGCGTGCTGCTTGTGGCGCGAGAGGGCACTGGTACCGGCAGAGTCGAGGGCGGAGCCGGCGAGGCTGTTGTCGAGGAGGAGGTAGAGGGTGCGCGGGCCGGGGGTGCCGAGCAGGCCGGCGGCGCCGAGGATGGGCTTGCCGAGCGCGAGGGCGATCAACGCGACGAGGGCGCAGCGGGCTGCGAGGAGGAGGAGTTGTTCGAGCGTGAGGCGTTTGCGGTGCTTTTTGTACGCTTCGAGCAGGAAGCGCATGGCGGCCCACTCGATGGGCTTGCGGCGTCGGCGCGTGAGCAGGTGCACGATGATGGGCACTGCGATGCACGCGAGGCCGGCGTAGAGGAGGATGGGGTTGAGGAAGGACATTGGGAAGAGACGGAGAGAGAAAGAGACGGAGAGACGAAGTGGGAGAGGGCGAATGGTGAGTGGGGAGTGGTGGGTTAGCCGTATTTGCTGCGTTTGATTTGGGCGGTTCTTCGGGCGACGAAGGCGGCGAGGGGTGGACCGAGCCAGTCGTGGGTGTTGACGAGCTGGTAGTCGAAGCCGTGGGAGCGGACGGATTTTTCGACGCCGGCGAGGTGGCGGCGGACGGACTCGAGGTAGGCCTCGCGGATCGCGCGGGGGTCGAGGCGGATTCGGCCTTCGCCTTCGAGGCCTTCGAACGGCGCGGTCTCTTGCAGGTCAAACTCCAGCTCGGCCTTGTCCATGACCTGGAAGGCCATCAGGTCGTGGCGCTTGTGCTTGACGCGGGCGAGGGCGGCCTGGATGTCTTCGAGATCCTGGAAATAGTCGCTGACCACGGCGATCAGGCAGCGGTTGGTGACCTTGGCGAGCAGTTGGTCGATGGCCCGGCCCAGGTCGGTGGTTCGGCCTCGGTTCTCGGGGGTCATCGGGTGCGTGCTCAGAGCGCTGACCACTTGTCGCCATGTTCCCTGGCTGCTGGAACGGCGGACGGCGGCGCGAACGGTGTCGGCGTAGACGATCAGGCCCACGCGGTCGCCCTGTTTGAGCGTGATGTAGCTGAGGGCCGCGGCCAGCGCGGTGGCGTGGTCGAACTTGGTCCAGTTTGTCCTTCCGTCGGGGCTTTTGGTGACGCTGGTGCCGCTGGCGTCGGCGAAGGAGCGGGAGCCGAAGTTCATGGAGCCCGAGGCGTCGACGAGCACGAGCAGGTCGAGGTTGGTCTCTTGCTGGTGTTGTTTGAGCTGGAGCTTGTCGGAGCGGCCGAAGACTTTCCAGTCGAGGTGGCGGAGGTCGTCGCCCGGGACGTATTGGCGGTGCTGTGCGAACTCGACGGAGAAACCTTGGAACGGCGAGCGGTGCAGGCCGGTCGAAAGGCCTTCGATGATCATGCGGGCGCGGAGCTCGAAGCTGCCGAGGCGCGCGAGGGTTTGGGGATGGAGATAGAGCGAGGCGTCGACGTCGGGCGGGGTTTCGGCGACGTGGAGATGGATGTTGTGCTCGCCCGGCCCGGCCCCGGCGCCCGCCTCCGAGGTGACGGGAGAGGAGAGCGGGATCGAGAGCGGCGGACGCGGGGCGTCGCCGGAGGATTCAAGACGGATGTCGGGCATGTGGTGGAGATGGTATCGGCTCTTGGACCTTGTACGGTTTGGGATCGTGTTTGGGTGCGGCGGATTGGTGCGCGGCCGATTGGTGCGAGGTGGTTTGGTTCGGGATGACGACGGTTCGCGGAGGTGCCAGGCGTTCGGCCCGGTTCCACGCGGCCCCGCACTCGGGGCAGACCGTGCAGCCGTCGGGCTCGGGTCCAAGCCCTTCGAGCGAATATGCGCAGCCGGCGCAGCGACCGGCACGCACCATGTCGTTGGCGAGTCGGTCGCCCCGGTCGCTCCACGCGGCCAGCAGCGCGACCAGCGTGATCGAGACCAGCACGATCAGCGTGGAAGAGACCGGCGAGAACATCGCCACCGCCAGCACCAGCGGCCCGACTTTCACCGCGAGCGCCACCAGCGAGCCGAGCATGGCGACGACAAAGATCGAGAGGTACGTCGCGCGGTGGGCCGCGGCCCCGCGGAGGGTGCCCCAGAGCGCGGCCGGGCTCAGCACGCGGGCCGGGCCGAACCGCACCAGGCGCACGGGCCGGCGTCGGTCGTCGAGATGTTTGACGCGCCACATGAGAACAAGATCGTTGGCGGGCTTGACGAGGATTCACGCCGTCGCGCGTAGGATTCTCCGTGAGACCCTCGACGATCCCCAAGCTGACCTCCGCCGACGCCGACGCCGCGTACACCGCGGCTCAGAAGGTTGTGGATGTACACCGGAAGCTGGCCGAGTGGTTGCGGCCGGGGGTGACGCTCGCCCAGATCGACACGTTGGTTGCGAAGACCCTCGACGAGTTGGGGTGCAAGTCGTGCTTTCTCGGGTACCGCGTCCCCAGGAGCCCGGCGTTCCCGTCGCACGCGTGCCTGAGCGTGAACGAGTGCGTGGTTCATGGCACGGCCGGGTATTACACGCCGCCGATGAAGTTTGGGGACGTGCTGAAGATTGATATTGGTGTGGCGTACCGCGGATGGATGGGCGATGCGGCGTGGACGTATGTGTTCGGGCCGCCCTCGGCGGAGGTGAAGAAGCTGACGGACTGCGGCAAGGAATCGCTGCGGCTGGGCGTGCTGGAGCTTGCGCCGGGCAAGACGTTCATGGACTGGGCGCGGGTGGTGCAGGGGCATGTGGAGAAGGCGTGCGGGTTTCATCTTGTGCGTGGGCTGGGCGGGCACGGGTACGGGCGAACGCTGCACGCGCCGCCGTTTGTGAGCAACGTGCTGCCGACGTACCCGGGTGAGTGGCCCGATGCACACTTGCCGTGCGAGCCGGGGACGTTGATCGCGGTGGAGCCGATGATCGCGGTGGGGACGGGGCAGACCAAGCAGAAGCGGAGCGAGTGGCCGGTCTTCTCGGCCGACGGTTCGCTGGCGGTGCATTACGAGCACGACGTGCTGATCACGGAGCGCGGGCCGCGGGTGCTGACGGAGGGTTTGGAGCTGGTGCGGGACGTGGTGCCGTGCTGAGGGTGGGCGGGTGCTGGTCGTTAGCGGAATCTGCCGAGCCATGAATCGGCCTTGGGATCGGCGGATTCGGCGGAGACGAGTTTCCATTGGCCGGCGGGTGTGCGTTCCCAGTCGAACTTCCACCATGAAAACGTGAGGAACCCTTCGGCGGTAGCGCGGACGTGGACCTGGGTCTGCCCGCGCTCGGCGTCGGTGCTGGTGCGTGGGTCGACGGATGCCTGCACCTCCAGGGCGGTCCATTCGCTGATTTTCCAAGCGCCGCCGAGTTCGGAGCGGACGAGGGCGAGCGTTCTGTCCTTGCCGATTCCCGGGCCGCCGCCGGGGGGGTAGAAAGCGAAGTCGTCGGAGAGGATGGTGCCGACAGTGCTGGTGTCCACGCGGGCGGCCGCGCCGATGAGCGCGAGCGAGGCGTCGCGCATCTGTTCGCGATCGGTGTGGACGAAGAAGGCGAGCGTCCAGACCGCGAGGGCGAGGAGCGGCCCGAGCGCGGTGAGGGCGAAACGGCGGGCGGGAGTAAGGCGGGCGAGCATCGTCCACCCGACAACACCCGCGAACGCGAAGAGCGCGATGAGAGGCCAGGGTTGTTCGAGAAGGAAGCGCTCCCAGACTGGAGCGCTCGGGAGGGCGGTGGGCGCTACTCCGCCCAGGGGGTTCCCGAGCTGCGCGAGTGTGGGGCTGAGGGTGAGGGAGAGGTGCGGCATGTTGAGGAAGGTTATCGGGGCCGTGGGCGTGGTGGGGCGGCGAGTTGTGGGCCGAACGCGGGTGCGTTGATCATCTTTCGAGTTGAGCGGGCGTGCTCGTCGATCCCTCGATGGCGGACCGGGATCGGATCAAACCAGTGAGCACGATTGATGAACCCGTTTGAACTTCCAGAGTGGCTCGTCTCGGGCGGTACGGCGTCGGTGGGGGGAAATGCTGGCTCAGCGCCGGATGAGTTTGTTCCTGATCCTTCGATCCTGGGTCGGAATCTGCGTGCCTTGTCGGCGAGTTCGCCCGGCGCTGTCCGGGCGATTGAGGCGGCGGCGTCTTCGGGTTTGGTGCGATTTGTGCGCGCGGAGGACGGGGCGTGGTCGGGGTCGTTGTCGGGTGAATCGGGCGCGTCCGCGCCTCGGCAACTCGCGAGTCTGCGGCGCCCGCTCGACGAAGCGAGCAAGCACGCGGCGGCGGTCCCGATCGAATCCGTCGGCGGCTTCGTGGTTTTGGGGTTCGGGCTGGGGCACCATGTCGCGGCGTTGGCGGCGCGGCTGGGGCGGGCGGGGGTGATCTTCGCGTTCGAGCCTGATGTCGCGATGCTGCGCGCGGTGTTGGAGCGGGTGGACCATTCGGCGTGGATCGCGGCGACGAACTTTGTGCTGCTGACGAGCGCGGACGATCCGGCGTCGATCTCGGCGGCCGTGCAGGGCGTCGAGGGGTTCCTGGCGATGGGGGTGAAGTTCGTGGACCACGCCCCGAGCAAGGCACGGCTGGGCGCGGAGGCGGACGTGTTTGCGCGGCATCTGGCGGGGGTCATGCGGGCGTTGCGGACGACGATCGTGACGACGCTGGTGCAGGTGGACACGACGCTTCGGAACACGCTGATGAACATCGATCGGTACGCGGCCGCGCCCGGGATCGGCGAGCTGGCGGGGATCGCCAAGGGCAGGCCGGGCGTGGTGGTGGCGGCGGGTCCGAGCCTGGAGCGGAACCTCGACGAGCTGGCGCGTCCGGGGGTGCGTGAGCGAGTGGTGATCATCGCGGTGCAGACGGTGCTCAAGAAGATGCTCGCGCGGGGGATCGTGCCGCACTTTGTGACGGCGGCGCGGATCACGCGGAGTTGAGCGCGCGGTTTTATGAGGGGTTATCGCGCGAGGACGTTGAGGGGTGCACGCTGGTGGTGCAGGCGATGGCGAACCCCGCGATTTTTCAGGCGTATCCCGGTGAGGTCCGGTGTCCTGGCGACGATCTTTCCGACCGCGTGCTGGGTGAATTGCAGGGCCCCGCGCGGGTCGGATCGCGGGGCGTGCTGCGGCCGGGCGCGACCGTGGCGCATATGGCGTACTACCTGGCGAGGCACATGGGGTGCGACCCGGTGATCCTGGTCGGGCAGGACCTCGGGTTCACGGACGGGCAGTACTACTCGGCGGGGGCGGCGATCCACCGTGTGTGGTCGGGCGAGCTGAACGAGTTCAACACGCTGGAAATGATGGAGTGGCAGCGGATCGTGCGCTCCAAGTCGATGCTGCACCGCGCCACGGACGTGCTGGGCCGACCGATCTTTACCGACGAGCAGATGACGACGTACCTGGCGCAGTTCGAGCGCGACTTCGCGAGCGACGAGCGCGAGGGGCTGTCCACGATCGACGCGACCGAGGGGGGCGTGGTCAAGCGTCACACGCACGCGATGGCGCTGCGGGATGCGCTGGCGCAGTGCGCTCCGTCGGGTGGGCGGACGGTGACGATTCCGCCCGCGCGTCCCGATGCGCCGGGAGATGGTCGGCTGACCGCTCGGTTGCGCGAGGTTCGGCGCGAGGCTCTGGAGGTCGCGAACCTGAGCCGCGCCGCGGCCGAGAAACTCCGGGAGATGAAGGGCAGCGTCGGCAAACCCGGCGTGGTCAATCGCCTGATCCAGGAGGTGTACGTGCTGCGCGACCGGGCGACGACCCAGGCGACGGGGTATTCACTCGCGCAGTTCCTGAACCAGACGGGCGCGTTCAACCGCGCCAAGGCCGATCGGGCGATCGAGTTGGAACGGTGGTTGACGGCAGAGCAACGGCAGGAACGGCAGATCGAGCGGGATATCAAGAACGTGACGTGGCTTGCCGATGCCGCCGGCGAGGTCGGGCTGATGCTTGACGCGACGGTCAGGGCGATCAGGAGCGGCGTGAAGCAGACAAGGCCTGCGCAGCCGCGGATCGATGGGGCGCAGGGGTCGAACGTGGAGACGACGGTGGGGGGTCCGGTCGGAGACTCCGCGCCGACAAGCGGCGTTGCACGGACGGACGTGAAGGTGCGGTCGCGCCCGCGCGTCGTGGGGTACATTCAAGTTGATCCCGAGATGAACGGGCTGGGAGTGGGGCGCGATCTCGCAAGGCCGTTGGCGCACGGGTTGAACGCGCTGGCGCTGACGGTGCGACGGCTTGCCGGGTGTCGAGAGTTGGACGGGATCTTGATTGTGGCGGCGGAGCCGGCCTGCGCGAGATCGTTGCTCGGGCCGGTGCCCGGGAGCGCGAACTTGACGGTTGTGCAGGGCGACGGCGAGCTGATGCGGTCGCGGACGCGTGCGGTGGGGGCGGCGCGCGTGATCTCGGCTCATGCGTGGCGTGGCGGGGTGGGCTCGATGTCGGTGTACGACGAGGCGGTGTGCCCGCGGGTCGCGGCGGCGGTGGCGGGCTCGTGCGAGGCGGATGCGATCCTGGTTGTTGGCGCGGACTGGGCGCTCGTGGACCCGGCCCTGTGCGACGCGGTGGTGGCGCGGTACCGCGAGAACCCGGAGATGAACAGCCTTGTGTTCACGCAGGCGCCGCCGGGGCTGTCGGGGTGTGTGGTGTCGTCGCGGTTGTGCAAGGAGTTGGGGGAGCGGCAGGACGAGATCGGGGCGATCGCGTCGATCGGCGGGATGCTCTCGTACATCCCGGTTGCGCCGCTGGCTGATCCGATCGCCAAGCCGGCGTGCGTTCCGGTGTCGCCGGGGGTGCGCGATGCGAGCCTGAGGTTTGTCCCGGATTCGACCGGCCGCGAGGCGATGGCGCGGGATGTTCTTGGTCGCGACGTTCGGTCCACTTCGGGCGCGAGCGTGGACCGGATCGTCTCGCACGTTGAGTCGCGTCGGTCTGAAAGCGATCCCGGCGTGGGCCCCGCGCTGGTTCGGTTGGAGCTGACCGGTCGGCGCCCGGGGCGCGGGCTGAGGGCCGGCTGGTACGGGCTGAGTGATGACGGAATCGTTCCGAACGAGATGGAGTTTGATCGCGCGTGCGCGTTGATCGACGGATGCACGCAACTGTGGCCCGACACCGTGGTCAGTTTCGAGGGTCGCGGCGATCCGCTGTTGCACCCGCGCTGGAACGAGATTGTGTCGAGGGCTGTCGCCGCGGGGTTCGCGGGGCTGCATGTGCGGACCGACCTTGGTGCGAAGGCGGACGTTGGCGCGTTGCTCGCGGCGTTGCGGCGGGCGCGCGGCGCGGTGCTGAGCGTTGACCTGCTCGCGACTTCGCGCGAGTGTTATGCGGCGTTGACGGGGGCTGACGAGTTTGACTCGGTCGTGGAGAACGTGCGGCGTGTGCTCGCGGAGCGCGAGACGGTTGGCGGGCTGCCCTCGCCCTGGGTTGTGGCGCGGATGACCCGGTGCGACGCGGTGTACGGCGATGTGGAGCGGTTTTACGACTTCTGGCTGATGACGGCCGGGGCCGCGGTGATCGATCCGTTGCCGCGTGCGCTGGATGGCGAGCGGATCGCACCGCTGCCGGTGCCGGAGAACGAGCGTGCTCGGAGAGCTTGTTCGGAATTGGTGGTTCGTGCGGACGGATCGGTCGCGGACGATCCGAACAGCGCGTGGACCGGCAAGCCGTGCTCCGGCAGGATCGCGTCGGACGGACTTCGAGCGATGTGGGCACGTCAGGTCGCGCGGCATGACGATCCTCGTCGAGGCGGGAGCGTGGCTCCCGGTCTTGGTGGGGTTGAACGTGTGTTGAGAGCGGGATGATCGGCCTCGACAGTTGGACCAACGGTCGCGCTTTGATTGTTGTGAGCGGTGATGGGTTCCGGTGAGCACCATGGGCAAAGACCGAGAGACAAAGCAAGAGAACAAGGCGAACGCCATTGCGGTTGTGCTGGCCCGGGCGGGGAGCAAGGGTGTGCCGGGCAAGAACATCGCGGTGGTAGGTGGGCGGCCTTGCATCGCGTGGACGATCGAGGCGGCCCAGCGCTCGCGTGGTGTCGGTCCGGTGGTGGTTTCGACCGACGACCTGCGGGCCCGCGAGATCGCGCGGGCGATGGGGTGCGTGGTTGTGGATCGCCCGCCGGGGCTCGCGTCGGACACGGCGACCGTGGACGACGCGGTGCGGCACGCGATCGAAGCGATCGCGCCGGGTGGGAGCGGCGGAGCAACCGAAGATCCGGCGCGTGCGGTGGTGATGTTGTACGCCAATGTTCCGGTACGGCCTGCGGGGTTGATTGATCGCGCCGTTGAATTGCTCGTGAAGAGCGGGTGCGATTCGGTGCAGAGTTACGCGCCGGTTGGGAAGCATCACCCGTGGTGGACCGTGAAGATCGCACGCGACCTGGACGCGGGTGGTGCGGGATCGGCCGGGGTGGTCAGGCCTTGGGAAGGTGAGCGGTTGTATCACGGCGTGTATCGGAGGCAGGATCTGCCGCCCGCGTTCGTGCCCGATGGGGGGGTGGTTGCGATGACGGCCCGCGCGCTGTTCGGTCGGATTGAGGGCGTCGAGCCGGGGCCGCACGCGTTCCTTGGGCGCGATCGGCGTGCCGTGATGACGGGAGAGGGCGAGGTCGTGGACATTGATTCGCGGGTTGATTTGGCGGTCGCTGACGCGGTGTTGCGCGAGCGTCGGGGTGAAACTTCGCGGGGTCTCACGGCGTGAGGATCGGCACACGGAACATCGGGCGCGTCTTTGATCCTTACGTGATTGCGGAGATCGGCGTCAATCACGACGGTTCGGTCGAGCGTGCGCTGGAACTCGTGGACGCCGCGGCGGGCGCGGGGGCCGACGCTGTCAAGTTGCAGTTGTTCCGGGGCGATTTGCTGATGAGCAAGGAGGCTCGGCTGGCGGCGTACCAGCGGGCGGCGGGGGAGGCGGACCCGCTGGAGATGTTGCGCCGGCTGGAACTCTCGGTCGACCAGATGTCGCCGATCGTGGACCGAGCGCACGAGCGCGGGGTCCACGCGGTCGTTTCCGTGTTCAGCGTTGAGCTTGTTCGCGAGGCGGAGCGGCTGGCGTGGGACGCGTACAAGACGGCGTCGCCGGACGTGATCAATAGACCGCTGCTGGAGGCGTTGGCGGCGACGAACCGGCCGCTGATCGTGAGCACGGGGACGGCGACGCTGGACGAGGTGGAGCGCGCGGTGCGGTGGTTGCCCTCGATCTTTGATCGGCTGGCGTTGCTCCAGTGCGTGAGTTCCTACCCGACGCCGGTGGACCGTGCGGCGCTGGGCGGGATCGTGGCGTTGCGTGAGATCAGCCCGGGGCCGGTGGGGTACAGCGATCACACGGCGCTCGTCGAGACGGGTGGGCTGGCGGTGGCGGCGGGGGCGTCGATCTTGGAGAAGCACTTGACGTACAGCCGAGCGGCGGCAGGGCCGGATCACGCGGCTTCGCTGGAACCGGCGGAGTTCGCTCAGTACGTGAGCGGTGCGCGGCGTTCGCACTCGATGGCCGGGCCCGAGAAGAAGATTGTGCTGGATGTTGAGCGCGAGGTGCGGGATGTTTCGCGGCAATCGCTCGTGGCTGCGCGGGATTTGGGAGTGGGGCACCGGATCGTGCGGGGAGATCTGACGGTCAAGAGACCGGGGACGGGGATCGAGCCGTGGCGGATGGGCGAGATTGTGGGGCGGATCGTTGGGAGACCGGTGGAGCGCGATTCGTTGGTGAGGGAAGAGGACCTGCGCGGCGGGTGAGCGCGTAGGGCGTTGGTGGTAGGTCGGCTCTCTGAGCCGACCTTCTGGGGCGCGCGCGGTCACGATCGGGCGATGAAACTGCTCTCGGGTTGGGTATGAAGAATCGGCTCGGAGAGCCGACCTCTCAGGAACCGACCTGCCTCAGTTGACGAGGGTGACCCAGCGCGGGTCGGCGGCTTGTTCGGGCGAGTCCATGTAGGGCGTGATGAACGCGACCTGTTCGGTGTACCCGTTCCAGCGGAGCATGAGCCAGAGCAGCGTGAAGAAGCAGAACCACGCGGCGTACTCGGCGACGGTGGTGGTCCGTGCGCGGTAGAGGATGAGAGCGAAGAAGAGGATGGTTGTGAGTTTCCACGCCGCCACGGCCGAGACCGAGCCGTGCTGCATGATGAACTGGGCGATCGGGTTTGCTTCCATGAACCCGCCGCTGGTGGCGAAGCCGAGGGTCATTTCCAGGTCGGCGATGCTCATGAGCACGACGGCGATGAGCAGCGCGACGACGCGGCGTGAGCGGGCGAGCGGTGTGCGCGATTTGGCGACGAGCCCCGCGAGCGTGGAGTTCAGGGAAGGGATCGCCGCGTGCGTGGGGAGGGCCGTCATGGTGGCGTTGCATCGGCGGATCGCGTGGGTGTCCTCAACGCGAGGTCCGAGAGTTCGCGCATAGACTGGGGAAGGCTCCGGGATGCTCCGGCGGCGCGGGCTGGAGCGGTCTGGAAACCGCAACGGCGGGTCCGCGGTATCGCCCTGGGTACCGATTGAAGGAAGATCGCAGGGGCGCGTTCCCGCGCGGGCGGACGGGGGTTCTGTGGCGCAACGGCATCCGGGGAGCATGGCTGGGTCTAAGGGGCGGTTGCTCCGCGCTGTGCGCGGCTGCGCCCTCGCTCTGATTGTGTTCGCGGTGCAGGCGTTCTCAAACCGCTCCGCGTTCGGGCAGATCGGGCCGGTGTACCCGGACGATTCGATCTCGGCCCGGGAGGGGTTAGCCCGGGCGGCGGAGCTGGCAGCTGGGGGGAACGCGACCGAGGCGGCGCGGGTGGTGCAGGGCGTGCTTGATGGTGACGCCGACGCGGTGCTGGAATCACCCTCGGACTCGAACCTTTTTCTGGCGGTGCGGAGGCGTGCGCACGAGCTGGTGCTGGGTTCGCCGGCGCTGCTTGAGCGTTACCGTGCGGCCGAGGAGGGCTCGGCCCGGGCGTTGTTGGACGCCGGAGACATCGAGCGCGTCGAGCGGACGCGACTGCTGACCCGCGCGGGGCTTGACGCGGCGCTGCGGTTGGCGCAGGAAGAGATCGAGTCGGCGCGGTTCGAGGCGGCGCGGCTGACGCTCGAACAACTGAATCAGCACCCGGACCGGACTGGAACGGGCGCGGACCAGCGGGGGTCGCAGGACGCGGCGAAGCTCGCGCTCACGTTGGCGCGGTACGTCGATCGGCCCGAGGTCCGGGCGTGGGCCGAGGCGTGGGCGGCGGAAGCCAGACTGCCGGGCCCGGGCGGTGCTCCGCCCAAGGTCGGTGCGCCCGCCCAAGCACCCGCGACGGTTCCGATGTACAGCCCGCTCACGGAGTTGCCGGCGATCGATCTGGAGGGCCTGGTGGACCGACCGCTCCAGTCCGCGTGGTTGTCGCAGGACGCCGAGGCCGACGCGGTTGATTCGGCGCGGCTCGCGCAGAACCCGCGGCGACTCTTCGGGCGTGAGATTACCGACGAGCCGTGGGTGCTGCCCACGGTGGCGGGCGAGGTGGTGTACACCAACGACGGGCGGTGGATCTCGGCGTGGGACCGGTACACGCTCCAGCCGTTGTGGCGTGTTTCGCCGGCCGCCGCGGATCAGAGCGATCAGAACGCGGAGGGGTCGCCGGTTGTGCGTGGGCGCGAGGAGCGGACGGTGTATCGGCCCGGGCAGACAACGCTGGAAGACTCGGCGAGCGTGACGGTAACCGGGGGCGTGGTGGTCGCGACGACAGGGCTGGCGGTGCAGGGCGGGCGAGACGGCGACGCGAGGGTTCACGCGATCGACGCCGCGACGGGGCGCGTGCTGTGGTCGTCATCGCCGGCGGCGCAGAGCGTGGCGCTGGCGACGGCGATCATCCGTGGGCCAGCGCTGATCGTTGGGGACACGGTGGTTGTTTCGCTGCGTAAGCCGCCGCAGACCCGGCGGATGGCGACGGCGTACCTGGCTTCGCTTGACCTTTGGACCGGGAAGCTGCGTTGGGCGCGGCTGCTGGGGAGCGCGGGGGCGGTTTTCCAGCGTGGGCAGCGGGTCGCCGAATCGGCGGTGTGCGATCGCGGGGTGGTGTACTACACCGACGAGATCGGGCTGACCGCGGCGGTCGAGGCTCAGTCGGGGCGTGTCGTGTGGGTGCGGCGTGCGAGGTCCGAGGTGACGATGAGGAGCGATACGGCCCCGGCCTGGAGCTCGTCGTCTCCGGTGGTGGACGGCACGGCGGTTCTGACGATTTCGCCGGCCCACGACGATGTGGTCCGCCTTGACGCCGGAACGGGCGCGACGATTGCGCACCGGCGCGCGAGCGAGCTTGGTGACCCCAGGTATCTTTTGCGGGTCGGCCCGTGGCTGGCCGCGATCGGGCTGGAATCGGTCTCGCTGGTCCCTCTCGCTCAGTTGGAACAGGGCGAGGTTCGTCGCGTGGGCTTGCCGACGGACTCAAAGATGCAGGGACGATCGGTGGTGGTTGGCGGCACGCGGGGCGCGGAGTTGCTGGTCCCGCTGAGCGACGGGCTGGCGGTGATCGACCCGGCGCGGCCCGAGCAGGTGTCAAAGGTCGCGCTGGAGTTTTCCGGGAACGTGGTCGCGGTGGGCAGCCATGTTCTGATGGCGAGCAAGGGTCGGCTGCACAGCTACCTGGTCTGGGACGTGGCCGAGCGGCTTCTTCGGCAGCGGATGGACCGCGACCCGTCCGATCCGCGTGCCGCGATGACCTTGACAGAGCTGGCGTATCGCTCGGGGCGTCCGGGGCTGATCGCGGGAGCGGCGGACCGAGTGATCTCCGCGGTTGAGCGTGCGCCGACGAGCCCGTCGCGGGTCGCGACGAGGCAATCGCTGTACGAGGCCTTGCGGCGCATGACGCAGGCCGCGCTCGACGGCGGTGCGCGGCTTGGAGATGCTGCGCCGATCGTTCCGCCGGTGGTGGCGCAGGCGGAAGGACCGATCATCACTGATCTTGCGGTGCTCGACGCGCTGATCGAGCGACTCGGGAAGCTTGCGGAAACCCCCTCGGAGCGCGTGGACCACGCGCTGGCGCTCGGCCGCCTGCGTGAGCGCCGCCCTGAGGGCGCGGCGTCGGCAGCGGCGGCGTACCAGGGGGTGCTGGAAGATGCGGAGTTGTCGCTGGCGACCTGGAACGGTCCGCGGCAATCGGTGCGGGCGGACATCGAAGCGACGCAGCGCATCCGCGAGCTTGTCAAGCGTGCGGGGCGATCGGCCTACGCGGTGTTCGATGCGAGGGCATCGTCTGAACTCGCTGCTCGGACGCCGAGTGTTTCGGAACCCGGGAGGGCGGCCGCCGTTCCCGCGGCGTCTCCGACGATCGAGGGTGAAGAGTTTGAATCCCTGGCGCGGCGTTACCCCGCGGCGCGAGTAGGGCCGGAACTCTGGGCCCGGGCGGCCTCGGAGTACGAACGAACAGGACGCCGCGGGCAGGCGCTCGCGGCCTTGGGGTCGGGGTTGGTGTCGGCGGAGTGGGCCGTGTCGGCGGGCGAGTCGCTCGTGGGGTCGCGGGTCGGCGAGATCGCGGGTCGGCTGGTTCGTGCCTTGGACCAGAACGATCGTTCTTCGGCGGCGTCGCAACTGCTCGAGCGTGTGACCCGCGAGTACCCGCTGGTGAAGCTGAGCGCGGGGGGCGTGCCGATCGACGCGGCGGCCTTGCTGGCGGAGTTGGGGGCCCGGGTCGCTGGCTCGGAGCGTTTGGCGCGGATCGGGCGTGCGGTTGGGGTGGACGTGCAGGTGATCGACGGATGGGCCCTGGTCCGCCCGATCTCGCAGGCCTTCGCCGTGCGTGCTACGGAGCACGTGATGATGATCTCGCGCGAGCAGCGTGAACTCGGGCTCTTTGGTTCACAGCCCGAGGGTCAGCTCAAGGCGTTGTGGACGCGCGGGTACCGCGGCGAGGCGACGCCGGTGGTGGTGAGCGTGGACGCGCAGTCGGTGTACGTGTTCTGGCCTTCGGACGAGGGCGGGTCGCTGGAGAGGATCGACGCGGTGGGCGGCGCAACGCGGTGGCGGACCCCGGCGTTCGCGGGGATGTTCCCGGTGGTTGCGGACAACGACGCGGGGGCGCGGCCGACGGAGATTTCGACGCCGCTGGACGGGCGGGTGAAGTCGAACGACCTGTTGATGACGATGGACGAACAGACGGCGGTGCTGGCCGAGCGCAGCGGTCGGATGGCGGCGTTCGATCTGGGGAGCGGGCGGACGTTGTGGACGGGCTCGGCGGTGGTGCAGCAGGTGTTCGATATGGCGGCCGGTCCGGGCGCGGGGGCGGGCGCGGGGCAGAACTCGCTGGTGATCGCGGGCGCAGCGGAGCGTCCGGCGGCGGCCGGTGAGCAGCCGGCGCTGGAGCCGACGATCGCGTCGTACGACCTGCGGACGGGGCGGCTGGCGCACCAGATGAAGGGGCTGGGCGGGGACGTGTACTGGGTGCGGACCACGCCGGGCGGGGACGTGATCGTGGGGCTGGAGCACAAGGTCGCGAGCGTGAACTTGCCGGCCAGTGCGCTGAACTGGGAGATCAGCGATCCGACGGCGCGGCAGACGCCGGCGGCGTGGGTGTTCGGCGCGCGGTTGTACGTGCAGACGGCCAGCGGGTCGAAGAATCTGTGGGTTGCATCGCTGGTCAAGGGCGAGCGTCGGCCGGGGCTGCTGGACCCGCGCGGGAGGCTGGAAGAGCCGCCGGTGCGGGCGAGCGCGATCGGGCGCGGTCCGAACGCGAACGTGATGTTCTGCGGGCGGCGTGGTCTGGCGATCTTTGATCCGGCGAGCGAGCTGGTGGGGCTTGATTCGCTGAGCGGGGCGGTGGACATGCTGCCGCCGGAGCTGGTGGATGGGATGGTGGTGGCGCTGGAGTCGGCGCGGGTGCCGGGTCCGGCGGGGCCGACGGCGACGATCCATCTGATGGAGTCGGGGAGTGGGAAGCTGATCTCGAGCCGGGGGATCGTGCTGCATGAAGAGCCGCGCGAGATGATGGTGCTGGATGGGCGGATCGTGATCTCGACGGAGTCGCTGACGCTGGTGGTGCCGGTGCCGGTGCCGGTGGAGGGGAAGTAACGAATATCATCCGGGATGGTTACGAAGCTGCTGCGCGTCGTGGTGGGTTGCACCGTGCTGGGCTTGAGCGCGGAGGCCGGTGTTGCGCAGGTCGGAGCGCCGCCCGCTGAGCGAGTTGAGAGCGCACGGTTGCTGGCGACGCTGCGTGAGATCCCGACGGCGCGGTCGGCGATGGGAGATGAGGCGAGCGTCGAGGGGCTGGTCAAGACCGAGGCATGGGTTGAGTCGTCGTTGCGCGCGATGGGGTATGTGCCGATGCTGGAGCCGATCCGGTGGGCGGTGCCGGCGCGGGATTGGCCGGGGCAGAAGAAGTCGGAGAAGGATCACGAGTCGGCGGAGGGTGCTCCGCCGCGGGTGTGGAACAACGTGATCGTGGAGATCGCTGGGCGAGAGTCGCCGGGCGAGGTCTTGATCGTTGGTGCGCACTTTGACGCGGTGGCGCGGTCGCCCGGCGCGGACGACAACGGCACGGGGACGGCTGCGCTGATGGAGTTGGCGCGCGTGCTCCGGGACGTGCCGATGAAGCGCACGGTGCGGCTGGTGTTCTTCAATCTGGAAGAAGTTGGGCTGGTGGGTTCCAAACAGAACGCCGAGAACCTGCGGGTGAAGATGAAGAAGGCGGGAGCGAAAGATGCCGGGGCCGATGGCGCGAGCGAGAAGCAGGCCGGGCAGCAGCGTGAAACGATCGTCGGCATGGTGAGCCTGGAAATGCTGGGATTTTTCACCGACGCACCGAACAGCCAGAGGAGCCCGATCAAGGCGATCGAGGGCGTGTTCGCGCCGCCGACGGTGGGGGATTTCATCTCGATCGTGACGGTTGCGGCCCATCAGCGCTTCAGCATGCGGCTCGCGGACGGGATGATCGCCGCGACGACGGGAGATGATGGCAGGCCGGGTTTGAAGGTGGCGCGGGTTGATTTTTCGCCGCTGCCCGCGCCGGACATGCTGCGGTCGGACCACGCGCCGTACCTGGCGATGAACATTCCGGCGGTGATGCTGACGGACACGGCCAACTTTCGGAATCCGAACTATCACAAGCCCAGCGACACGGTGAAGACGATCGATACCGAGCGATTCGCGCGGGTGGTGAAGGGGCTTGCGGGGGCGATCGTCGAGATCGCGGGGGCGAGCGAGAAACCGTGAGCGCTTTGTGTCAATCAATCAGAAGGGGAATTGGGGCGGGAGAGTTGTAGGAATAGGAGAAAGACAGGGAGCCCACTCGGAGAGTGGGGGTCCCCAAGGCGCACGGCGAAGAGCGGATCGTTATTGCTTTAGTTCGTTGCTCGACTGATCGAGCAACGCTCGGAGTTTTCGCAGCTCGTCGAACGCGAGCAGCGGGGTCATGCTGTCGAGCTTGAGCTCGCGGAGCTGGTCGATGGCGGGGTGGGACAGGTACTCGGTGAAGAGCGAGAGCTGGGCCGGTGGTGACGCGGCGGCGCGTGATGCGCGAGCGTTGCTCGTGATGGCTTGCGTGGACGGTTTGGTGGCGGGGCCGTGCTGGACGTTGAGCGAGCCGAGGACTTCGCGGGCGCGGTCGATGACTTCTCTTGGGATCCCGGCGAGCTTGGCGACGTGGATGCCGTAGGACTGGTCGCTGCGGCCTGGGACGATGCGGTGGAGGAAGATGATCTCGCCGTGCGACTTCCCGTCGGGCCCGGGCTGGCCGGGCCATTCGCGGACCTGGACGTGGAGGTTCTTCACGCGGCCCGCGAGGCGGTCTTCGAGCTCGGTGAGTTCGTGGTAGTGGGTGGCGAAGAGGGTGCGGGGTCGCGGTGTCGGTTCTGAAGGCTCGCGTGTGCTTCCTGCAAGAAACTCTGTGACCGCCCATGCCAGCGACAGACCGTCGAGCGTGCTTGTGCCGCGGCCGATCTCGTCGAGGATGATGAGCGAGCGCGGGGTGGCGTGGTTGAGGATGTTGGCGGTCTCGGTCATCTCGACCATGAAGGTTGATTGCCCGGCGTGGAGGGCGTCGTCGGCGCCGATTCTTGTGAAGATGCGGTCGCACAGGCCGATGGTCGCGCGGTCGGCGGGGACGAAAGAGCCGACCTGCGCGAGGAGTGTGATGAGCGCGGTCTGGCGGATGAAGGTCGACTTGCCGGCCATGTTTGGGCCGGTGATGAGGGCGAGGGCGGGGTGGGTGGCGAGCGTTGCGTCGGGCGTGATTGCTGGGTCGAGCGCGTCCGTGTTCGCGGGCCCGCCGAGCTCGATGTCGTTGGGGACGAAGTTTGAGCCGAGGATTTCTTCGAGGACAGGGTGGCGGCCCGCGTGGATGACGAGGGTGGGGTGCTCGGTGATGTCGGGTCGGACCCAGCCGCGGCGGTGGGCGCGTTCGGCCAGGCCGGCGAGGGCGTCGAGCTCGGCGACGGTCTGGGCGTACTGAGCGATGTGCGGCGTGGCGGCGGCGGCCAGCGTGCAGAGCTTTTCGAAGAGCTCGCGTTCGCGTTCGAGGGCGCGCGATTGCGCGGTGGTGATTTTGGCTTCGAGTTCGGCGAGTTCCGTGGTGGTGAAGCGTTCGGCGTTCTTGAGCGACTGCTTGCGGATCAGCGGCGGCGGGATGCCGCGGCCCGCGAGGGCTTTAGATTGCGTGCTGGTCAGCTCGATGTAGTAGCCGAAGACGCGGTTATAGCCAACCTTGATGCCGGGGAGGTCGTGCTGGGCGGCAAACCTTTCCTGATAGGCGATGAGCCAGGCGTCGGCATCGGTCTGGAGTGTGCGTGCCTCGTCGAGCGCGGCGTCGACGCCGGGGCGGATGAGGCCGCCCTCGCGGAGGTGTGGGGGCGGGGTGTCCACGCAGTGGCTGGTGATGGTGGTGGCGAGCGCGGTGAGGGGCGTACCGACGGCGCGGAGGCTGGCGGCGTGGGTTGCGAAGGCGGGGCTGGGCGCGGTGAGGGCGATGAGTTCGGGGATGCGGGCGAGTGATTTGCCTAGCGCGACGAGATCCCGCGGCGTGGCGCGCGCGAGGGCGATGCGGCCCGCGATGCGGGCGACGTCCTGCACGCCGGAGAGGAACCCGCGGAGTTCGTCGGCGCTGCGGCGATCGGAGACCAGCGTGGCGATGCAGCGTTGGCGAGCCAAGATGGGATCGACGCGCGCGAGCGGGCGGCAGAGCCAGTCGCGGAGCAGGCGTTTGCCCATCGGCGTGACGAAGGCGTTGGGTGTGGAGAGGAAGAGCGAGAGCAGCGAGGGGTCGGCCGCGCGCGGGCCGGGGCCTTGGGATACTTCAATTCTCTGGCCTGCTCGCAGCGTGCGTTCGATCTCGAGGGCGCGGAGGCTGACGGCGTCGATGACGCAGGAATCTTCGGCCGATTCGCGGCGCGGCGGGCGCTGGGGGTCGCGGGTTGGACGGCGCGCGCGAGCGCCGACGGCCGCGCTGAGGCTTGATGAGGTGATGGTGGCGGTGGCGCTCGGGGTGATGGGCTTGCCGCGCTCGTCGGTGAGGGCTTGGGTCTGTTTCAGGTACTGGATCGCGGCCCCGGCGGCGGGGAGGGCGGGGTCGTCCTCGCGCAGGCCGAAGCCGGCGAGTGTGGAGACGCCGAAGTGGGTGAGCAGAGTCTGCTTGGCCTCGTCGGCGCGGAACTGCCAGGGCGGGCGGGGCGTGCCGACGATGTTGAGGGCTTGCAGCACGCGCGCGACGCGCGGGGCGGGCTTGTCGTTGGTGGTCGCGCAATAGAGAAGCTCGCTCACGCCGCGACGGCTCAGTTCATCGACGAGCGTGGCGGCGGTGCATTCGGTGAGGACGAACGCGCCGGTGGAGAGTTCGATGAGCGCGACGCCGGCGGGGGAGTCGTTGCCGTCGCCGTGGAAGGAGACGGCCGCGAGCGTGCAGGGGGCGTCGTCGGCGAGCAGCGAATCGTCGACGCGCGTGCCGGCGGTGACGACGCGCGTGACCTGCCGCTCGATGAGGCCCTTGGTTTCTTTGGGGTCCTGCATCTGCTCGGCGACGGCCACGCGGAAGCCCTGGTTGATGAGGCGTGCGAGGTAGACCTCGATCTGATGATGAGGCACCCCGGCCATGGGGAGGCCTTCGGAACGTTGGGTGAGCGTGATCCCGAGGGCTTTGCTGAGGGTGACGGCGTCCTGGTCGAAGACCTCGTAGAAATCACCCATGCGGAAGAGCAGGACGCAGCCTGGGTGTGCTTCCTTGAAGCGGAAGTACTGCTGCATCGCGGGGGTTTGGCGTGGGTCGCCGGCCATGGGAAATCAGGGTAGGTCCGGGCGCGGCTACGCTGGGGCATGGCCAAACGACCGGACCTGAGCTCGACCCAACGGAAGATCGTGGACCGGTACTACCAGCACCGCGACACGCTGATGGCGACGAAGTTATCGGAGACGGTTTCCGAGCTGTATCTGTGCGCGGCGGAAGCGGGCGGCGAGAAGAAAGCGCTGAAGCTGTGGACGAGCGTGGCGACGGCGCTCAAGAACACGGCGGCGGATCCGGCGCGAGTGGCGCGGATTCTGGACAAGCGCGATCTTCAGGAGCTGGCCAAGCTGGCGGGCGAGCTGGCGACGGGGCGATAACCCGGGCAATCTTTCGGTCCGCGCCGGCGAGTCTTTGTCGAGGGCCGAGAAGATAACAGGGCGAGGTTGAGCCGCGCACTCGGCTGGCCGATGAGTTCTGAAGGATGCGCCCGGACGGGCCCCTTCAGGAGTTTTCGGCCTTGAAGATCTTTGGATCGACAACCGCGTCGCTGGCGGGCGCAAGTGCGCCGCGAACAGGCGGGCTGGCCTGGAATCGCGGGTTGCTCGGGCGCGGCGAGTCGCTGGTTGCCTCGGGGGGGGCTGCGCTTGCGATGGTCTTCGTTGGAACGCTGGCGGGCAGCGTGTGGTGGGCCGTTCACGTTCAGGGCATCGCCCAGCGCGAGCTGCGCGATCGCCAGGCGAGTGCGGCGGTCGCTTCGTTGGCCGCAGGGGTGGAGGGGTTGCTCAACGCTGGCGAGCTGAGCCGTGCGAGGGCGTTGCTGTCCCAGTCGGCGCACGCGAGCGGGTTTGGCGTGTGCCGTGTGATCCTCCCCAACGGCGCGGTGCTCGCCGATGTTGACGCGGCGCGGATCACCGAGAAGGAGATCCCATTGGACTGGCCCGCTGGGTCGTTTGCGGCACCGTCGGCTGATCCGGGCACGCAGGGTCAGGCTGTGCCGCTGGAGATCTCAGGGCGCGGGAGCGCGCAGCTTGAGGCGCGGTGGTCGCTCGATGTTGGCACGGCGGGAGTTCCGGGCGGATGGACCAGCGATCTGACGCTGGGGATGGGTGTGATCGGCGCGATCGGGTTGGCGGGCTGGGCGTTGGCGTACCGGCGGATGCGCACCAAGATCCGTGGCGTGGGCGCGGTGGGGGACGCGCTGCGAGCGGCAGCGGGAGGAGAGAATTCGACCGCGGCGTTGACGGTGAGCCGGACCTTCGGGGCCGAGGCGGTCGCGTGGAACGCTTTGCTTGCCGACCGCGAGGCGCTGCAGAAGCGCGTCGCGGCCGAGGTCGCGGGCCAGGTTGTGAGTCAGGCGACCGGCGGTCGGCGCGACAGCGACCTGGCGGGTTTGTGCGACGCGTTGTGGCTCGGGTTGATGATCGTGGACGACAAGAGTGTGGTGCGGTACGTCAACGGTGCCGCGGCCGTGCTGCTTGGCTCGACCCGCGACGACTTGCTGGGAAAACCAGCGAGCTCGGCGGTTCGTGACGAGCGAGCGGCGGGCGCGATCGCCGCCGCTGCGTCGGGGGCGAACCGCCAGCGTCTGTCCGTCGAGGTTGAGTCGGGCGGGGAATCGGGGCGCGGAGTCATCCGGTTCTCGGTTCGGGCGATCCGGCGCGAGCAGACCGGTGCGGCCATGGTGCTGGTGGAGGATGTCACGCAGCAGCGTGTCGCGGACGAGTCTCGGAACTCGTTCGTTGCCCAGGTGACCCACGAGCTGCGCACGCCTCTGACGAACATCCGGTTGTACCTCGAGACCCTGGTCGACGCGGGCGACACCGACCCGGCGACTCGGGCCAAGTGCATCAACGTGATCGGGCAGGAATCGCGACGGCTCGAGCGCGTCGTCGCCGACATGCTCTCGGTCGCGGAGATCGAAGCGGGCTCGCTCAAGCTCAACACCGGCGAGGTCCGGCTGGACGCGCTGTTCGAGGAACTCCACAACGATTTCAGGGCCCAGGCGCAGGACCGCGAGATCGCGCTGCAGTTCGAGCTGCCCCCCAAGTTCCCGGTGGTGGTGGGGGACCGCGACAAGATCATGCTCGCGCTGCACAACATCATCGGCAACGCGCTCAAGTACACGCCGGTGGGCGGCAAGGTCGTGGTCCACGTCGAGACCGACGCGAGCGGCGTGAGCGTCTCGGTGATCGACAACGGCATCGGGATCAAGCCCGAGGAGTGCGAGCTCGTCTTCGACAAGTTCTACCGGGCCAAGGACAAGCGCATCGCCGGCATCACGGGCTCCGGGCTCGGGCTGGCGCTGGCGCGGCAGGTCGTCCGCTTGCACGGCGGCGACATCCAGGTCCGTTCGCAGATCGACAAGGGGAGCACGTTCACGATGGTGCTGCCCATGGGCAAGGCGGCGTAGTTCGAGCTTGTTTTTCAGTGTGTCGTCGCGGTTCCCGCGACCGCACGAAGGGTCTTTGCGATGGAGATCCAGGAAACACGGCAGGGTGCGGTGACGTGCGTCAAGCCGATGGGCCCGCTGGTCCAGGGCGACGCCGGCCAGTTCCGACGCGCCGCGAGCGACGTCCGAATCCGCAGCCTCGGGCGCTTTGTGGTGGATCTGGCGGCCGTGGCCTACGCGGACAGCCAGGGGCTCGAAGCGCTCGTCGAGCTGACCGATGAGCTCGGCGAAGGCGGGCAATCACTGCGGGTCTGCGGCGCGAACGAGACTCTGCGCGAGGTGTTCGCCATCACCGGCGTCGGGGAAATGTTCGAGCACTACATCGACGTCAACACGGCCGTGAGGAGCTTCCTGTGAACGCGCCCCACGACCCCACGCAACCCAAGAGCGGCCCCGGCGAGCCCAAGGGCGGCGCGGATCCGGGCGAGCAGCGCCCCGTGATCCGGGCCCGCGTCGGCGACGTGCTTGTCCAGCAGGGCGCAATCACCCCCGAGCAGCTCGACATGGCGCTCAAGCAGCAGCGGACCTCCGGGCGCATGCTCGGCGAGATGCTCGTCGAGCAGGGTGTGATCGGCGGCGCGACGCTGGTACTCGCGCTCGCGACGTGCCTTGGCGTGCCGGGATGCACGCTGCGGCACGGTCTGCTGGACCCGCAGATCTTCAGCGTTCTGGGCGAGGAGGAGGCCACGCGGCTCAAGGCGATCCCTCTGTTCAAGGTCAAGGGCGTGCTGACGGTGGCGATGGCCGAGCCGCAGAGCCTGCCGACGATCGATCGTCTGCGGCAGATCACGGGCTGCAAGATCCGCCCGGTGCTGGCGCTCGAGGCGAACATACTCGAGTTCGTGAAGAAATACTCGGGCGGAGAGGTCGATGTCGATGCGTTCTTGACGAGCCTCGCCGAGCAGGATGTTGAGGTTGTCGAGCGCGAGTCGGTGGACGAGGGGCCGTCCACGGACCTGGACACGATGGTGGCGGGCAGCCCGATCGTGAACCTTGTGAACGTGGCGTTTCTCACGGCGGTGAAGGACGGCGCGAGCGACATCCACATCGAGCCCGACAAGCGCGGCACGCGTGTGCGCTACCGCATCGACGGCGTGCTGCGCGACCTGATGAAACCGCCCGCGGGGATGCACTCGGCGATCGTCTCACGCGTGAAGGTTATCGGGAAGATGGACATCGCCGAGAAGCGGCTGCCGCAAGAAGGCCGGGTGCGGATCATCGCCGAGGGGCGCGAGATCGACATGCGTGTGTCGAGCATGCCGACGCTGCTGGGCGAGAAGATCGTGGTGCGCATTCTTGATAAGTCAAACCTGCGCGTGCGCATGGAGGACCTGGGTCTGCGTCCGGCGGCGCTGGAGACGTTCAAGCGGATCCTCGACATGTCGCACGGGCTGGCGCTCGTGACCGGGCCAACGGGGAGCGGCAAGACGACGACGTTGTACTCGGCGCTGGATCTGTTGCGCAGCCCCGAGGTGAACATCGTGACGGTCGAGGATCCGGTCGAGTACCAGCTCGACATGGTGAACCAGATCCAGGTGCAGGAGCAGATCGGGATGAGCTTCGCGCGGGCGCTGCGGAGCATCCTGCGTCAAGACCCGGACATCATCATGGTCGGCGAGATCCGCGACCAGGAGACCGCGCGTGTGGCGGTGCAGGCGGCGCTCACGGGGCACCTGGTGCTGGCGACTCTGCACACCAACGACGCGCCCGGCGCGATCGCGCGGCTGGTAGATATGAACATTGAGCCGTACCTCTTGAGCGGCGCGATCAACGGCGTGGTGGCACAGCGGCTGGCGCGCACGCTGTGCCCGGGTTGCGCGACCAAGTACTACCCGACGGAGCGCGTGCTGGAGGACGCGGGTCTGATCGAGCACGTCGGCAGGCCGTTCCGCAAGGGCGGCGGGTGCCGGCAGTGCCACGACAGCGGGTTCCGCGGTCGGCTGGGCGTGTACGAGGTGATGGAGTGCACGGCCGAGATCAAGCGGATGATCCACCGCGAGGCCCCGCAGCACGAGCTGCGCGATCAACTGCGGAAGACGCGCTCGTTGTCGTTGCGCGAGGAGGGCGTGCTGCTGGCGCTCGATGGAAAGACGAGCCTGGAAGAGATCCTGCGCGTGACGCAGTCGGACGATGAGGAACTCGCGGCGGCGGATCCGAACGCCGCATCGGGCGCGGGGAACCGCGAGCAGGGTCCCAGGATGGCGGGAGCAACCTCGGGCGTGGTGCGCGGGCAGGGGTCTGAGCCCGCCGCCGGGGAGGCCGCATGAAGTTCGAGATCCGAGCCTTTGATCGAGCGGGCAAGCCCGCCAGCGAGGTGGTCGAGGCGGCCGACGCCGCCGAGGCCCGTGAGGCGGCCCGCAAGCGCGGGCTGTTCGTCACGGAAGTGGTCGAGTCGCGTGGTGAGAACCCAGGCCGGCGTGCTGGGCCGTCGGGACGCGTCTCCTCGGGCACGAGGCTGACGAACCTCTCGGGGTTCACGCGGCAGTTGTCGGTGCTGGTCTCGACGGGGACCCCGCTCGTGGAAGCGCTCGGCTCGCTCGAGCGCCAGGCTCCCGAGAGCGATTGGAAGGGCGTGCTCGGCGATCTTCGTCAGCGGGTCGAGGAAGGCAAGCAGTTTTCTGAAGCGCTCGAACGCCACCCGCAGTACTTTGACGCGATCGCGCGCAGCCTCGTCTCGGCGGGCGAGTCCGGCGGCAAGCTGGACGTGATGCTCGACCGTCTCTCTAAACTCGTGCGGCAACAGGAAAAAGTGCGCTCGCAACTCCGAGGCGCGCTGGTGTACCCGTGCCTGCTGGTGTTCGTATCGGTCGGTGTGCTCGGGTTGATGATCGGCTTCGTGCTCCCCAGGTTCGAGGGGCTGTTCAAGTCGCTGGGCACGCCGCTCCCGCCGATGACCGCGGTGCTGATGGGAGCGAGCGGGGTCGTGCGGGAGTACTGGTGGGCGATGCTGCTGGGGTTGATCGTCGCCGCGGCTTGCGTCAAGCTGTGGGTGGGTAGTGTTCGCGGCAAGGTCGGTGTGGACCGGCTGCTGGTCGCGCTGCCCAAGATCGGACCGATCACGCGGAGCTTCGCGACGGCGCGCGTCGTGCGGATGCTGGGCGTGCTGCTCGAGGCGAAGGTCGCGCTGCTCGAAGCGTTGCAGTTGACGCGTCAGTCGGCGGGGAACGTGCTCTATTCGGACATGCTTGCCCGGGCCGAGGACATCGTGACCAAGGGCGAGAGCGTGAGCGTTGCGTTCACCGCCAAGCCCGGGGAACGGGCGCTCATCCCGGTGTCGGTCTGTGAGGCCCTGCGCAGCGGCGAGCGCACGGGGCGGATGGGCGAGGTGCTCGTGAGCATCGCCCAGGCCATGGACGAGGACAACGAGGTGCTCGTCAAGGCCCTGACCAGCATCCTCGAGCCGCTCATCCTCATCGTGCTCGGACTCATTGTCGGCGGCGTGGCGACGAGCATGTTCCTGCCGCTCTTTGATCTGACCTCGGCCGCGCAGGGCGGCGGACCATCGGGGGGCGCGCCATGAAGCACTGGCCTTTGAACCGCGAGGCGTGCTCTCCGATCGGGCTGGACGTGCGGTCGCAGTCGATCCACGCCGTCCAGCTCACCGAGCACGCGCGAGACGGCTGGGCGCTCCGTGCCGCGCTGAGCGTTCCCCGACTGGAGCCGGGCACGGAGCTGAGCGAGCGCGAGGCCCAGCGGGCGGTCGCGGTCCTGGATCGGCGCGGGTTTCAGGGACGTTCGGTGGTGGTCACTCCCCCGGATCGCTGCGTGATCTCGGCGCTGCTGGAACTGCCCTGGGCGGGCTCGGGTGCGCCGGTCGACCAGATCGCGGTTCTCGAGATGGGACGAACGGTGAAGCGCGAACCCGGGACGTTCGAGATGGCGTACTGGACCGTGCCGTCGCCGCCGCGCGGTTCGCAGGGCACGCACGCGATGGCGGTGGCGTGCCCGCACGCCTCGTCGATCGAGCTGATCACGGTGCTCGGGAGGGTGGGCGTCGAGGTCGCGGCGATCGATGTGCGCGCGTGGGCTCTGGCGCGGGCGATCGGGCCGGGAACCACCAGGCTTGTCGGCGTCATCGAGCTCGGGTGGGCCAGCGGGCGCTTCGTGCTGCTCTTGGAAGGGCGCGTCGTGTACGAACGGATCTTGGAGGAATGGTCGCTCCGCGCCGTGTACGAGACCATGGCCAACGTTCTCGAGACCGATGTGACAAACGTGCGTGCGCTGCTCGATGCGCCCCAGTTCCTGACCGCCCCCGCCGACCGCAGGGCGGGCGGCGACCCGCTCACCGCCTCCCAGCGCTGCCTGCGGGCCGCCGTGGAAGCGCTCGCCAAGGAGGTCGGGGTCTCGCTCCGGTACATCACCCACCGCTTCGCCTCCGACGCCAGCCCGGGCGAGGTCGGGACGGTCCATGTGTGCGGCCCCGGCGCGTCGTTGCCCGGGCTGGTGCCGGACCTTGCCGCGCGGACCGGGTTGCGGGCTTCGCTCGCGACGCCCGGCACTCTGGTCCGCATCCCGGATGGCGCGGATCGTGCGGTCGGCGCGGACATCGGTCCCGAACTTGTCGCGGCGCTGGGGCTGGCGATGTGGAAGGACGTGACGGCATGACCGGCGTGTGTGTGAACCTGATCCCCCAGCGCCTGATCGAGCGAAGAGTTCGGGCGCATCGGATACGCCGCTGGGTTGTTGCCTGCGCCGTGCTCTTCGCCAGCGTGGTTGCGGCCTGGGGGGTGACGGCCACGCGGTCCGTGGAAAACCGTGAAGAGCTTGCTGCCCAGTTGGCCTCGGCGCGGTCGGTGGCTGACGAGCGTGCGCGGCTCGTTGCCGAGGCCAAATCCGCTCATTCCGCCGCGGCACGCCGGCTCGAATCGGCGCGGGCGGTCGCGGGGCACCCGGACTGGAGCGTTCTGCTTGCGCTGCTGGCGCGGGCGCGAGCGGAAGGGTTGGTATTGGAACGCGTGGAGGTTCGACCGCTCGCCGGATCGGACGCTCAGGCGCGCGGCGATGCAGAAGTTCCCAGGCGATCGGACCCGTCGTACCAGATCGGCGTCCGGGGCGTTGGAGAGAGCCAATCGGTGGTCGCGCAGTACTTGCTTGCGCTCGAGCGCGTGGGGCTCTTTGAGAGCGTGCGCTTGCGCGAGACCAGGCCGCGGACAATCGGAGCGCGGGCGGTCGTGGAGTTCGGGCTCGACTGCGCGGTCTCGGCGGGGCAGCGCTCCAAGGCGGGGGTTTCCGCGAGCGCTGAAAAGGGGTCCGACCGATGAACTGGAACACCAACCCCGGCCTGCGTCGGATCGACGCGTGCGGTGCCGCGGCTGCGGCCGTGATCCTGGCGATCGGGTACCTGACGGTAATGCGCCCCGCGGTCTCCTCGCAGCTCCGCGTCCGCCAGGATCGTGAGAGCCTCGCGGAACTCCGGCAGCAGGCGCTGGACCGCTCGGCCGAGTGGCGCTCGATCCAGCAGCAGCTCCAGGCGATCGACCGTTCGATCGCGTCCATGCCCTTCACGCTCCGCCCTGCGACGCAGATCAACACCCAGCTGGCCGAGGTTGTCGAGCTCGCCAAGACCTCCGGGCTGAACGTGTTGGACATGAGCCCGGGGCCCGCCGTGACCAGCAAGCGGTACGTCAGCATCCCCATCCGTCTGAGAGGCACCGGCGGGTTTCCGGCCGCGACCTCGTTCCTCAACGAACTGCATTCACGGTTTGTGGACACGCGCGTGAACTCGTTCACGCTCTCGGCCGACCTGGGCGCCGTGGACGGTGATTCTTCCTTCACGTTCGACCTTACCTGGCACGCGGTGCCGGCCGGATCTGCGGCCGATGCCGGCTCTGCGGGTGGCAACTGAAAAAAAGGCGTAGCGAAGCTTGCACCGGAAGCAATCGTTTTGCCTAGTTGTCGGGTGAAACTCTCTCCCCAGCGCAAGGCGTACATCGGTGTTCTCGGGCTCGGGCTGGCGGCGCTGATCGTCGACCGTGGATTCCTGAGCGGGTCGGGCACGTCCCCGGCGAGCGCGGCGGCCGGGCTCGCGCCTGAGACCGTCCCGGGCGCGTCCCTAGCGCAGGCACCCGAAGCGGCCAGCACGACCACCGTCGCCGAGCGCCTCGATGCGCTGCGCGACCGGGCCGCGCCCGCGTCCGCCCCCGACGCGTTTGCCGTCGTCGAGTCCTGGTACGAGTCCGCGTCCAAGCCCGGCACCGCCGCGACCGGCAACGCCTCGGCGGTCGCCTACCACCTCAGCAGCGTGCTGACGGATAAACAGGGCAAGCCCCTGTTCGCGGTGGTCAACGGGCAGAAGATCGCCCTTTCACAGGAGGTCGATGGCGTCAAGCTCATCGACGCCTCCGGGGCCAAGGGGGGTGACCCCGCCAGCGCGGTGATCGAGGTCGGCGGGGAGTTATTGACTCTGCGCATGAAGGAACCCGCGACGCGGAGCCAGACTCTCGTTCAAGCGCGCAAGGAAACCCCGAGTTCCAAGTAGTCTCGCGCCGGATTGCGGCGCGCTTGGAGTGAAGTCGAGCGCGGGAGATGTCGATGCTCCCTGAGTGTTGGCCGTCGGGACGACGGCGCAGAAGTCTGAACACTCTGGAGTATTCTCATGTTCGCGACTCCGTTCCATCGCCGCGCGTTCAGCCTGATCGAGCTTGTTATCGTCGTGGTGATCATCGGGATCATCGGCGCGATCGCGATCCCGCGGATGAGCCGCGGTGCCTCGGGCGCGGCGGACACCGCGCTCACCGGCAACATGGCCGTGCTCCGCAACGCGATCGACCTGTACCAGACCGAGCACGGGGGGACGTACCCGACCGTCGTCTCGTTCGTGGCTCAGATGTCCACGTACACCGACGACGCCGGCGCGGCCGTCGCGACCAAGGACGCGACCCACATCTTCGGACCTTACCTCCGCGTTATTCCGCCGCTCCCCGTGAGCACGAACAAGGGCAACACCACCGTCGCCGCCGCGGCCGGCGCGGGTGTCGGGTGGATCTACAACGAAATCACCGGGCAGATCACGCCCAACACCGGGACCGAGAAGGACGCCCGCGGCGTGCTGTACAGCAGCTACTGAGGGGCCGGTTCCGCGGCGGAACTTGCGGGCGGCGCGGCCGGCGCGGCCGCCGACGCGGGGGCCGCCATCGAAGAGTGACCGATTCGCCGGGCCGACCAGTTCAATCGCACCGAGCGCCGGGCTTCCCCGGCGTTCTTTGTTGAAGGGCTCCGCATGAACCGTCGCGGGTACAGCCTGGTCGAGCTGCTGATGGTCCTGGCGATCATCGGAGTGGTCGCCGCCATCGCCGCGCCCCGCTACGGCAACGCCGCCTCGCGCTACGCCGCCGAGTCCGCCGCCCGACGCATCGCCTCCGACCTCGCCCAGGCCCGCGAACTCGCCAAGAGCGCCAGCACGTCCTACGTCGTCACGTTCAAGACCACGGCCTCGGCCTACGAGTTCGGGCCCACCGGCACCGACGCGTCGTCCCCGCTCTTCCACACCGTCCGCATGGACCGCGAGCCCTACAACGTCGCGCTCAAGAGCGCCTCATTCGCGGGCACCAACGTTGTCACGTTCAACGGCTACGGCGTGCCCGACGCCGGGGGGACGGTCCAGCTCACGCGCGGGCTGCGGTCCTACACCGTTAACCTCGACGCCAACACCGGCAAGTGCTCGGTCCAACTGGTGAACTGATGCGTCACACGAGCGACACCCAGCGCGACCGCCCGCTCCCCGCCGCTCGCGGGTTCTCTCTCGCGGAGGTCATGGTCGCGATCGCCATCCTGAGCATCCTCTTGCTCTCGCTCGGGTCGGTGGTTGCGCTTGCCACCAAGGCCATCCCGCCGACCAACCCGCCCGCCAGCGACACAACGGCGACGCACGACGCCCTGCGAACGCTGGGGACCGAGCTGGAACTGGCCAGCGAGATCACGGTGGCCACCTCGACCATGCTCAAGTTCAAGGTCGCGGACCGCAACAAGGACGGCCAGCCCGAGACGATCTGCTATTCCTGGACCGGTTCGGCCGGTGACCCGCTCCTCCGCATGTACAACAGCAACGCCAGCGAAACAGTGATCGCCCGGGTCCAATCGCTTTCCTTCACGTACTCCACCGTCGCGGGGACCGTGACGGGCACGCCCGTCTCGACCACCAGCGCCGAAACGCTCTTCTACTCCAACGACACCACCTACGACCAGACCAAATCCGTCGCCACGGGCGAGTCCTACGCCCAGACGTTTTCGCCGCTCCTGCCCACCAACGCGACCAGCTGGAAACTGACCCGCGTCCGCTACATCGCCGCCGCCGACGGGACCAAGACTGGAACGATCACGCTCAACATCCGCCCCGTGAGTTCTTCCACCGGGCTCCCGACCAGCGCGGTCTGGGCGACGGGGACCAAGCTCGAATCTGCGCTGACCAGCTCGTTCGCGTGGTACAGCTTCGACGCCAGCGCCGCGCCGGCCCAGCCCCCGGGCGGGGCCATGGCCTTCGTGCTTTCGAGCAGCAACTCGGCCTGCCAGATCCGCTACGCCAGCGGCGGCTTCGCGCAGAGCGGGTCGCAGATGGTCTACCAGACCGCCCTGCTCCCGACCTGGAACCCGACGCCCGACGGCTCGATGATGATCCAGGTCTACGGAACCTACGACGCGCCCGTCGCGCCGACCACGGCGGTCAAGCGCGTCACCGGTGTCCATGTCGCCGTGCAGGTGGTCGGCGGCGGGCCGGTCGTGCGCGCCCTGTTCTGCCCGCGTGGGCGGCCGATCGGAGCGGGGCTTTGATGAACCACGATCGTTTGACCATCGCGCGTTCGCTCGGGCGGCATCGCCCGGGCTTCACCATGGTCGAGGTGGTGATCGCCGCGGCGATCGTGGGCGCGCTCCTGGCGGCGACGATGACCGCCGTGAGCGCGGCCGTCAAGACCCGCGTCGCGCTGGCCGAGCAGCAGTACGGCACGACCCTCGCGGCGTCGTTGCTCGACGAGGTGTGTGCTCAGTCGTACAACCCGCCGATCTACGCCCCCGGCAACGCGCCGATCATTGTCTACGACGGGACCGGTTTTCCCGTCAACCGCCTGCCCTTTGACGAGATCACCGACTACAGCGATTACACCGAGTCCCCGCCCCGGGCCCGCGACGGCACGGTTATGACGGAGTTTACCGGCTGGACGCGCACGATCCTGGTGGAGCGTGTGCTCGCGTCCGATCTCTCCACCGTCTCGGGCAGCGACACCGGCTTTCGCAAGATCACCGTGACGGTCAGGCACGGCGCCCGCGTCGTGCGCAAAGTGTCGCAGATCCGCACCTCCCTCAGCGATGGGGCTCGCTCGTGAACGCCGCCGCGCGCACGCTCGCGCGCAGCGGGCAAGCCCCGCGCGGGACGGTCTACCTGATCGTTCTCTCGGCCGTTGCGCTCGCCACGACCATCGGCATCGCGGGCGTGCTGCTCGCCCAGTCGCAGCGGAAGACCGCCCAGACGAAGTTCGAGGCCGCCGTCGCTCGCGGCAACGCGATGTCCGCGGTGGAGTACGGGCTCCAGGTCGCGCAGAACACCGCCGCGTGGCGTGCCTCGATCCCCGCCGGCGGGGTCTTGCTCAACCGGGCGGGTTTCAAGCTGACCGCCGCCGACCCCAACGACGCCAACCTCACCAACTCGCTCAACGACCCCGTGACGCTCACGGGTGAAGGAACCTACGGCTCAAGCCTGCAACTCGTGCGGGTGAAGCTCACGCCCTCGGCAGTCCCGCTGGACTGCCTCACGCCGGGCGTCACGGTGGACGGCAAGCTCGTCTTCGCGGGCCCGGGCGGGACGATGTACGCCCGCGCGGACGGCGGGTTCCACAGCAACACTTCGATCGCCAGCTCTTCGGCGACCGTGCTCAGCCCCGTGTCGTCCGTGGGACCGATCACCGGGACGACGTACTCGACGACCATGACCACGCCGGCCCAGGCGCGGCAAATGCCCACCGCGTCGTCGGTCATCGCGATCTACGCCGCCAAGGCCACGACGATCCCTTACGCGAGCCTCAACGGCGGGGAGATCGACGGAGCCCTGCTGACGCCGGCCTTCAACCCCTGGGGGAGCGCCAATTCTTCGGGCGTCTATCTGATCAACTGCGCGGGCAACCAGCTTCGCGTCAGGAACTCGCGCATTCTGGGAACCCTTGTCGTGGTCAACCCTCGATCGGACTCTTCCATCGACGGCTCGTGCCTTGTCGAATCAACATCGCAGGACTCGCCCGCGCTGATCGTGCAGGGGGACATGGAGTTCGCGCAGGGCACGGGGACCGTCTCGGAACTGACGCTGCTCGCGAACTTCAACCCGCCCGGGTCGCCCTACCGCGGGCAGACCAACATCCTGACCACGGACTCCTACCCGTCGCTGATCGGCGGAATCGTGTACGTCACCGGCGCGGCCACGGTCTCCGCGGCGTTGAACATCGAGGGCACGCTGCTCGTGGGGGGTACGCTGACCATCAACGCGCCCCTCACGGTACGCCATGTGCAGATCGTGAACGCACCGATCGGGTTCGGCGTCGGTGCGGGATTCACGGCCGGCTCCGCGGACTGGTCGCAGGCGGTAAATTAGAGCGAACTCAACCCACGCACGGCGGGGTTCGTTTCAGAAGTGGGTACGCCGCCGGTTTCACGCCGCCTTGCGCTCGGTCTCGGCGTGCTTGATGACGAGCCGGTCGTACTCGCCCAGTTCAAGCCGGCGGAACGCATCGACCACCGCCGGGTCAAACTGCGTCCCGGCGCACCGGTTGATCTCCGCGAGCACCTTCTCGCGCGGCAGTGCCGAGCGGTACGAGCGGTTCGAGCTCATGGCGTCAAACGTGTCCGCCAGCGCGATGATCCGCGCAAAGAGCGGGATTGCCAGCCCAGAAAGCCCGTGCGGGTAGCCCTTGCCGTCGAACCGCTCGTGGTGGTGCAGGACGCCCGGGAGCACGTCGGCCAGCGGTTCGATGTCGCGCAGGATGCGGTGCCCGATCTCCGGGTGAAGCTTGATCGCGGCGAACTCTTCGTCGGTCAGCTTTCCCTGTTTGCACAGCACCGCCTCGGGCACGCCGATCTTGCCCACGTCGTGGACGAGCCCCGCGATGCGGACGCGTTCGATCTGGTCCTCGGGGAGTTTCATCGCGCGGGCCAGCCGGGCCGAGAGGTGTGCGACCCGCTCCGAGTGGCCGCATGTGTAGCGGTCCTTGGCGTCGATCGACGCGGTGAGCGCCTGGAGGGTTCCCAGGAAGAGATTCTGTTGCTCGACCAGGAGTGCCGCGTTGTCCAGGAACGCGTTGAGGTACCCGCCCGCCGCCTCGAGCAACTGCGTGTCATAGCTGCTCACGAGGGGGTCGGGCCCGAGCTTGTGCCCGGCGTAGAGAACGCCGACGATCGAGTCGCCCCGGAGCAGAGGCCGCGCAATCGCCTGCGGGTAGCGCTGCCCGACCAAACCCGGCGCGTCTTCGAGGATCACGCACTTGCGCTCCCTCGGGAGGTCCGCCATCGCCCGCTCGGATGCCTTCCGCAGTTCTTGGTCGGAGACCTGCTGGGTCGCGGTCGTGATGGAGCGATCGCGGAGCCCCGCGACCAGCTTGGCGTCGGAGGAGAACCTGGCCCCGATGAAATCGAAGTTCAGCGTGCTCTTGAGCCGGTCGCACACCGTGCGAACGAACGCTTCGGGCTGGTTGAGATCGCTCATCGAGCGCCCGATGGAATAGAGCGTGTCGATCGTCTCGTAGGAGTCGGTCAGTTGCACGGTCAGCCCGGTCATCGCTTCTTCTTGCTCGCCGATGTTGCAGAGGTCGTTGAGCATCATGGTGAGCAGATCGCGGGCTTGGGCCGCCGACCCGGGCGAGTGCGTGGCCAGATCCTGGAGGGCGCGCCTGGCCTTCTCGGGCTCGACCCCGAGCTCCCCGCACGCGCACGCGAGCACTTCGCCCTGGAGCACCGCCGGTCCCAGCGCCATCGCGAACGTTGCGGCGCACGACCCCCGCCGGCGGTCCGGCAACGGGATCATCCAGCACCCGTCAAACGCAGGGACGACCGCCTCGACGTGCTCCTGGCTCGCACCGGTCGTGCCCGCGCTCCACCGAGACACGGCGGCGGCGACCAGCGCGGTGACGGCGTGGCTTCGGAGCAGGTCGCCGGAAGTTCCGGGCATCTCCGGCCCGTCCGTGACCATCCCCGCGGAGCTCACGCGCCAGGTCGGCAGGCCGATCGCCATGCACCGGGCCCGAAGGGACTCGACGATCGTGAACGACTTGTGCTTGAGTGCGCTGGTGGGCATGGAGGCTCACGCGGCCAGGGTGTTCTGCACGCCGCCCGTCCCTTCGAGCAAGGCCAGCGCCTTCTCCAGAAGCGAGCGAGCGCTGAACGGTTTGGCCATCAGCTCCTTGATGTTGGTCCGGCCTATGTCCTGGGCGGGGATGATGTGCCCACGGGCCGTCAGCATCAGCACCGGGACGCTGGACGTTGCCGGGTTGGCCTTGAGCTGGATCGCGCACTCCAGACCGGAAAGGTTGGGCATCTGAAGATCGGTCACGATCAGGTCGGGTGCCCGGAGCGTGGCCAGTTCGAGGCACTCCCGCCCGTCTCGCGCTTCAATGACCGCGAACCCGGCCCCGCGAAACTTGGCACCAACGACCGCGCGGATGTGCGGTTCGTCGTCGGCGATCAGAATGGAATACGAGCGCGCCATGAAGAGTGTCTTTCGAGGTTGAATCGGGAAGCCCTACCTCCGGTGCATCGGCAACACCACACCCGGGCCTGAGCGCGGTGCGCGGGGCTCGCAACACGCGCAGACCCCCAAGCGGTCACGCCGGGCAGCACCGCTACAGGCGGAACGGTTGCCCTCCCGATAATTCTGATTTCAGACCCGATCGACCCGCAACGGCCCGCAACCGCCAAACTCCGCGACGGTAAAGTGTGGCTGCCTCGGTCGGCCGCGGGCAACGCAGCCCGGGCCGAGTCGGTTTTCATACGGAGATCCCCATGCCGGTTTCACGCCGAGATTTCATGCAAACTTCCGCAGGGTCCGTGGTCGCGATGGGCCTGGGAGCGTCGTCGCTCGTCCACGCCGCGACTGCGCACGCCCGGCCCGTCCCCGCTCAGGGCGGGCTCAAGATCCTCATCCTCGGCGGCACGGGCTTCCTCGGGCCCGCCACCATTGACGCGGCCAAGGCGCGTGGGCACACCCTGACGCTCTTCAATCGCGGGAGGACCGAAAAGCGCAAGGGCGGGCTCTACCCCGACATGGAAAAGCTCTACGGCAACCGCGACCCGGACCGTCGTTCCGATGAATCAAAGAACCCGCAGGGCGAGTGGGTCATCGCGTCCCCAGACGACAAAGGCGTGCCCAAAGGGCTCGAATCGCTCAAGGGGCACACCTGGGACGTGGTGATCGACAACTCCGGTTACTTCCCGCGCCACGTCAAGGCCTCGGCCGATCTTCTCGCCAAGTCAGCCAAGCACTACGTGTTCGTCTCAACCGTCTCGGTCTATTCCAAGAACGACAAGGAAAACGCGGACGAATCGGCCGAATTGGGAACCCTCACCGATCCGACAGTCGAGGCCATGGGCTCGCAGTTTGAGAACTACGGCCCGCTGAAGGTCCTCTGCGAGAACGCCGTGCGCGACGCCTTCAAGGAGCGCTGCTCGATCGTCCGCCCCGGCTACATCGTCGGGCCCAACGACGAGACAGACCGTTACACCTACTGGCCAGCGCGCTTTGCCAAGGGCGGCGAGGTGCTCATGCCCGGCGCGGCCAGCGACCCCACGCAGATCATCGACGTCCGCGATCTTGGCGAGTGGCTCGTCGCTCTGGGCGAGGGCCGCACCCCCGGCACGTTCAATGCCGTCGGCCCCGCCAAACCAGCGCCCCAGTCCGACATCGCCGAGTCCTGCCGCCGGGCCGCCGGCTCGGACGCCAAAGCGACGTTCGTGCCGTGGGATTTTCTCGAGAAGAACCAGAAGCCGGGCGATGGGATGCCGATCCTGCTTCCCTACGGCGGCGAGACGGTGGGCTTCCATACCCGCTCCAACGCCGCCGCAGTCAAGGCCGGGCTGAAGTTCCGAACCTTGGAAGACACCGCCGCGGCGACCCTCGCGTGGTTCAAGGCTCAGACACCCGAACGGCAAGAAAAGCTCTGGAAGAACCCGGGCATCATCAAGCCCGAGCGCGAGGCCGAGATCATCGCGGCGTGGCGAGCGGAGAACAAGAAGTAGAAAGCAGAGCACGCCGATGGGAATTACGATGACCCCATGACCGCACGTACCGGCGCGCCCTGCCCTTGGGCTAAGAACGAGTTGTTGCTGCGCTACCACGACTCCGAGTGGGGAGTTCCGCTGCGCGACGATCGCGCGCTCTTTGAGTTCCTGATCCTCGAAGGTGCCCAGGCCGGGCTGAGCTGGGACACGATTCTCAAGAAACGCGAGGCCTATCGGAGCGCGTATTCCGGTTTTGAGATCGCGCGCGTGGCATCGTTCACCGCCAAGGACGAGCGCCGCCTGCTGGCCGACGCGGGGATCGTGCGCAACCGCCTCAAGGTCTCCGCGTCGATCAGCAACGCGCGGGCCGCGCTGGTCGTGATCGAGCACGAAGGGTCGCTCGATCTCTTCCTCTGGTCATTTGTCGGGGGCGCCCCAAAGCAGAATCGTTGGAAATCACCGAGCCGGGTTCCCGCCCAGACCGCCCAGTCCGTCGCGATGTCCAAGGCCCTGCTCAAACGAGGCTTTCGGTTCGTCGGCCCGACCATCTGCTACGCGTTCATGCAGGCCACGGGCATGGTGAACGACCACGTCCTGACGTGCCCGCGCCACGCGGTCCTTTCGGGGTAACCCGGGCGGGACGAAGAGCGCCACGCAGATAAGGGAATGCCCGCTACGTCCGTTGCACACCCAACCGCGCCGGGACGCAGATCCGGGCTCTCCCAAAGTCGGGAACGGCCGCCGTCGATAGTCGGGCTGCGGCGTCTTCGTCGCGTGCGCGATCGGCGGTTCTCGGGCTCGTGGACATTGAAAAGGGATCTCATGAAAATCTCCGTGGGTGGTCGTCTGTTCCTGCTGAGCGGCATGGGTATCGCCGTGGCCCTCGGCATCGGCGCGGCGGGTTGGGTCGGAATGGACGAGTCCCGCGCCAAGCTCGACACACTGCTGGTGAGCGCGACCGGGGCCACCAACTTCATGAGCGCCGACATGA
This sequence comes from Phycisphaerales bacterium, assembly GCA_044221955.1. GTDB lineage: Bacteria > Planctomycetota > Phycisphaerae > Phycisphaerales > UBA1924 > CAZCPB01. The sequence continues at coordinate 25,843 of JBGAOD010000004.1, read as the reverse complement.
TGCACGACGCCATCCGCGCCGACGTGCTCGCGTTCCTCAACGCGGCCGATGCCGCGGAACTCACCGAGGCGCACAACGCCCTCAGCGAGCACGCCAAGAACTTCCGTCAGGCACTCGCCGACGACCGCAAGTTGCCGCTTGACAATGCCCTGGCGCAGGCTCTGTCCGACATCGGACCCGCGCTCGAGGCGTACATTACCTCGGCCGAGAGCATGTACACGCTCGCCACCGAGGACCGCGCCAAGGCCAAGGCCGGGTTCCCGGGTTTCATGAAGACCTTCACCGAACTCGAAGGTCGCAACAGCGCGGTCTCCGAGAAATTCGAGAAGTTCAACGACCAATCGCGCGACGAGGCCATGCAGTCCATGGCCCAGGCCAAGAACATGATGATGATCGCCGGGGCCGTCGGATCCATCGCGCTCGCTGGTCTTGCGATCTCGACCCGTCGATCCATCGTGGGCCCGCTCGCGCGCACGCTCAAGGTCATGGAATCCGTCGCGGCCGGAGACCTCACGGGCACGCTCGACGCGACCAACTCCGACGAACTCGGGCAGCTCGCCAAGGCCGGCAACACCATGATCGCCAGCATGAGGCAGGTGCTGACGGAACTCGCGCGTTCGGCCGAGCAAGTCGCCGCCGCCGCCACCCAGATCGCCGCGAGCGCTGACCGCAGCGTCACCACCATGGAACAGCAGACCCGGCAGGTTGCCTCGGCGTCTGCGTCGGCTTCTGAAATGTCCGCGTCGATGAGCGAGGTCGCCGCCAAGGCGGTCGGCGCCGCCGAGGCCGCGTCACGCTCGGGCAACGCCGCCACCGAGGGCGGGCAGGTCGTTGCCCAGACCGTCTCGGACATGAACGAGATTGATCGTGTCGTCACCGAGTCGGCCTCGCTCGTCAGCGAGCTTGGCAAGCGCGGCGAAGAGATCGGCAAGATCATCGAGGTCATCAACGACATCGCCGACCAGACCAACCTCCTCGCTCTCAACGCCGCCATAGAGGCCGCCCGCGCCGGCGAGCACGGCCGAGGCTTCGCGGTCGTCGCCGACGAGGTCCGCAAGCTCGCCGAACGCACCACCACCGCCACCAAGGAAGTCGCCGACTCCATCAACACCATCCGCGTGGGCACGACCCAGGCCGTGGCCCAGATCTCCGCCGGGGCCGGCAAGGTCAAGTCCGGCGTCGAGCGTGCCCTCTCCGCCGGGGCCCAGATCAAGCAGATCGTCCAGGGCACAGGTGAGGTTGCCTCGCTCATCCAATCGATCGCCGCCGCGGGCGAGCAGCAGTCCGCGTCGGCCGACCAGATCAACGGGACTATCAACGCGATCAGCGCCGCGACGAAAGAATCCGCCGCGGGTGCCGCCGAAGCCGCCGAGGCCTGCACCCAACTCTCCGCCAGCGCCGAACGGCTCCGCGGGCTGGCTACCAAGTTCAAGGTCTGACCATCGTTCCCACCGTCGGCGTCCACACGCGCGTGCGGATCGCGCCAAGCACGGAGGCTTCGCCCCGTGCTCGGCTGTTGCTCAACAGCCCGCGTCCGTCTATCTCGCTGGCGCGCCGGCTGTCGGGGCGTCAAACCACGTCACCCGCGGCTCCGTGCCCGCCCGCATCCGCGTGATGTTGGCGCGGTGCTTGATCGTCGCCAGCACCGACAACAACGCCGTCAACAACACGAACGGCGTCGCGATCGCCGCGACGCCCTTGATCGTGACCGCCGCCGCCGTGATCCCCGCTGCGGTCGCGCCCTCCGAAACCCCGCGGAACCCAAGCCACGTCGCCACCAGGTACTCAAGTACAACCCAGACCGGCAGGCTGCACGCCGCCACGATCGACGAAAGCCCGACGTACCGGGTCGCCCGAACCGTCACACACCACAACACAAACCCGCAAGCTCCCGAGATCGTCAGCACCGGGAACACTCCCAGCAGCGAGCCCAGCGCCGCCGCGACCCCTTTCCCGCCCTTGAATCCGAGCCACGGACAGAACATCGAGCCGACCACCGGCGCGACCATCACCAGCAACCAACCCCAGGCCTCGCTCGGCACGATCACGAACTTTCCCGCGAGCCCGAGGTAGAGCCCGGCGAGAAAAGTCGGGACGAACCCTTTGAGCAGGTCCAGCGCAAAGCACATCAGCCCCAGCTTCAGACCGAGCACCCGCCCAACGTTGGTCGCGCCGATGTTGCCCGATCCGTGCTGCCGGATGTCGATGCCACGAAACCTCCCAAAGAACAGCCCGAACGGGATCGAACCCGAAAGAAAACCGGCGACAATGAACACGACAAGCGGGGACATGAGATCAAGATTCCACGCGATCCAGAGGATGCAGTACCATCCTCCCGCCACTCGCCTACCGAACCAACCGCTCCCTCAACCCGCTCATCATCGCGCCCCAAACCTCATCGGGACCCTTCGAGGCATCAAGCACGAGGTGACGCGCCGGTTCCGCCTTGGCCTGCTCAAGATAGCCCATCCGGACCTTGCGGTGAAACTCGCGCCCCTTGGACTCCATCCGATCCGGCCCCTTGCCGTCGCGGGTCGAACTTTGCAGCAGCGGGTTGATCCGCGACGCGGCCGTCACCTCGTCCACGTCGAAAATCAGAATCAGATCCGGCGACAACCCGTGGGTAGCGATCTCCGCCGCCGACCGGATCTCGTGCAGCGGCAGCCCGCCCGCCGCCCCCTGGTACGCCAGCGTGGAAGACACGAACCGGTCCGCCACCACCAGATCCCGGTTCGCCAGCGCCGGCCTGATCCGCTGCTCTACCAGCTGCGCCCGGCTCGCCATGTACAGCAGCATCTCGCACCGCAGCGCCATGTCGTGATGCGCGTGATCGAGCAGGATCTCGCGCACCCGCTCGCCGACGCCTGTCCCCCCCGGCTCACGTACCTCGCACACCGGCACGCCAGCGCTGCCGCACGCGGCAAGGAACCGGCGGAACTGCGTTGTCTTCCCCGACCCGTCCGGGCCCTCAAACACGAGGAACCGGCCGCGCAGCGCCGGCAGCCAGGACAACATCGCTGAATCATCGGTGGGCAACACGGCGGGAGTGTACCGGGGTTCGCGCTCCCGATCTGAGCCTCGGCCCGACGAGGCCTACTTCAGATCCCCGATCGTCTTGAGCGTGTATGAATCCGGCCCGTCGCCGTGCTGCTCGGCGATCGACCGCAGCAACCCCGAGGGGTCGTCGTCCAGAAACTGGATCGCCTTCAACGTCACCGCGCGCCGACCGGTCACCCGATCGTGCGGGTTCAGCTCATCCAAAGTCTTGAGCACCGCCGCGTTCCCCGATCCCCACTGCGGCGTCGAACCCGAGCGCGTGATGCTCCGCGTCAACAGGAACACCAACTGCGGCTTGAGCGCCAGCGCCGCTCGCAGGCCTGGCAACGGCGCCGATCGACCCAGCGGCCGAACCGTCCGCAGCCACCCACGCACCGCGTCCTTGTTCGAGTCGTTGGCTCGCAGCAACCCAGCCACCCGCGCCCCCGGCGGGTGAAAAATCTCAAAGCCCGTGGCCGTCGCCGCCGCGCCGTCCCCCCCGCTCGGCGGGGGCTCGCGGAACAGGATCACCTGGAACTGCTGCGACTCGTCCAACCGACCGATCGAACGCGACAGCTCGTCGAGCACAAACGTCAGACTCGTCGTCATTGCGCCCGAAGCGTCCACGACATACACCACACGCTCGGCCCGGTCCGCCTTCACGCCCGCGAAAGTCGCCTTGGAGGGCGCGGCCGGTCTGATCGGCGCAGCGACGGGCACCGGCGGCGGTGCTGGCTGCGGCACAAGCTTTGTCGCGGGTGCTGGCAACCGGCTCGGGGGGGCGAGGCTCAGGTCAGACGGCTTGGCGGGTTTTTCGTCGGGTGCCGCTGCGATCGGCTCGGGCCTCGGCGCGCGCTCCGAGGGCACCTCCGCCGGCGCGGTGGCCTCCGCGACGGGTTCAACGGGTGGCAAGGGGTCCGCCCGATTGACCGGTGCAGGAGCGATGTCCGGTTCAGGTGCCGCTTCAAACGTCAACTGGGTCTCGGTGACCGGGATATCCGTCAGCCGCGGGGGGGTCGGCTCGAACCACGCGTAGTACCGCACCGCGATCGCCAGCGCGGTGTGAACCGCCAGCGAAAGCGCCGCCGGCACGCCGATCGCCAGCACCCACCAGGAACGACGCCCCTGCCAGAGCCATCCACCAGGCCGTCCGTGCGACCGCGCGTGCCCCCCAGGCCCCGAATCGTTTCGAGAGAATCGCTTCACGTGTGATCGGTATCGACTCTCCACGCCCACATGGTTAGCTCACCGTCGGCACCACGCCGCTCGCCGGTCCGCGGCCGAACAACAATCGGTCGATCGACAACGCGCCCGGACCCGCAAAGAACAGCGACAAACCCCCCATCGCCAGCATCAACTGCCACAGCAGCACCTGCCACCCCGCCAGGCTGAACCGCGGGTGGTTCGGGAGGAACCCCCACACCGCCGTGCCGTCCTGGATCGCGGGCCCGAAGTTCGTCAGCCAGGCCGCCACCACCATCGTCGCCACCAGCCCCAGCGACCAGAACCGCGTCAGGAATCCGCAGAGCACAAAGGCCCCGCCCACCAGCTCCGTCACCGTCGCAGCCCACGCCAGCAGCACCGGCCAGCGATCCGCCGCCGCCCAGCTCGGCCAGATCGCCATCCGCGCCGACCCGTCCGCCGCCGTCCCGGGGTGCGCACCCTTGACGAGCATCAGCGTGATGCTGTGAACGCGCTTGACCTTGACCGGTTCGGCAAAGTCCGCGGAGGTGTACCGCGGCACGCCGCCCTGAGTTCGTACAAAGATCGGAGCGGTCGCGGAACCCGGCGAGGTGAACGCGGCGATCTCAACCCCTTCGACCTTGGGCTTCGCGGAGCTCGTCTTGGGGGGGAGCTTGGGGTCCACCTTCGGCTCCGGCTTGGGTTCGGCCTTGGGTTCAGGCTTTGCCGGTTCGCTCGGCGGAGCTTTCTTCTCGCCTGGTACCGGGAGTGTCTGTGTCGGGGCGGGCGTACCCGGGGTCGCCCCTTCGGGCTTCCCCGGCGTCGGCGGTGGGACGTTTGTCGGCGTGGTCCCCGGAGCGGGAGTTGCCCGGGGCCCGGGCCCCGCGATCACGCCTAGGTCCGCGAGGATCACCGCGTCCTCCCCCTGCACCGACATCTCGTCTCCCATGACCTTTCCGAGACCGGCCCAGACAAACGTGATCCCAAGCCCGACCCGAAGGAAAAGCGGTGCAATGGCGAGCCCGACGCGTTGACGATGGTTCATGTGATCCCCTAAGCCCAGTCGGGCCCGCTCGTGGTGCTCCTTCTTCTTTCGGCATACCGAGCGGGGATTCCATAGGAGAACCGAGCCGCCGCCCGGGTGAACCCCTTACGATCCCCCGAGTTCTGAAACCACGCGGGTGTGGCGAAATGGCAGACGCGCGGGATTTAGGTTCCCGTGGCCGAAAGGCCTTGCAGGTTCAAGTCCTGTCACCCGCATTCACTCGACGCCTCCTGCGACCGGGCGCGATTCAGCACCCCACCTCAAACTCCACCACGTAGGCGTCGAAGTCGTCTCCGGTCACGAAGCTGTCGCCGTCAAAGTCGGCCGACGCGTCCCCGGCCTCGAACGCCAGGACGTAGGCGTCAAAGTCATCGCCCGTCACGAACCCGTCCCCGTTCACGTCCGCTCGGCAAGGCGGAGGGGTCAGGAACGACAGAGTCTTGAGCCCCGCGTCCATCTCCACGTCGGTCCAGGCTCGCGCCTGCGCGAGCCCGCCGAACCAGTCCATCGGCGTTACTCGGTTCGAGCCGCCCCCCGCGAACTTCACGCGGGTCACGGGCCCGTCGAACTCGAACGTGTCCAGCGTCGCCAAGCCGATCGTGTTCCCGCATGCCGATGCCCGGAGTGTGATGATGTGCGCCGCCGCGTCGTGCCGGATCGCCAACAGGACCGGCGAGCCGGGCGTGAAAAACGTATCAAAGATCTGCGTCCGGTCGGTGATCGTCCCGTGGTTGAAGAACTCCAGGATGATCTCCGAGCCGACCGGGTCGGCCGAAACCTCGATCCAGCGATCCCCGCTCTGCGAAACGATCGAGCAGAGCGGGCGCTCCAGGTTCGACTGGTCCCACGCAACTCTGTCCCAGTTGTCCATGGGCAGTAACCCGCCGAGCATCACCGTGAAATCCCCGTCGAGGTTCAGGCCCGAGACCGACGCGATCTCGGACGGGGCGCTCGCCGACTGAGGCAGCGGGTAGGGGGACGGTTCGCCCGCCGTGAGCGAGTCGAACGCCAGCAGGAACGAGCCCGGCAGGCACACCCCAACGTTGCTCTGGAGTTCAAGATCGAGGTTCACACTCCCCGGCTGCGAACCCCAGGCCGCGATCGACGTGTTGAGGACCAGCGGCACCCAGTCCCCCGAGCCCGGGAGCATGATCGCGTCCGTCCAGGCGCTGAACTTCTGGCTCGCGCCGGAATTGTTCGGATCGGTCGAGCGCATCCGGGCGCTGATCGAGGTACTCCCCGCCGACCCGCCCTCGCTCGCCGGAGTCCCGCGCACCCAGACCCGCAACCGCAGCGAGGCGGACGGCATCGCCAGGGACGACGCGATCGAAAAACGCCCGATGAACGGGTCCGAGTTGCTCGCCGTCGGGCTCGTCACCACCCGAAAGATCGGCCCTGTTGCCGGCGGCAGAGTCATTCCAACGGGTGTTTCCGGCTCCACGGTCGCGTTCACGGGTACCCCGCTCACGCTCACGCCGCTCGCGAGCACGTTCGTCCCGCCCAACGCCACGCGCAGAGGATGTTGCAGACGAACCGCCGGGATGGGGATGCTCCGGATTCCCAGAAGGCTCCGCATCCCCTGGGCCCCGACGTACACCCGACCATCGGCGATCAGGGGCGCGGTCTGCGCGTTCTCTCGCTGGGCCCAGCACTGCCCCCAGTTGAACCCGTCCGGGCTGTACAGCACCCGCTGGCTCCACACCTGCAGTTGGTCAAACTGGCTCGGCGAGATCTGGGCCACATACTGGCCCCCGAGCTGGTTTGGGGTCGGGGTCGAGATCTGGAACATGATGTACCGCCCCTTGCTGGAGATGCCGCCCGAGGGCACCAGCCAGGTCGCGGGCGAAGCGGGGTACACCGTCGAGAAGTCAACCGTGGACGGGTTTTCCGACAAGGAACTGGTCATCCACATGGCCTGGCTCACCTCGTCGGAGCCGACCAGGAACTTGCCTTCCACCGGCGCCGGGCAGTTCCCGATCCACTGGTTCCCAAGCCGGCGAAGCCCCGGATCAGCGCTCGGGGCGATGATCGATCCATGCACGATCCGCGCGCTCGACCATTCAGTCGGTCCGGTCAACCACCCCAGAGAACCGGGCACGACCGTCGCTCCGACCGCGTACTCGGACTGATGCTCAAGCGTCCATGTGTAGTTCGCGTTGCTGTACAGCCCGTCCCCGCGCGAGCCCAGGGCGAGAATCCCGTCCGCCCCGTACCGGATCGCGCCCAGCGCGTGGGCGTGGGTTACGTTCCCCAGCCCGTTGCCGTTGGACGAGAACCGCCCGGGCAGTTCGACCACGCCCCCCGCGCTCCATTCGCTCGCCCCCGAGCTGGCGCGGGTGACGGGGAACAGGCAGTACAAACCCCCGTCCTTGCCGGGCGCGGCACGGTAGTCCGTCGCGCACACCCAGAACTCCGTTGGTGCCGTCCCGTCTCGTTGCATCGAGTACCACTGACGCATCGACCACGTCGCGCCCAACCCCAGGCCCACCTGCCACGGAGTGAGAACATCCGAGTACGCGTGCCGCCTCCACCAGAGGGCTTTGGGCCCGCCGAGGCTCGAAAGATTACAGAGTGCAAAGCCGATCCGGTTGGGGAAAAAATCCCCGTGAACATCCTTCACCGCCACGTTGCACTCAACGACCACGACCCCGTGACACACGAGCGCCGCGCGCGGAGCCCACGCCTCGTCCGGCGACTCATCGATCGACTCGCGAAGAAAGTCCGCCAACCCACCCTTGGCGGCGTTGGCACCGCGGTTGTACGTGTACGTCGCCCCCGTCTCCGATCCCACGATCACGCTCACCAGCCCCCGGTTGTTGTCCTGCGTGATCCACACCGGCGTCGTGCCGTCCGCCGCCACGCCGGCCGCCAACAGATCCAGGCTCGTGTTATTGACCGTCCCCGCGATCGTCCTGATTTCAGGCGCGCCGCAGAGCAGCCGCGGCGACGCAAACCGAGGCACGCCCACCCCAACCGCCACGCCCTGGTCGTCCAGCGTCGCCGAGTCGCGCGAAAACTCGAAGTTCAACCCCGGGCTCAGTCGCGGCCTGCCATCGAACGTGAAGACCGCGGTCTCTCCCGGGGGCGCGGGATTGTGTTCCGGGAGCGGTCTTCCCCATGCGCCCGCGCTCGCCCCGCTTGTCATGCACACCGCCGTGCCGGCCATCAGGATCGAGGCCGAGCGCGCCCTCGCTCGCGCTGACAGAACAATCCCTCTCAACGACCTGCCCAACGACACTTGAGTCACGCGACACTCCCCTCGTTCACGGGCGCGCCCGAGCCAGCGGGTACCATGATCATCGCCAGATCCTCGTGAGCCGTTCACACTGTACTGCCAAACGCTCGCCGCACCACCTCAATCTGCTCGGGCGATTCCCTCCGAGGCACAACCCACGCTCTCACCACCGATTTTCCAAATCGAGCCCCTCTTATCGGCCCAGCCGCGCTCCGTCCCGAGGTCGGGCCGCGCATTTGGGGCTTGTGCCCCGAGAGTTTCGACGGTACAAACTCAGGTCGGTGTCAATCTATCGACCGACACCGCCACCCCATTGCCTTTGTCGGCCCGGGGCGTGTCAAAGACCGCTCGAACAAGACTTGGCGATCCGCGACGCCCCGTGTTCGGCGAATGGGCCGAGTCCAGGAACGCCAACCCAGTACCCCAAACGGACCCGAGCGTCAATATTCAGTGAAGGGCCAGCCATGTCCCAGCCACGTTCTTCGCGTTTCGTGCTCTGGATCACGCCGGTTTTCGCCTCGATCGGCGCGGTCCCTACGGTCCGCGCCGATGACTGGACCAACGCGGGCGGTGGTCCCGGGCGCAACGGGCTCACGACAGACCTTGGGCCCGACAGCGCCGCCGACCTCCTCTGGTCCGCCGGCCGAGCCTCCATCATCGCGTGGCAGCCCGTCATCGAGGGCAACCGCGTCTTCACCGTCCGCCAGACCGGCTTCCCGCCCGAGCCCGCTTCCGATGAATCGCCGGTCGTTGCGGTTGATCTGAACACCGGCGCGGAACTCTGGTTCAAGAACATCCCGGCGGCCAGCACGGACTGGACCACCTGGGTCGCCGGAGCCTCGGGCGGAAAGGTCTACGTTGCGCGCTCGGGCAACGGTGCCTCGGTCAAGGCGAAGCTCTATTGCCTTGACGCCGCCAACGGCAACATCCTCTGGACCTCGGCCGACCTTATCGACGCCGGGGCCTACGACGGCGTCGTCTTTGCCCCCAACGGCGACCCCGTCGTCGCCAGCTTCCGTGACATCTGGCGCATCCGCGCCGCCGACGGCACCACCGCGTGGCGGGCCGCCCGCCAAGGCTCGGTCAGCGGAAACTGCGGCGGGGCCATTCACGGGAACGCGATCTATGTCGCCGATGCCGTGGCCGGGGGTACGAATATCAAGAAGTTCAACCTCACGACCGGCGCGTTCCAATATGCGAGCCAGACCCTCGCGGGGTTCACGATCCAGAACACGCCGATGGTCGGGGCCGACGGCACGATCTATCTCTCGCGCGTGCAGAACAACGTCTCGGTCGATTTCTTCTACGCCATCAACGATAGTGGCTCGGCCATGAATGTCCGCTGGTCAAAGCCCGCGCAGTGGACCACCGAGTCCGAGTTCGCGGTCGGCCCGGACGGTTCGGTGTTCATGATGGACCCGGGCAACGTGATCGCACGCCGTGCCGCGGCCGACGGTTCGCTCATCGCGTCCAGCGCCGCGATCCCGGCCGATTTCTCGCAACCACGCATGGCCGTGGACCGCGACGGCAGGCTGTTCTTCTCCAACGGCGCGTTCAGCAACGGCCGGTTCTATTCCTTCAACGCGAACCTCACCCAGCGCTGGTCCGTCGCGGTCCCCAACATCAACATCGGCGCGCCCGCGATCGGCAAGGACGGCACGCTGATCGTTGCCGGCATCGACAAGCTCTACGCCTACCGCACGCCACGCTGCCCGGCCGATTACAACCAGGATGGCTTCGTGACCGGCGACGACTTTGACGAGTATGTCTTGGATTTCGAGGCCGGGATTATCGCCGCGGACTTCGATGGTAATGGCTTCGTGACCGGCGACGATTTCGACGCGTTTGTCGTCGCGTTCGAGGCCGGTTGCTAGTTCGGAGACTTTGAGAAAAACGATACGAGCCGGGGCTGTCAAGCCCCGGTTTTCGCATCAACGGAAGACCCCGGCTTGACAGCCGAGGCTCATCGGGCTCGTGGGGCTTGTAGGTTTCTTTTGTTGGCCCGGAGCATCGCACAAGAAAAAAGGCCCGGGCAGTTGCCCGGGCCTTGTCATTCGATGGTTTGTCCGCGGGGTCGATCCTGCGATTAACGCTTCGAGAACTGGAAGCGGCGGCGTGCACCGGACTGGCCGTACTTCTTACGCTCGACGGCGCGCGAGTCGCGGGTCAGCATCCCGGCCTCGCGCAGCGGGCTGTCGAGGGCGGGGTCGTAATCGCGCAGGGCCCGGGCCAGCCCGAGCATGACGGCCTGCGACTGGCCCATCAGCCCGCCGCCGTGCAGGCGGATGACAACATCAAAGCGGCCATCAGTCTTGGTCAGGGTCAGCGGCGCGACGGCGTCGTTGCGGTCGCGCTCTTCGCAGAAGTATTCTGCGATCGTCTTGACCGACTTGTCCTGGCGGTGAACGACGACGGTGCCCGCGCCTTCTTTGGCGGGGCGGATGCGTACGCGGGCGACGGCCGTCTTGCGGCGGCCCGTTCCCCACCACCAGCCGCGCTTGTCGGCCGGCTTGGCAACCCGCGGCGGCTTGACCGCCACCACCGCGCCAAGCCTGGTTCCCATTTCGATCAACATGCGGCCGCAAGGCCGACGTAAAAAACACACTCTTCGTTTGGCCATTTTGCCATTTCCAAATTTGGAAATTTTCCCTTACCCAACCACGATCGCCGTCGGGTTGTGCGCAGCGTGCGGGTGCTCGCCGGCCGGGTACACCTCAAGGTTCTTGAGCATCACGCGGGCGAGGCGGTTCTTGGGCAACATGCGGCGGACCGCGTCCTCGACCAGCAGCTCGGGGCGACGCTCGCGGACGCTGCCGTAGGACTCCATCTTGAGCCCGCCGGGGTGCTCGGTGTAGCGTTGCTTCATGCGGTGCTCGGCCTTGCGACCGGTCAGCCCGACCTTCTTGGCGTTGGTGACGATCACCTTGTCGCCGGTAATGACGTGCGGCGTGTACTCGGGGCGGTGCTTGCCCATGAGGACGATGGCGACCTGGGCGGCCAAACGACCGAGCGGCACGCCTTCGGCATCAACGATGCGCCACGAGGCTTTGACTTCGTTGGGCTTGGCGATGAAAGATTCACGACGCATCATGGGAAAACCTCCGCAAGAGCTTCGGGAGATCTGACCGAACCCCGTCGTCGAAACCGATCGACGGAGATCCAGAGCCAGACGCCGGAGCATCCGATCAAGCTCGCCGCCTACCGGGCGGGGCGGGCCGGTTTGTTTCCAGGCTTGAAGGCCCGGAACGCCGGCAAGATTTCGAACAGGCACCCGTCAACTTCGTATTGCGGGTAGAGAGGAATGATAAACGAGGGGCAGGCGGAGTCAAGCGGGCACGGCCTGTCCGACGATCTTCCTAGCGTTCCCCAAACATGAGCCCGCCTCGATCCCTGCTGAGATTGGTTCGCATCTTTGTTCGGGGCGGGACGCCCATAACCCAAAGCCTATCATCACTTTAAGAACGCACGCCGCGGCTCGTGGCAACCACTCCGTACGTTCGACCGATTCGGTCGCCCCCGGAGGATGGCTATGCCCGTTGAGAGCAAAGTTCGCGGCGTTGTTTCCAGCGGTGTTGCCTCCTTGCCGGCCCTCGTCGCGGATCGAGCCCTCGGAATTGAACCCGAGATCGAACCGAAGATTGGTGTGGCCCCTCAGCCGCTCTCGCTCACTGATTTCTCCCACCGTTCACCGGCCGACCGCAAGCTGGCGATCATCAACATCCTCGCGGTGACCATCCCCTTCCTCGGCCTCGCCGCGGCCATGGTGCTCACATGGGGCACCGGATTCAACTGGACGTACGCGTCGATCGCGTTCGGCATGGCGTTTCTCTCGGCCGTGGGCGTGAACGTCGGGTACCACCGCCTTTTCACGCACCGGGCGTTCAAAGCGCCCGCCCCTGTTCGTTATGTGCTGGCCGCGTTGGGCTCGATCGCGGTGCAGGGCCCGGTCATTCGCTGGACGGCCGAGCACCGCCGCCATCACGAGTTCTCCGACACCGAGGGCGACCCGCACTCGCCGCACATGGGCGTCAACGGCTCGTGGGGCGACGGGTTCCTGGCCACGCTCCGCGGCGCGTACCACGGGCACGTCGGCTGGCTCTTCGCGCCCCGCACGAAGGGTTTAGGCAAGTACGTTCGCGACCTGCGGCGCGATCCGATGCTGGTGCTGGTCGATCGGCAGTTTCCAATGTGGGTGCTGGTCGGGCTGGCGGTCCCGGCCGTGCTCGGCGGGCTGCTCACGATGTCCTGGATGGGCGTCGTGCTGGGCTTCTTGTGGGGCGGGCTGGTGCGGATCCTCGTCGTCCATCACGTGACCTGGAGCGTGAACTCGATCTGTCACCTTTGGGGCACCAAGCCTTTCGACAGCCACGACGAGAGCCGCAACAACGCCCTCGTCGGCGTGCTGGCCATGGGCGAGGGCTGGCACAACAACCACCACGCCTTCCCCCACAGCGCCCGTCACGGCCTGCGGTGGTGGGAGTTCGACCTGACGTACATCATCATCCGCGCGATGAAGGTGGTGGGGATGGCGACGGAGGTGAGGCTGCCGACGAAGGAGAAGGTGGCAGACAAGTTGCGCGCGACGGCAGGCACCAGCGTGAGATGACAACTCGGCTGCCGCGTCCTTCAATTTCGGCCATGCACCAACAGATCATCGCCAGCCTCGAAATGTCGCGGTCGTTCCTGCTCGCCTCGGTCGCGGACATCCCCGACGAGCGGTTCGCCGAACAGCCGCCGGGCGTGCCGAACCACGCCGCGTGGACGCTCGGGCACCTCGTGTACAGCAACCAGCTCATCGGCGGCGAGATGGGTCTGCAACCCTGGCTCAGCGAAGAGTGGAACTGGCCCGAACTCTTCGGCGGTGGCAGCGTCCCCGTCCCCACGCGCAAGACCTACCCCTCCAAGCGCGAACTCGTGGACGCGATGAATGACGGGCTCTCACGCCTCACCGCACGCCTCGCCGAACTCGGCGACGCCGGGCTGGATACCGACCTCCCCGACACCAGCTACCGCCACGTTTTTCCAACGCTGGGCCACGCGGTGCTGCAGGTGGCCGCCGCTCACTTCGGGTACCACCTTGGTCAACTGGTGGTGTGGCGGAAGGCGATCGGGCTGCCTCCAATCAATCAACGGTATTTGTGAGCAAGGACGCCGCGATGATCGGCAAGTAAGGCGTGGGATCGGCACCACCCGCCCGCCCTCGCACTAGCAACCCGCGCTGAACGCAACGACATACGCATCAAAGTCATCGCCGGTGACGAATCCGTCGCCGTCAAAGTCGGCGGCACGGCTGCCGGCGACGAACGCGGTCACATACGCATCAAAGTCGTCACCAGTCAGGAAGCCATCGCCATCGAAATCCGGCGGGCATGTGAAGGCGTGGGTCACGGTGGAGTATGAGTCGACCCGACCCCAGCCCCAGACGAGGTCGTTGCCGGGTGCTCCTAGGTCAACACACCCGGCGAAGAGGGCGGCCTCGATCTGGCTTGGGCTGCGCCCTGGGAAGCGGCTCCAGAGCAGCCCGGCGATCCCCGCCGCGATCGGCGTCGCCGCGCTGGTCCCGCTGCCGATCGCTTCCACGCTCACGATGCCCGTGCTGAGGATGTTCTCCCCGGGCGCGAAGACGTCGACCGCGTTGCCGAAGGCCGACCAGGCCGGTCGGCCGTCGGCGCTGTTGGTCGCGCCGACAACGATGACATCCGGCCAATCGAACCACGAAAGATCGCGCCCGTCGTTCCCAGCCGCCCAAAAGAGCAATCCGCCCTTGGACTTGACGTACGCGCCGGTGGTCTGCACCACCTCGTACTCCACGCCGGTCTGACTCACGTTGATGATCCGCGCGCCGTGGTCCGCGGCCCAGCGCACGCCGTCGAGAATGTCGCCGAGGTACCCGCCGCCGGGGGTGTTGTAATAACGCACCGGCATGAGCCCGAAGTTCCACCCCATGCCGACGACATCGAGCATGTTGTTCCCAACGGCCGCGGCCAGCCCGGAGACGAACGTGCCGTGCCCGTCGACGTCGCCGACGCTGCCACCCGCGCTCTGGGCCAAGCGGTCCGCGGCGTTGTACCCCGGGACCAGCGCCGCCGCGAGGTCGGGATGGTCGACTTGCACGCCGCCGTCGACGACCGCGATAATCAAGCCGCTGTTACCCGTGGAAACATCCCAGGCCAAGGCCGAACGAACTCGTTTGTGATGCCACTGACTCCGAAATGCGGGGTCGTTGGGCGTCGTGCTTACCAGGAAACACCGCCAATCGGGCACCGCGTACTCATAGTCGCCGGTTGTCCGCAGCATCGCGGCGAAGGTGTTCTCGGTCTCGCCCGGCGGCAGCGTTACTACATATTCGTCCGTAGCGGGGACGTACTCGATGAGCTGAGGCCGCAGCCGCGCGGCGGCACGTTCGCGGCAGGTGTTGATGTCAACTGCGGACAGCCCGCGGTCGTGAAGGGCCGAGCTTTGCAGAGGCCGAACGATCATCCGCCCAGAGAACTCGAGAATCCCGGGCCGCTCCTGAAAGTTCTCCGAGGCGGCTTGCGCCCACACGCGCGTACAAAGGGAGCAGAGAACCAGCGTGGCCAACACAACAGCCTGGCGGCACTGACCTCGTGCCACTGAGATCGGTTCCTCCGATCTCGGTGTCCTCGTTTGATCAAAGAGTTTCCGAGCCACGCTCATGCTGTTCCGTTCTTCTTGACCTTCGAACACTCCTCGGATGGGTTGATGTCCCTGCTGAACTTCCGCACAATCGTCGTCCTCCGCATCGGAGCCTCGATTTTTGCCGGTCGTGAATGTACCAGAACATCTTGAGGAATCGGTCGCGATCTGAGCATGAAACCTGGACGACCACGTCGCACCGGGCGTGTCTGTCGAGCGAAGACACCGAGATCGGAGGAACCGATCTCGGTGGCACGGGTCAGGGCGCTCAACTTTCCCCAGCGATTGTTGGCGGCGGTTTTCGGGCCCTTGCCATCACCACCGCCGCCGCCAGGATCAGACCGCCGCCGATCCACTGCACGGCCCCGAGTCGTTCGCTCAGGAAGATCGCCCCGACCGCGACGGTCGTTATGGCCTCCAGCGTGGCGATGGTTGACGTGTCCACCGGGCCGATCTTCTGCATGCCGGCGATGATGCCGAGCACGGACACGACGGTGGCCAGCAGGCCGAGGGCCAGCACACCGAGCCAGCCGATGGGGGCGGTCGGCCAGGTGGGTCCAGTCGCCAGCGCGGCGGCCCCGAACGCCGCGGCGGCGCTGAGCGAGACGACGGCCGAGCACGCGATGGCGTCCACGCCCTTGGTCACGCGCGAGCCGACGACGATGTAGAGCGAGTACATGAGGGCCGAGCCGATGCCGAAGGCGATGCCGGCGGTGCTGCTTTTCGCGGCGTCGCCGGACTGGAACGGGTCGATCGCCAGCACCGTCCCCGCGAACGCGGCCGCGATGGCGATCACGCGCACGATCGAGAGTTTCTCTTTGAAAAAGACTCGCGAAAGAACCGCGACGATGCCGGGATATAAATATAACAAGACCGAAGTGAGCCCCGACGGCACGCCGAGTTCTAACGCTTTGAAGTAACACAAAGCCTCGCCGAAGTAACCGATCGCGCCCAGGCCTAACAACCACAGCAGCGTCCGCCCGCGCGGCCAGGGCGTGCGGCGGGCCCCGATCACCGCCACGAACACCGCGCTGGCGATCGCGAAGCGCAGGAAGAGCAGCGACTGGGCCGACGTGACGCCGCCAAGGTCGGCCCAGTGCCTGAACAGCCCCATGAACCCAAACCCGACCGAGGCCACCACGACCATCGCGACGCCCAGCCAGCGGTCGCGGCGCGGGGACGATGGGCTGTGGGTCGTTGGTTGGTCCATGGCGAGGGCGAGAGTCTAAGCGTGGCCGCACTGCGCCGAAGGTCCAGTAATAATGCTTCACAGTCGGTGGATTCGGCGCAGACCGCCTTCACGGTCCCGCGAGAACCCGTGCAAAGTGCGAACGCATGGTCCGGCCGATCGTTTCCCGATATGATGCATGCACGAAGCCGCGTTCCAGCCCATCGCCACTTCGCTGATGGGCCTTGGTCGCCGACGACTCCCAAACCACTATGGACGACGCCCGCACAACTCCGAAGCCCCGCGGCTCGCCGCAGCCTTCGCTCCGGGTCGAGATCGCCGATCCCAACGCGCTGCTCCCCGAGGCCGAGGCCCGCTGGCTGCTGGATTCAGCGGCCCGGGTAATCGGGGCCATCCCGGGCAGTGGGGGACTGGTGGGCGGGCGGCTTGGCGGTTTGTCCCTCGTGGGTCGATCGCCGGCCGGGGGCGTGCTTTCCGGCGAGGTCCGGGTGCTGATCGTCAACGACGCGGAGATGTCGGCCGCGCACCTGGAATACTGCGAGATCGAGGGCACCACCGACGTGCTGACGTTTGATATGTCGGAGGTGGAGCTGTCCGACGATGAGATCACCGGACGTGACCTCTCTGGGGTAGGCGTGGACGGGCTCGTGCCGGTAGGCGACGATCGCTCCGCGTTGGTTCCTCACCTACCGACCCTCGACGTGGACATTCTCGTCTGTGCCGACGAGGCCGCCCGCGAGGCAGGCTCGTACGGGCACTCCGTTGCGCAGGAACTTCTGCTGTATGTTCTGCACGGCACGTTGCACTGTCTTGGTCACGACGACCACGACGAGGCGTCGCACGCCGCCATGCACGCCGCCGAGGATCGCGTGCTCGCGGCCACGGGCATCGGTGCGACCTTCGCTCCCGGGCTTGCATCAGGTGCGCCGCCCGCGATGGGAGGCCGATCGTGACCGGCGGCTGGCTCTGGCTGGCGTTTGTCGCCGCGGTCGTGGGAACGCTGTTCTCGACGCTCTACCACGCGCTGCGCGATCTTTCGCGCTCGTCGCTGGAGAGCCTCGCGGACCGCCGCGGCGACCCCAAGGCCTCGGGGCGTGTCGAGCGCATCCTGGCCGACGTCAATGCCCACGCCGACGCGGTGGCTTTGCCGCGCATCGTGTGCAATCTTCTTCTGGCAGTCTCGATCGTGTTTCACTTCCGCGCCGTGTTTGATACGGCGATGGCGACGTGGGTGCCGGTGGTGCTGGGCATCGGGATCACGTCGCTGGTGCTGTGGGTGTTTGGCGTGGCGATCCCGCACAGCGTGGCGCGGCACGCGGGGGCGGCGACGGTGTACGCATGGTCGCGCACTATTCGCGCGTGCTTCATCTTGAGCAAGCCGTTCCAGCCGATCATCAACGCCGTGGACGAGGTCGTGCGCCGGCTCACCGGATCGACCAAAGACCCGGCCTCGATCGCCAGCGCCGAAGTGCTGTCCGTCGTGGAAGACGCGCAGCAGGACGGGCAGTTCGACGAGACCGAGCGCGACATGATCGAGGCGGTGATGCGCTTCCGTGACAAGACCGTGGCGCAGATCATGACGCCGCGCACCGAGATGGAGGCGATGCAGCTCACCAACAACCTCGGCGAGGTGACGCAGCTCATCCGCAAGGGCGGGCACAGCCGCATCCCCGTGTACGACGGCAGCCCCGACGCGATCGTCGGCGTGTTCTATGTGAAAGACCTCATGCGGTGGCTGGCCGGCGAGGGGCGCGGCAGCAAGTCCTTCGAGCTCAAGGCCATTCTCCGACCCGCGATGTTCGTGCCCGAGACCAAGACCATCCGCGAATTGCTCACCGAACTGATCCAGAAGAAGGTTCACCTGGCGCTCGTCGCCGACGAGTACGGCGGGACCGCGGGCCTTGTCACTATCGAGGACATTATCGAAGAGATCGTCGGCGAGATTCAGGACGAGTACGAGCACGGCGAGGACGGGCAGCCCGAGATCCGCGTGAACACCGTGATCGGCGCGGCCGAGATCGACGCGCGGGCCTACGTCGAGGACGCAAACTACGCGATGCGCCCGCTCAATATCGTGCTCCCGCCGAGCGAGGACTACGACACCGTCGGCGGGTACGTCACGGTGACCACGGGCCGAATCCCTGCGGCCGGGGAGCAGATCCGGTTGGGCGAGGTCATGGTCACGGTGCTCGACGCCGAACCGACGCGAGTGACGCGCGTGAAACTTGAAGCGGCGAGGGCGGAGACACGCGATCGCCCGCCCAACCAGCCGGCCGATCCGTCAGAACTCGCGCAAGAGGCCATCCGAGCCCTCCCCACCGGCGATGCCAAGCAGCCGAATCCCGAAATACAAGTTCCGCTCGTTCGAGGCGAGCGCTCCGAACCGGCGGCCCTCACGCGCTCCGAGCCCCGGTCGTGAAGCTCGCGGTTCTGCTGTCGCGCAATCCCATCACTCGGCGCGTGAGTCTTGCGACGGTTCCATCGCTGACAAAGTGCGGGTCTGAGAGCCCGCCGAGCCTCGGCGAGTGTCGCCGAGCCCGAGTGCGGCACGGTCACACAAGCGGGGCACCCTGTTCAAAGCAGGCCCTCACCCCGTGGCCGCCGTCGGCAACTTTGTCCACGGGTTCCTGAAGGAGTATCTCATGTCACGCAACACTTCGGTGGTCCGGGTTTTCACGCGCGCTTCTATCGTGATGTTGCTGGTCGGGGCGGGCGTCGGGCAGGCGCAGGTCGTCAAGTTTGTCGGGTTTGACCCCGGCGCAGGCCCCACCGACCCGAGGCCCAACTCCGAGATCGCGCGCATCAATTGGACGATCGCCGCCAACCAGTGCGCGCCCGTTCAGACCTCTCGCTTCGAGTGCGAGCCGATCTGCTGGAGCGACGACACCAACGGCGGAGCGCTCGGACCCAGCCCGGCCGCATCAACAACCGGCGTGTTCGGCCCGCTCACGATCAACATCGCCGCTCCCGTCTCCAACCATCAGTGCACCTCCACCACGCTACAGCGCACCATGACCCTCCCGCCCCTCGCCGCCGGCTCTCTCCCGCGCGGCTACAACACCAGCACCCCGCCGGGCCTGGGCAACCACCTCGAACTTCTCAGTTGGTACGACTGTACCTCATGCACCTACACCATCACCTTCAGCATCCCGATCATGGCCTTTGGCATGTACGTGACCGGCGAGGGCATCGGCGACCTGAACATTGGATTCTCCGACGACCAGTCCGCCTACATCGTCGACATGCCCGATACGCCCGGCGCGCGCTGGGTGAGCTTTGTCGATTGCTGCCACCCGATCCGACAAGTCTTTCTGAACTTCAACGTGACCGCGCCGAGCAGCACGATCCAGCCTCACGTGTCGCTCGACGACCTCTCGTGGGTTTTTTACAAGTCCTGCGGGTCGTGCTCTCCCGACTTTGATGACGACGGATTCCTGACCGGCGACGACTTTGACGCGTTCGTCGCGGCGTTCGAGATCGGCGACATTTCCGCGGATTACGACGCCGACGGTTTCGTGAGTGGCGAAGACTTCGACGCCTATGTCATTGACTTTGAGAGCGGCTGCTAGCCCCCGGGTGAGCTACCGCCGAGCCGCACGGATCGGATTTCACGCCGGTCCGTGCTGTCGCGCGCCAAACGGACGATTCCCGCCGCTACCCCACCCGTTCGGCCTTGGGCTCCCTCGTCAATCGCCTCGATCGCGTCGAGTTCCTCGAACAGCACCGCGTGGACCATCTGCACGATGGGCATTTCCACTCGGTACTTTTTCGCGAGGTCCATCACGCTCTTGGCCGTCGCCACGCCTTCGACCACGTAAGGCGACTGTGCCAAATACTCATCCAGCGACGCTCCGCGGCCGATCGCTTCGCCGCAGGACCGATTGCGGCCTTCGGGAGAGAAGCAGCTTGTCGCAAGGTCGCCCACGCCCGCGATTCCGAAAAAAGTGTCTGGGCTGGCGCCCATGGCTAAACCCAATCTTGAGATCTCGGCGAGGCCTCGGGCAAGCAGGGCGGATTTGGCGTTGTTGCCGGCCTGCAGGCCGTCGACGATCCCCGCCGCGATCGCCACAACATTCTTCACCGCGCCGGCAAGCTCCACGCCGAGCAGGTCGTTGTTGGTATAGACCCGCAGCCAGCTTGTTGTGAACAAGGATTGGATCTGCTTGGCGAACTCAGCATCATCGCTCGCGGCGATCATGGCCGCGGGGAGGCAGCGGGCAAGTTCGGCCGCGATCGTCGGGCCGGACAGGCAGCCGATCGGGCGGGCGGGGGCGTCCGGGTTGTCGCGGCCTGTCTTGCGAAGAACTTCCGTGATGATCTGCGTCGGCCTAAGCAGCGTCGAGTTCTCGATCCCTTTGGCGACCGACACAACCGAGGCCTTGGGCGAGATGTGCTTGGCAAGCCTGGTCCAGACCTCGCGGATGTACTGCACGGGGATCGCCGACACAATGATCGAGGCCTCGGCGATCTCCGCGTCGCTGCGGTGGCAGGTGCGGACCTCGTCGGGGAGCACGAACTGTTCGAGCCGCGGGCTGCGGCGGGTCTGGGCCGCCGGACGTGGGAATGACAGTTCTTTCCAGTGACGTGACCAGGCCCCGCGTTTTCATTGGCCGCCGGATCAGACGAACAGAGCGCGCCAGCGCACACGAGCCCCATCTGCCCCACGCCCAGAATCACGACGGAATCGCGGTGGGGCTCGGGCGGCAGGGTGTGCGATGAACGATGGGGAGGTTTGGTTTGGGTCATCTCGATCCCGAACAAGTACAGACCAACGCAGCGGCCGGATTCTCAGAACTCCAGCGCCCGAACACAACCGAACAGGCTCTCGTATCGTACAGGCTGACCGGTTCGTCGGCTCGGCCGGGTGTTGGACGCGTGGAACCCCCGCCCTCGTCGGGGACACCTATTCTCCCCGTTCTTGTTCGATTGGTTCTGGATCTCGTTCCTTCTGATCCGTTCACTTCGGACGCGCCAATTCTCGGCGCTCCGCTCGGAGTTGTCTCCCATGTCAACGCACACGCCCGGCCAGCCCGCACCGGATCGCGCTCAGCCCGTCGCCCACGATCACGCGCACCACACCCACGGCGACCACCATCACTCGCACGACCACTCGCACGCCAAGGCCGCGTACGACCCCAACGACCCGACCTGCTGCTCGCACCACGAGGTCGAGATCGATCGTTACATCACCCTCTACCTGCTCGGCGGCGTGCTGGTGCTCGCGACGACCGTCGCCCGCATGTTCGACCTGGCCAGCGGCAACGTCGCGCAGATCCCGGCCATGCTGGGCGCACTTCTCCTCAGCATCCCGCTCTTTACCGCCGCCATCAAGGAAGTGACGCGCACGCGGCTCTCCAGTTCTTCGCTGGCTGCACTTGCGATCGTGGCCGCGATCGCCACCGGCAACTACGAGATGGCCGGGTGGCTCGCGTTCATCCTTGTCGTGGTCGGTCAGCTCGTGCGCCGCTCGGCCTCGGGCGCGCAGCGGGCGATCGAGAACCTCATCCAGCTCACCCCCGACATCGCCCGCATCGTGGACAACGGCCAGGAGCGCGAGATCCCGCTGTCCCAGGTCACGGTCGGGCAGACCGTCCGCGTGCGTGCCGGCGAGAACCTGCCCGTCGACGGCCGGGTCGTCACGGGTCGCTCCACCGTCAACCAGGCCTCGCTCACCGGCGAGGCCGTGCCCGTCGAGGTCCACGGCGGCGACGCGGTCTACGCCGGCACCACCAACCTCACCGGCGCGATCGACATCTCCGTGACCCAGATCGGACAGGACACGACCATCGGCAAGGTCACGCAGCTCATCCGCCAGGCCGAGCAGAGCCGCACGCCGCGGCAACTGCTGATCGAACAGATCTCGCAGTTCTTCGTCCCTGTCGTGCTCTCGGTCGCGGCCTTGGTCTGGTTCCTCATGAACAACTCGGCCGACCTCGCCACGCGGGCCCGAGCGGCGGAAACGGCCGTGACCGTCCTTGTCGTCGCGTGCCCCTCTGCGCTCCTCCTCGCCAGCCCCAGCGCCATGCTCGCCGCGTTCGCAGCCGCCGCACGGTTGGGAATCCTCATCAAGCAGCCCAGCTATCTCGAAGCCGCGGGCAACGTCAACGCGGTGGTCTTCGATAAAACCGGCACCATCACCACCGGCAAGTTCCAGGTCACGCGCCTCGCCCCCGCCACGGACGTCGAGGGTGCTGAACTCCTCCGCTCGGCCGCTAACGGCGAGCAGCACTCCAACCACCCGCTCGCGCTCTCGATCATCTCCACCGCAAAGGCCGCCCGCATCGAGCTCGACGGCAGCAACGATTATCAAGAGATCCACGGCCGCGGCGTCCGCGCCCACACCAGCATGGGCGAGATCTGCATCGGCCGCGCGACGTGGCTCGTCGAGCTCGCCCCCAGCATCCGCGCCGAGGTCGAGGCCGTCGAAGCCAAGATCGAAGGCATGACCGGCGTCCACGTCATGCGTGACGGCCGCTACCTTGGGGCCGTCGGCCTGGAAGACACCGTCCGCTCCAACACCCGCTCGGTGATCCAGAGCCTGCGCGAGCAGGGCATCCGCCGCGTCGCCATCTTCACCGGCGATCGCCTCAGCGTCGCCACCCGCGTGGGAACGGCCGTGGGCGTCGACATGGTCGAGGCCGAGTGCCTGCCTGAAGAGAAGCACGAGCAGATCAAGGGGCTGGTCAGCGCCGGCTACCGCACGATGATGGTCGGCGACGGCATCAACGACGGCCCGTCCCTCGCGGCCGCCGACGTCGGCGTGGCCATGGGCCTGTCCGGCTCGGACATCGCCGCGAACTCGGCCGGCGTGGCCCTGATGAACGACGACCTCTCGCGCGTGCCGTTCCTGGTTGAGCTTGCCAGGAAGACGCGCTCGATCATCGCCCAGAACGTGGCCGCGTCGATCCTGATCGCGCTGCTGGGCCTGGCCCTGGCCGCGACGGGCGTCCTGAGCCAGGCCGGCCGAGCCGCCCTGCCGATCGCGGCCCTGTACCACTTCGTGGGCGATGTCTTCGTCCTGGCCAACAGCTTCCGCCTGTTCCGCTTCGGCGAAAGCTTCGCGGCGTCGGAAGAGACGCCGCAGACGGCGGGGATGAAGAGGAGAGCGGCGAGCGTGCGGGGGTTGGCGAACCCGCAGGTGGCGTGAGAGCCGCGACGCGGCACAGGTCAATAGCCGTGGGTAGCGGCGAAGCCGCACCCACGGTCAAGGTGCCCTTGATTCTCCTGCACCGCGTCGCGGTGCGGGTTTTTTGCTCGCCGGGTCCGTGGGTGCCGCCTGCGCGGCAACCCACGGCTACTGACCTTGACGGCTCCGCCGTCGAAGCGGGTCGCACCAAGTCCTTGCCGCTGAAATCACCAACCGCATGAAACACCACTACCTCGAAATCACCTACCGCCAAGGCAAGGCCCAGGCCGCGTACCTCTACCTCGCCCGCCGCCCCGGCGACACCTCGGCCCGCACGCTCGAGTGATTCAATCGGCGTCGGTCTTAGGGAGTTACACTCAGCGCCGTCTCAAGGTTTTCAAATACCTTCGCGAACTGATTCGTATGTTCGGTGGCTGTGTCAACAGGACGGGTGGGGACCAACAACTCAAAGATACGATCCAAAGATTCAGCGATATGCCCGGACGTCAAGCCAAGTATTGACATATACGAATCAATACTCTTTTCCGAAATGACGCCAGGATGGCCGTGAGCAGAAGCACTGAGTATTCGGTAAAGGGCGTCATATTGCATGTGAGTTCGATTTGGGTAGCTCGAAAGCTTGCCGGAAGCTACCTCGGCAGCGTCAACGTCCTTCAGCAGGTTTTCGAACCCAGGCGCAGATTTCAGGTTCGGGTCCAACGCGCGAGCACTTTGCGTGACAGAATTCGCACGAGTTAGAATCTCGTCCGCATTTTTCTTCATTGCTGGTACATGTTTCAGACCGTTCGCCATCTTTCTGTCTTGGTCGTGCCAATACAGCGTCACCCGATCCCATCCTGACGGCATGATACATGCCCAGTGAATCCGAAAGATCGCTTCGTAGACACTTCGGACGATTGCGGCTGAAGGAGCAAGGTCACCTCGATCGCAAAGAACACACACGCTACCAAACGACTGTTCAGCGTACTGAATCGTTCTAAGTACCATTGCTGCCGGCGTACCGGAAACAAAGGACTTGGCTTTGATCGCCGCGGCGAATTCCGCCTGGATGAGAGCTGTGAACCGATGTACTTCGTTGATTGCTTTGAGAAAGCTCATGTTGACTCCGAAAAACTATAGCAGGTGACTTCGACATCTCCCGCTCCACAATTCTCCGATCCCCACCTACCCTCCCCCCATGCCCACAAAATCCCCCGCCTTCGGTTCCCAAACCGCCACGTCCCCTCTCGCCCACTTCCACATTGACCGCCGCGACCCCGGGCCGCGGGATGTGCACATCGACATCCTCTTCTGCGGCGTCTGCCACTCGGACCTGCACACGGCCCGCGGTGAGTGGCCGGGCGTGGTTTTCCCGGTCGTGCCCGGGCACGAGATCGTGGGCCGGGTTGTCCGCGTTGGGGCCGAAGTGACGAAGTTCAAGGCCGGCGATCTGGCGGCCGTGGGGTGCATGGTCGATTCCTGCGGCGTCTGCCCGGCCTGCGTGCGCAGCGAAGAGATCTACTGCGACAAGGGCGACATCACCGGCACGTACAACAGCCCCGACAAGCACATGCCCGGCAAGATGACCTACGGCGGGTATTCCAAGTCGATCGTGGTCTCGGACCGCTTCGTCGTCCGCGTCCCCCAGGCCCTGAGCAAGAACCTCGCCGCCACCGCGCCGCTGCTGTGCGCGGGGATCACGACGTATTCGCCGCTCAAGCACTGGGGCGTGGGTCCAGGGAAGAAGGTCGGCGTCGTCGGGCTCGGCGGGCTCGGGCACATGGGCGTGAAGTTCTCCGCAGCCTTTGGGGCCCACACGGTGCTGTTCACCACCTCGCCCGGCAAGGTTGAGGACGGCAAGCGGCTGGGGGCCGACGAGGTCGTGATCTCGCGCGACGAGAACGCCATGAAGAAGCACGCGGCCAGCTTTGATTTCATCCTCAGCACGCTGGCCGTGTCTCACAACCTTGATCCTTACATGGAAATGCTCAACACCAACGGCACGATGTGCCTGGTCGGCGCGCCGGCCACGCCGCACCAGCCGCCGAATATCTGGAAGTTCCTGATGAAGCGCCGCAGCCTCGCCGGTTCGGCGATCGGCGGCATCGCCGAGACTCAAGAAATGTTAGATTTCTGCGCCAAGAAGAACATCGTGAGCGACATCGAGATCATCCCGATCCAGAAGATCAACGAGGCCTACGAGCGGATGCTGCGGAGCGACGTGAAGTACCGGTTCGTGATCGACATGGCGTCGTTGCAGTAGGTCAAATCGCGGGTGTGCCGGACGCTTGCTGGCCGACCGCCCCGCGCGTGTCGAGCTCGGTCAACCCGCCCCGCCCACCAACTCCGCGTTGCTCTTGAACCTCTTCAGCG